>NZ_JBSGXD010000005.1:36524-128471 GCF_053609225.1 Rhodococcus sp. NPDC054953 | reverse complement strand
GGGGGCGGTTTCGCGTCTGGGTGGGGTTCTCACCCAGGGGGGGGGAAGAATAAAGCACAGTGCCGCAGGCACGCGAACGGCCCCGTCACCGGGTGGTGACGGGGCCGTTTCGGCGGTGGTGCCCGCGACTAGCTGGCGCCGACCTCGAACCGCGCGAAGCGGACCAGGGTCACGCCCGCCTCGTCGAGCAGGGCCTTGACGGTCTTCTTGCTGTCGGTCACCGAGGACTGCTCGGTCAGCACGACATCCTTGAAGAAGCCGTTGACGCGACCCTCGACGATCTTCGGGAGGGCTGCTTCCGGCTTGCCCTCCTCCTTCGCGGTCTGCTCGGCGATGCGACGCTCGTTCTCGACGACATCCGCGGGGACCTCGTCGCGGGTCAGGTACTTCGCCTTGAGCGCGGCGACCTGCATGGCGGCGGCGCGGGCGGCCTCGGCCGCCGCGTCACCCTCACCGGTGTACTCGATCAGCACGCCGACACCGGGCGGCAGGTCGGACGCACGCTTGTGCAGGTAGGTCGCGACCGGGCCGTCGAAGGAGACGACGCGGCGCAGCTCAAGCTTCTCGCCGATCTTCGCGGACAGCTCCTGAACCAGGGCGTCGACCGTCTTGCCGTCGACCTCGACCGCCTTGAGGGCGTCCAGGTCGGCAGGCTTCGCGGCGGCGGCCGCGGCGACGACCGTGTCGGCCAGCGCCTGGAACTCGGCGTTCTTGGCGACGAAGTCGGTCTCGGCGTTGAGCTCGAGCATCACGCCGTCCTTGGCGATGACCAGGCCCTCGGCGGTGGACCGCTCGGCGCGCTTGCCGACGTCCTTCGCGCCCTTGATGCGCAGCAGCTCGACGGCCTTGTCGAAGTCGCCGTCGGTCTCGGTCAGCGCGTTCTTGCAGTCCATCATGCCGGAGCCGGTGAGCTCGCGGAGCCGCTTCACGTCAGCGGCGGTGTAGTTCGCCATCGGGGGCGAGCCTCCTCGAATGAGTGTCTGGATGGGGAGCGAAACGGCCCCGACCCGGCCGTGCAGCGATGGGTCGGGGCCGGATCAACTAGGCCTGCGGGGCCTCGGCGTCGGTCGCGGGCGCGGCCTCGGCGGCGGGCGCGGCCTCGGCGGCGGGCGCAGCCTCGGCGTCGGCGGCGGGCGCGGCCTGCGACAGGAGCTCCTGCTCCCACTCGGCGAGCGGCTCGGCGCCTGCCTCGGGCTTGCTGTCGTCGGCGGCGTTGCGGCCGGCGCGGGCCTGCAGACCCTCGGCAACGGCGGACGCGACGACCTTGGTCAGCAGCGCGGCGGAGCGGATGGCGTCGTCGTTGCCCGGGATCGGGTAGTCGACGAGGTCGGGGTCGCAGTTGGTGTCCAGGATCGCGATGACCGGGATGTTCAGCTTGCGCGCCTCGGAGACCGCCAGGTGCTCCTTGTTGGTGTCGACGACCCAGATGGCCGACGGAACCTTGGCCATGTCCCGGATGCCGCCGAGGGTGCGGTCCAGCTTGGTCATCTCACGCGTGAGCATGAGGATTTCCTTCTTGGTGCGCCCCTCGAAGCCGCCGGTCTGCTCCATGGCCTCGAGGTCCTTCAGACGCAGCAGGCGCTTGTGGACGGTCGTGAAGTTGGTGAGCATGCCGCCGAGCCAGCGCTGGTTCACGTACGGCATGCCGACGCGGGTGGCCTCTTCGGCGATGGACTCCTGCGCCTGCTTCTTGGTGCCGACGAACAGGATGGTGCCGCCGTGCGCGACGGTCTCCTTGACGAACTCGTACGCCTTGTCGATGTACGTGAGGGTCTGCTGCAGGTCGATGATGTAGATGCCGTTGCGGTCCGTGAGGATGAACCGCTTCATCTTCGGGTTCCAGCGACGGGTCTGGTGCCCGAAGTGGGTTCCACTGTCGAGCATCTGCTTCATGGTCACAACAGCCATGGCTGTGTACCTCTTTCATTTCCGGTTGACGCAGGCGGTCGGGTGACCCCTGCCCTGGCGCCCACCAACCCTCGGACCTGCACGAATGCGGGACCAGCCGAAGGCTGCTTGTCGATGCGCGGGCGCGCGAAGTCGGACTGCGCGAACACAGACCGCGTGTCGAGTGTACGGGGTGCACGGTGCAGGTCCCAATCGGCCTCCGCGGGCTGTGGAGAACGCGCGGAATTCTCCCCAGGGCGCGGTCGCGGGCTCCCGCGGCTGACCGGGAACGGTCAGGGTGGGGAGATGCGACTGCCGATGCTCCTCGGGTTCTGCGCTGCTCTGCTGCTCGGCGCCGCCGCCCCCGCCGCGGCCGCCGGCTTCGGCTGGCCCCTCACCCCCCGTCCGATCGTGGTGACCCCGTTCGATCCGCCCGCCCGCGACTGGCTGGCCGGGCACCGCGGCGTCGACCTGTCCGCCGCCGCCGGTCAGCCGGTGCTGGCCGCCGGCGACGGGGTGGTGGTCTTCGCAGGCGAGGTCGCGGGCAAGCCGGTGGTGTCCGTCGACCACCGCGGCGGGCTGCGGACGACCTACGAGCCGGTGCTGGCGAGCGTCCGGGTCGGGCAGCGGGTGGCCCGGGGGGCCGGGCTCGGCACCCTGGCCGCGGGGCACCCGGGCTGCCCCGGCAGCTGCCTGCACTGGGGGGTACGCCGCGGACGGGACGTGTACCTGGACCCGCTTGCCCTGCTCCGGCCCGGCCCGGTCCGGCTGAAGCCGCTCCATTCCTGACCGGGAGGCGGGGTGTCAGGCCCGCTCACACGGCCGGAGTCGGGCGTCAGGCCCGCGGGTGGGCCTGATCGTGCACCGCACGGAGCCGGGCGACGGACACGTGGGTGTAGAGCTGAGTGGTCGCGAGGCTGTTGTGGCCGAGCAGTTCCTGCACGACGCGCAGGTCGGCGCCGCCCTCAAGCAGGTGGGTTGCCGCGGAATGCCGCAGGCCGTGCGGCCCGAGGCTCGGCGCCCCGGGGACCGCTTCGAGCACCTCATGCACCACGGTCCGCGCCTGCCGCTGGTCGAGTCGCCGACCCCGTTTGCCCAGCAGCAACGCCTCGCCGGACCGGGGATTCGCGAGGGCGGGACGCCCGACGCGCAGCCACAGGTCGAGGGCGGCGGCGGCGGGCGCCCCGAACGGGACCGAGCGCTGCTTGTCGCCCTTGCCAACCACGCGAACCACCCGCCGCTCGTGGTCGACGTCGCCGAGGTCGAGTCCGCACAATTCTCCAACCCGAATTCCGCTGGCGTACAGCATCTCCACGATCAGCCGGTCCCGGAGTGCCACCGGATCATGCTGCGCGGCACCCGATTCGGCGGCCCGCATCGCATCCTCGGCCTGACCCTGCCGGAGCACGGCCGGCAGCGTCCGATGCGTCTTCGGGGACGCCAGCCGGACCCCGGGGTCTCGTGGGATGCGGCGGGTGCGGGTGAGCCAGGCGGTGAACGTGCGGGCGGATGCGGTGCGACGCGCGAGGGTGGTGCGGGCAACGCCCGCGGCGGCCTGCCCCGACAGCCAGGCCCGCAGGGTGGCCAGGTCCAGATCCTCGAGTCGGGCGTCGGGGTCGGTCGCGACCACATGCGCCAGCAGCGACCGCACGTCACCGAGGTAGGCGCGGACGGTGTGCTCGGATCTGCCGCGTTCGAGCCGCAGGTGGTCGGCGTACACGTCGAGGAGGTCGGCGAGGCGTGCGGGAAGTTCGGCGGGCCCGGCATCCTGCGCGTCGGAGGTCATCCCCAAAAGATCACCCCGCCACGGGAATAAAGCAAGCACACGCGCCGCTGGTACTCCCATGTGATGCGTGCGATACCGGTTCCGATGCTGTTGACCCTCGCCCTGTTGTCGGCGATCGCCCCGCTGGCGACGGACATGTACCTGCCGGGACTTCCGATGCTCGGCGACGACCTGTCGACATCGGACTCGACCGTGCAGTTGACGTTGACCACGTTCATGGCCGGGCTCGGCATCGGGCAGCTGATCGTCGGGCCGCTCTCCGACGGGTGGGGGCGCCGCGGGCTGCTGCTCGGCGGCACCGCGGTGTTCGCGCTCAGCGGGATCCTGTGCGCGATCGCGCCGTCGGCGGGTGTCCTGATCGCGGCGCGTCTGGTGCAGGGGTTGAGCGGCGGTGCCGCGATCGTGCTGGCGCGGGCGGTGATCGCCGACCGCGCGTCGGGTGACGCCGCCGCGAAGCTGTTCTCGCTCATGATGATCATCGGCGGCGTTGCCCCGGTGGTCGCACCGATGGCTGGCGGTGCGCTGCTCGGCCCGATCGGCTGGCGCGGCATCTTCTGGGTGCTCGCCGTCGCGGGCGTGGTGATGGTGGTGGGCGTGCTCGCCCTGATCCCGGAGACGCTGGCGCCGGACCGCAGGCACGGCGGTGGTCTCGCCGCGCTGGCCCGCAACGGCAGGTACGTGGTGGGCAATCGCCGGTTCGTCGGCTACGCGCTGGCGTTCATGTTCGGGTTCGGCGCGCTGTTCTCCTACATTTCGGCGTCGCCGTTCGTGGTGCAGGACGTCCTCGGCCTGACCGCAGGACAGTTCTCGATCGTGTTCGGGGTCAACTCGGTCGGCATCGTGCTCGGCAGCATCGTCAACACCCGCCTGATCGGGCGATTCCACGCCAGGCAGTTGCTCACCTTCGGCGTCCTGCTGGTCACCGCGGCCGGTGCCGCACTGGTCCTGGTGGTGGCCGTCGGCGGCATCGGCCCGGCGGCGGTGCTGCCGTTGCTGTTCGTGGTGACGACGGCGATCGGTTTCATCATGGGCAACGCGACCGCGCTCGGCCAGGCCGAGGTGCCCGACGCCGCGGGCACCGGGTCCGCGGTGATGGGGGCCGGACAGTTCGGCCTTGCCGCGCTGGTCGCTCCGCTGGTCGGCGGATCTGCGGCGGGCATGGCGATCAGCATTCTGGCCTGCTCGGTCCTCGCGCTGGTCGCGCTGCTCACCCTGGCCCGGCCCGCGACGGCCCCGACCGCCGAGCCTGCGCCGGCGGTCACCGGCTGACGGTCAGCCGCCCGGTTCGGCCGCAGCAAGCTCGGACTTCCAGACCCGAAATCCTTCCTCGGTGCGGCCGCGGCGCCAGTACCCGGAGATCGACGCCCACTCGGCCCGCACGCCCCGCTCCCTGCGAATGTACGGGCGCAGCCCGTGCATGACCGCCTGTGCCTCACCATGGATGAACACCTGGGGTTGGCCGGGCCACCAGTCGGCGGCGGTGACCGCCGCGATCAGTGGGGCGTGCTCGCCCGCGCGGTCGTCGCCGACCTCGTCCGCCGCGCCGCCGCGGTGGATCCAGGTGATGGCGGCGTCGGCCGCGGTGGGCAGGGCGATCTCGTCGCCGGGCCCGGCGACCTCGACGAAGACCTGTGCGCGGGCACCTGCGGGTAGCGCCTCAAGCGCAGCGCCGATCGCGGGCAGCGCGGATTCGTCCCCGGCGAGCAGGTGCCAGTCCGCGTCGCGGCGCGGCGCGTACGCTCCGCCCGGTCCACGCAGCCGCAGCTGTTCCCCCTGCCGGGCGGTCGCCGCCCATCGACCGGCGACGCCCTCGTCGCCGTGAACCACGAAATCAATTGCGATTTCCCGGCTCCGGTCATCGACCCGGCGCACCGTGTAGGTCCGCAGCACGGGTTCGGTGTCGGTACCGAACACCAGCTTGACGTAGGCGTCGGCGTACCCGTTGGGGACGAACTCCTCGAATCCCGGGCCGCCGAGGTACACCCGCACCAGGTGCGGGGCGAGTTGCTCGGTGCGTTGCACGGTCAGTGTGACGGTCGGCCGCGTCATCCTCGAACCTCCAGAGAATTAGGATTACCTAACTGTACGCGGGCGCGTGGTGGCGTCGCCAGCCGCACGATTCGGTACGGCGAGATGGACCCTGCTGACATACTCCTTCGGTCGCAGCCCCTTCCATCGGAGGATCATGAAACTCGCTCGTCGCATCACGCCCGCCGTTCTGCTCGTCGCCGCCGCCGTGCTGACCGGCTGCTCGTCCCCCTCGGAGGCCGACACGGCCGCGGACACCGGGTGCGTGGACGTCGGCCTTCCCAACGCCACCGCCGAGGAACTGGTGGACGTGCTCCGGCCGCAGCCCGCGGGCGAGCCCGACGACGCCTACCGTCAGCTGGCCGCGCAGTTCGAGGAGTCCCGGGATGCCCGGATCGCGCAGGTGCAGTCGGGTGCCGTGTTCACCGCGATCCCGGAGGGCGGGGATGCCGCCTTCGTGAAGGCCGTGTGCGGGCAGTCTCGTTGGGATGCGACCACCACCCCCGACGGCACCGAGGTCCCGTCCCAACGCTCGCAGCGCGCCGCGATCGTCGCCGCCGGGCACAGCTTCTGCGAGACCTACGAGCACCTGCGCCCGTCGGCCGTCTCGACCGACGCCTGGTCGGACTGGAACGGCTACGTCGAGATGATGACCCGCGGCGACGACAGCGCCGAGGCCAAGCAGCTGTACTCGTCGGCGCTCGAGAACCTCTGCCCGCAGTTCGGGGCCTAATCGTCCCTGCGCCTCACCCGCGCCGGTACCACCCGGTCTCGTCCCTCCCGACCAGCCCCATCAGTTCGAGCGTCGGCAGCGCCCCCCGCACCGCGTCGACGGTCCGGCCCGACGACTCGGACAGCTCCCGCACCCCGGCCGCACCCGACGACGGGAGCGCCTCGTACACCAGCGACTCGGTCTCACCGAGTGCGTCGAGTCGGCGGGCGGGCCCGGACGCGGTGTCCCCCACCGTGATCGGGCCCGCCACGTCGACGACGTCCGCTGCCGTCGCGGCCAGCCGGGCGTCCCCGTCACGAATCATCCGGTGGCATCCCACCGAGGCCGCCGACGTGACCGGCCCCGGCACCGCGAGCACCGGCCGACCGAGCCGGGCGGCCCACGCGGCGGTGTTGCGTGCCCCGCTGCGGGCGCCCGCCTCCACCACCAGCACCGCGTCGGACAGCCCCGCCACCAGCCGATTACGGGCCAGGAACCGGTGGCGCGCTGGCGGCGTCCCCGGCGGGTACTCGCTCAGCACCAACCCGGTCTCGCCGATCTGCCGCAGCAGCCGCGCATGACCGGCCGGGTAGGCGCGGTCCAGCCCACACGCGAGCACCGCGACGGTCGGCGCGCCCGCCGCGAGGGCCGCGCGATGCGCGACCCCGTCGATCCCGTATGCGGCCCCGGACACCACCGTCCACCCGGCACCGGCGAGGTCGTCGACGAACTGCGCGGTCACGTGTTCCCCGTACCCGCTCGCCGCCCGGGTCCCGACCACGGCGATCGCCCGGTCGGTCAGCTCGGCCACCGACCGCGACCCCAGCACCCACACCGCCAGCGGAATCGTCGCCTCCCGATCACGTCGGGCATCGATCCCGCCGAACGCCAACAACTTCCAGGAAGGCCAGTCCTCGTCGTCCGGGGTGAGCAGTCGGCCGCCGAGGCGGTCGAGGTGGTCGAGGTCGCGTTCGACGGTGTCGAGATGTCTGCGCGCCTCGGTCCGGGTGCGCAACACCTCCGGTAGGTCCGCCTCCCGGACCGCGCGGGCGGCCTCCAGCGGCCCGACCGCGTCGACCAACTCGACCAGCGGCGCGCACGGCCCCTGCGCGACCGCGGACAGATACGCCCACGCTGCGGCCCGGTCACCGGCCCGGGCGCTCACGCGCCCCACCGGTCCCGGAACCCGAGCGCGAAGCCGACCTGATCCGTCCCCGGAACCGTCAGGCCGGCCAGGTCGGCGAGGGTCCAGGCGACCCGCAGCGCGCGGTCCGCCCCCCGCGCGGTGATCTCCCCCGCCCGCAACGCCCGCTCCATCCCGGCGAGCGTGTCCCGGCCGAGCCGGAACCGCTGCCGCAGCACGGGCCCCGGAACCTCGGCGTTGGTGCGCCACCCGAAGTCGCGCCACCGCTCCACCGCCGCTGCCCTGGCCTGCTCGACGCGTTCCCGCACCGCCGCGGTGCCCTCGCCGCCGTCCCCGTTGAGCGCGCCGACGGAGACGGCGAACATCTGCACCCGCAGGTCAACCCGGTCCATCAACGGCCCGGACAGCTTGCCGAGGTAGCGCCGGCGCGCGGTCGGCGCGCAGATGCAGTCCTCCATCCGCGGCGGCGCGCACGGACAGGGGTTCGCCGCGAGGATCAGCTGGAAACGTGCCGGGTAGACCGCGACCCCGTCCCGTCGGGCGATCCGCACCTCACCGTCCTCGAGCGGGGTGCGCAGCGCCTCCAGGGTCTTGACGCCGAGCTCGGCGCATTCGTCGAGGAAGAGCACGCCGCGGTGCGCGCGGCTGACCGCCCCGGGTCGTGCCATCCCGGTTCCCCCGCCGACGAGTGCACTGATCGAGCAGGTGTGATGCGGGGCGACGAACGGCGGCTCGGTGATCAGCGGCCGATCCGTGGTCAGCAGCCCCGCAACCGAATGGATCGCGGTCACCTCGAGGGACTCGTCCTCGCTGAGGGACGGCAGGATCCCCGGAAGTCGTTGCGCGAGCATCGTCTTCCCGATCCCCGGTGGACCCGTCAACATCAGGTGGTGGGCGCCCGCCGCCGCGACCTCCAGCGCGAGCCGGGCCTCCTCCTGCCCGGCGACGTCGCCCAGGTCGGGCACCGTGCGCTCGGCACTGCGGTCCCGCTCCCCCGGACCGGCCAGGACCAGCTCACCGCGCAGCCATTCGACGACCTCCCGCAGGTCGCGGGCACCGAGCACGTCGATGCCGTCGACCAGCCCTGCCTCCGCGAGCGCGACGTGCGGTACCACGACCGTCGTCCACCCCGCGTGCTTGGCGGCGAGCACCGCGGGCAGCACGCCGCGGACCGTCCGCAGCCGACCGTCGAGTGCCAGCTCGCCAAGCAGCACACTCTTCTCCAGGTCCCCGACCGGAACGACGCCAGCGGCGGCGAGGACGGCGCACGCGAGCGCCAGGTCGTACGCGGACCCGCCCTTCGGCAGCGTCGCGGGCGACAACGCCAGGATGATCCGCGAATCCGGCCACTTCTCACCGGAGTTCGTCACCGCGGCCCGCACCCGGTCCCTCGACTCCTGCAGGGCGGTGTCCGGCAACCCGACCAGGTGCGTGCCAGGCAGGCCGCGGCCGAGGTCGGCCTCGATCTCGACCAGTTCCCCCTCCACCCCGCGGACCGCGACCGAGTGGGCCCTCCCGAGCGCCATCAGAACACCGCCTCGAGGTGCGTCAGCTCCGGCGCGGAACGGGGCGGCACCAACACCGACACCACGTCGAACCGGACCCGGCGCCACCCCCGCGGCTGCTCCCGCAGCCACAGCCCGGCAAGTCGCCTGATCCGGGCCCGCTTCGCGTGGGTCACCGCCTCGGCCGGGGTCCCGAATCCGCGGCCGGTGCGGGTCTTGACCTCCACGAACACGACCGCGCCGTCGTCCTCGGCGATCACGTCGAGCTCGCCGTACCGGCACCGCCAGTTGCGGTCCAGCACCACCATCCCCCGCCCGAGCAGATGCCCGACCGCGAGCTCCTCCCCGAACGCTCCCAACTCCACATTGCGTGCCATGCCACCACCCTGCACCGGGTACCGAGCGCGGCCACCGGCGTCACCTGGGGATTCGGGCGGCCTGTGGATGAGTTCGGTGGCTGTGGACAACGACCGCTCCCCCGCCGACGACCCGGGCCGCGTCGGACCCTGCCGCTACCCTCGATCGGGTGAGTTCGGAGAAGATGCTGGTCCGGATCGGCGGGCTGTTGCGGCAGGCGGAGTCCACCGACAACCCGCACGAGGCGCAGGCGTTCATGGAGGCCGCGCAGCGCCTCGCCACCGCGACCGCCGTCGACCTCGCGGTGGCCCGCGCGCACACCGCGTCGCGGGAGCGGCGGGCGACGCCGACGCAGCGGGCGATCTCGATCGGCGAACCGGGCCGCAAGGGCCTGCGCACCTATGTCCAGTTGTTCGTTGCGGTCGCGGCCGCGAACGACGTGCAGTGCGACGTCGCGCACAACTCGACGCAGGTGTTCGCGTACGGGTTCGACTCCGACATCGACACCTGCCAGGCGCTGTACTCGTCGCTGCTGCTGCAGATGGTGCGGGCCTCGGACGCCTACATCCGGTCCGGCGCCCACCGACCCGTCGCCGGGGTGACCGCACGATTGAACTTCCAGCTGGCCTTCGCGGCGCGGATCGGGCACCGCCTCGCCGAGACGAAGCGCGCGGTCGAGGCCGACGTGACCGGCACCGCAGACGACGAGCGGGCCGGGACGGCACTCGTGTTGCGGGACAAGCAGATCGAGCTCCGAGACTTCTATTCGCGGACGTCGAAGGCGCGCGGCGCGTGGCGGGGCGCCCAGGCGGGCATGGCCCGCTCCGACCGGGCCCGCCGGGCCGGGGACCGCGCCGGGCGGGACGCACGACTCGGCAGCGAGACCGAGCTGCCCGCGCCGCGGAAACGGCTCGCGTGAGCGTCCGCGACGCCCAGCGCTCCCGCGTGTACGACGCGGAGTCGGTGGTGCGCAGGATCTTCGACCGCGCGGACGCCGGGACCGGTCGCGGACTCGAACTATACGGCTCGCACCTCACGTTGCCGGTCGAGCGGAAGTTCGCGTCCGTCGAGTCGGTGCAGGACTACGCCGACCGGGTCCTCGCCCTGAACTGGGTGCGCGCGCGATGGCCTCGGTCCGCGGAGCCGGTGACGGTCCGGGCCCGGTCCGGCGCGACCGCAGCGCACTACGAGGCCGACACCGCAACCCTCGCCGTCCCCGTCGTTGGCCGCGAATCCCGCTGGGCACTGCGCGAACTGGTCGTGCTGCACGAGCTGGCACACCACCTCGAGCCTGCGGACGCGGACGCGGCCCCGCACGGCCCGGAGTTCGTGGACCGCTACCTGGTGCTCGTCGAGGAGATCCTCGGCGGCGAGGCCGCGTTCGTGCTGCGCACCACCCTCCTGGAGAACGGGGTGGCGCTGCGCTGACCGGTCAGGACCCGAACGGGCCGTTGTCGGGCAGCCGCAGATCCGACTTCTCGAGCTCCTCGATGTTGACGTCCTTGTAGGTGATGACGCGCACGTGCTTGACGAACCGGGCAGGCCGGTACATGTCCCACACCCAGGCGTCGGCCATCCGCACCTCGAAGTAGATCTCCCCGTCCGCGTTGTGCGGCACCAGTTCGACGGAATTCGCGAGGTAGAAGCGGCGCTCGGTCTCGACGACGTAGGCGAACTGGCCGACGATGTCCTTGTACTCACGGTAGAGGGAGAGCTCCATCTCCGTTTCGTACTTCTCGAGATCTTCGGCACTCATCGGGTTCGTCGTCCTCCTGCTGTTCGCTGGTCCGGGCATACCGGCGTCCGGTCCTGACGTCCCATCATCCCGCACCGACCGCGGCGCTGTACATCGCACCCGCCTCGATGCGGACCGCGGCCCGCACGTTCGCGTACGACATCCGGTGCTCCCGGCTCGGCCCCAGCTCCGACAGCGCGGCCATGTGCACCGCCGTGCTGTAGCCCTTGTGCCCGGCGAAGCCGTATCCGGGCAGTTCCGCGTCCAGCGCGACCATCGCCGCGTCGCGGGACACCTTCGCAAGAACACTGGCCGCCGCGATGCACGCCGCGGACGCGTCGCCGCCAATGACGGGCAGCGACGGCGCGGACAGCCCGGGCACCCGGAAGCCGTCCGTCAGAACGTAACCCGGTGGGGACGCCAGCCCGGCCACGGCCCGACGCATCCCCTCGATGTTCGCGACGTGCACACCCAACGCGTCGACCTCGGCGGCCGGGATCTCGACGATGCACCACGCCCGCGCGAGCCGCTGGATCACCGGGAACAGTTCCTCACGCACCTTCTCGGTGAGCCGCTTCGAGTCGTCGAGCCGCTCCAGCGCGCCGTGCGGCTTCGGGCCGAGCACGCAGGCCGCAACCACCAGCGGTCCGGCGCAGGCGCCGCGTCCCGCCTCGTCGACGCCCGCGACCGGGCCGAGTCCCGTCCGGATCAACGCGGACTCCATCGTCCGCAGTCCGGATGCCCTGCGGATGATGGTGCGCGGTGGCCAGCTGGTCACGTGTTCGGTGTCAGTTCGTCTGGGGGTTCGGGGAGGAGATCGTGCCCCACCGCGACGGCGGAAGTACGATCGCGACGGCCTTGCCGATCACGTTGTCGATCGGCACGGTTCCGTTGTACTCGTCCCCGACGTGGTAACGCGAATCCGCCGAGTTGCTGCGGTTGTCGCCCATCACCCACAGGTTGCCCTCCGGCACCGTGAACGGGCCGAAGCAGCGTCCCGACTTGATCGGGGTGTCGCAGGTCTGGGTGCCGGGGACGAACGGGAAGTCGGTGACGACGTACGGTTCGTCGAGCGGCTTGCCGTCGACAAGGACGCGGCCCTGCTCGTCGCAGCATTCGACGGTCTGCCCGCCGGTCGCGATGACCCGTTTGACGAGATCGTTCTCGTCCGGCGGCACCAGGCCGACGATCGAGCCGAACTCCTGGAGGCCGCGGACGACGACGTTCGAGGAGCGGGTGGACTCCCATTGCCCGTTCCAGGAGTCGGGGCCCTTGAACACCACCACGTCCCCCGGGTCCGGGTCGCCGAACCGGTAGCTGATCTTCTCCACCAGGATCCGGTCGCCGGTGCAGCCCGGGCAGCCGTGCAGCGTCGGTTCCATCGACTCGGACGGGATCAGGTACACGCGGGCGATGAAGGTCTGCAGCACGAAGCTGAGCAGCAACGCAACGACGATGAGGATGGGGAGTTCCCGCCAGAACGAGCGGGACTTCTTCTCGGGCCGCGCCGACGCTGTGTCGGGGCCCTCGGCACCGGTGCCCGATGCCGACGATTCCTGGGGGGTATCTACCACTGGAACAGGTTAGCCCGGCCCAGAAATTCTGGGCCGGGCCAACACGATTGTGAGCTACAGCTCAGTGCACAAGTGAGCAGAAGCTCAGCGCTTTTCCTTGATCTTCGCGGCCTTGCCACGCAGGTCGCGGAGGTAGTACAGCTTGGCGCGACGCACGTCACCGCGGGTGAGGACGTCGATCGAGGCGATGTTGGGGCTGTGCACCGGGAAGGTGCGCTCGACGCCGACGCCGAAGGACACCTTGCGGACGGTGAAGGTCTCGCGGATGCCGCCGCCCTGACGCCGGATCACGACGCCCTTGAAGACCTGCACGCGCTCCTTCGAGCCCTCGATGACCTTGACGTGCACGTTCAAGGTGTCGCCGGGACGGAACTCCGGGATGTCGGTGCGGAGCGACTGGGCGTCCAGGAAGTCCAGTGTGTTCATTGATCCATCCTTGCGTTTCTTCGCATGAGCAGAGGACCCGAGCGGCGCCGGTTTCCCGGCGCTCGGCTGGTTCATACTCCGATTCAGTGGGTGCGCCTGTGCAGGCAACCCGTCAATTGTGCCAGACGGGCTGGTCGGAGGCGAAATCAGGCACCGTCCGCCGCCCCGACGCGGGCCGGGGCCGGAGCGGGCCGGACGGTCCGCTCAAGCTCCGCCTCGGTGGCGCTCACCGCGTGTTCGAGGCTCGGTTTGCCCGCGATCAGGTCCTGCACATAGATCTTCGCGCGGATCAACGGCCGCCGGTACCGCTTCTCCCGCTGCACCGCCCGCGCCATCCTCTTCGGCCTGTCCTGGTACCGCCACCGCGCCCACGGTGCCCCCGGCCTGCTCAACCGGATCGCCCCCACCAGCAGCATCGGCGAGATGAACATGCCGAACAGCGCCGTCCAGATCTTCCCCTTCGCGATCACCACACCCGCGATCGCGAGGCTGAGCAGCGACGACACCACCAGCGCCAGCCGCACCACCAGGTCCGGGTTGTCGCGGAAGTCGGCGGGGTTCACGATCGAGTCCGGTCGCGCCCCGAGCAGCAACAACCCGGTGACGGCCACCGCGGCGAACACCGCGTCGACCGACGCCCGGCCCTGCTCCGACCAGTACACGTCCTTGAGGTAGAAGATCAACGCGAACTCGTCGAGCACCAGCGCCATCCCGATCCCGAACCCGGCAGCGAGCAGCGCACCCGACGTCCGCGTCCCGTCCTCGTAGGTGGCGATCAGGGCGACACCGCAGACCACCATCGTCACCACCCCGAACACCACGTGGTGCACGTGCTGCCCGCCCGGGGTCACATTGCCCGGCCACCACCGGACCTGCGCCCGGATCATTCGCACACTGATCCGGATGAAGACGAAGCCGAGGATGAAGCCGAGCAGGAAGCACAGCAGCGGCAGCCTGCCGGTGGCGACGATCTGGTGGTCGAGCCAGTGCCTCATGGGGTTGGTCCCGAACTCCTGACAATGCAGCGGAACCCGACGTGGCAGGTCGAGGTCTCCTCGGTCTCCCCCTGCCGGGCCGCGGGCCGGTAGCGCAGGCAGTAGTTCGGTGCGCACAGGTGCGAGCCGCCCTTGATGACCCGACGCGGGTACACCTCGCCGTCCCGCAGCACCGCCGCCTCCACCCGCGGGTTCCGGGGGATGCAGCAGGCGTCGGCCGGGGCGGTGTTGCGCCCGGACGCGCCGTGGTCGGCGGTGTGGAAGTCGGTGGTCCACTCCCAGACGTTGCCCGCCATGTCGACGAGCCCGAACCCGTTGGGGCGGAACGCACCGATCGGGGAGGTGCCGACGAACCCGTCCTCGGCGAGGTTCTGCCACGGGAACTGCCCCTGCCAGGTGTTGGCCTGATGCCTGCCCCCCGGCGCGAACTCGTCGCCCCACACGTACGTCGCCCGGTCGAGTCCGCCGCGGGCGGCGAACTCCCATTCCGCCTCGCTGGGCAGTTCCTTGCCCGCCCAGTCCGCGTAGGCCAGGGCGTCGGCGTAGGCGATGTGGGTGACCGGATGACGTTCGCGCCCACCGACATTGCTGTCCGGGCCCTCGGGGTGCCGCCAGTCCGCACCGGGAACCCACGACCACCACTGGCGATAGTCGTCCAGCGACACCGGCCCCGGCGGCGGCGTGAACACCAGTGAGCCGGGCACCAGATCCGCCGGGTCCGCGCCCGGGTAGTCGGCCGGATCGGGCGCCGACTCGGCGACGGTGACGTGCCCGGTGTCCTTCACGAATCGGCGGAACTCGGCGACCGTCACCGGGTGCGTGTCCATCCAGAACCCGTCGACCTGCACCTGATGCACCGGCCGTTCCTCCGGGTAGAAGTCCTCCGACCCCATCCAGAATGTGCCGCCAGGCACCCAGGACATGTTCTTCGTCGGGGCGGTGGGGCGGGCGACCAACGTCAACGGCTCGGGCTGCATGCCCC
Organism: Rhodococcus sp. NPDC054953; assembly: GCF_053609225.1. Lineage (NCBI taxonomy): Bacteria > Bacillati > Actinomycetota > Actinomycetes > Mycobacteriales > Nocardiaceae > Rhodococcus > Rhodococcus sp. NPDC054953. The sequence continues at coordinate 113,340 of NZ_JBSGXD010000005.1, read as the reverse complement.
GAGCATCTCACCCCGACCGGACCCGACGCACTCATCCGTCGCGGGTGGTTCGCGCGGGCCCGGACTCTGCGAGCATCCCCGGCATGGGACACGCAATCGGAGGCATACTTCCACTCGCGCTTGGCATCGCGATCAGCCCGATCCCGATCATTGCCGCGATCCTCATGCTGCTGACCCCGAAGGCGGGCAGCACCGCCACCAGCTTCACGGCGGGCTGGGTGCTCGGCATCGCGGGCGGCTACGCGGTCCTCGTGGTGATCGCAAGCGTCGTCGGGCTCAGCACGGATTCGAACGGCAACGCGGTCACGGCGACGATCAAGATCGTGCTGGGTGTGCTGCTGCTTCTGCTCGCAGGCAAGCAGTGGCGCGGCCGCCCGAAGCCGGGCGAGGCGCCCGCGATGCCCGGGTGGCTCGCCGCCATCGACAAGGTCACCCCCGGCAAGGCGTTCGGCCTTGGTCTGGTGCTATCGGTGGTGAACCCGAAGAACCTGCTGATGATCGTCGGCGCCGCGGTGGCGGTCGCGCAGCTGGGCGTCAGCGGTGCGGCGCTCACGGTCGCCGGCATCGTGTTCACCGTGATTGCGGCCAGCACCGTCGCGCTCCCGGTGATCGCCTACTTCGCGGCGCGGGACCGGGTCACCGGCTGGTTGAACGAGCTGACGGCGTGGCTGACCGCCAACAACGCCGCGGTGATGGCGACCCTGCTGCTGGTTATCGGGGTCGTGATGATCGGCAAGGGCATCGGCGGGTTCTGACCCGCCACTCCGCCCGAGTGAACGTACCGTTCAGTCGATCTAATCGACTGAACGCTTCCGTTCACTCGGGCGGGGGGGTGGGCGAAATGAACTACTTCCCGAAGCCGGCCTTGCGGAGGGCGTCGGCCATCGAGCCGGTGGCGGGACGCTCGGCACGACCCCCGGACTGACGCTGCTGGCCGCCGCCGTTGCCGCGGCCGTTCTGCCGCTGGCCGCCGCCACCGGAGCCCTGACCACCGGGCCGCTGACCACCCTGCCGCTGACCGCCCTGCCGGGGGCCGGACTGCTTCGGTGCGCCGGGCTCATCGTCGAGCCGCAGGCTCAGGCCGATCCGCTGCCGCGGCACGTCGACCTCCATCACCTTCACCTTGACGACGTCCCCGGACCGGACCACCTCGCGCGGATCCTTGACGAAGGTGTGCGACATCGCCGACACGTGCACGAGGCCGTCCTGGTGTACCCCGACGTCGACGAACGCGCCGAACGCGGCGACGTTGGTGACGACCCCCTCGAGGACCATGCCGGGCGTGAGGTCGGCGACCTTCTCGACCCCGGCAGCGAACGTGGCGGTCTTGAACTCCGGGCGCGGGTCGCGGCCCGGCTTCTCCAGCTCGGCGATGATGTCGGTGACGGTGGGGACACCGAACCGCTCGTCGGCGAACTGCTGCGGGCGCAGCGACCGCAGCATCGACGCGTTGCCGATGATCTCCTTGACCGTCGCCCCCTGCGCGTCGACGATCCGCCGCACCACCGGGTACGCCTCGGGGTGCACGGCCGACGAGTCGAGCGGGTCGTCGCCGTCGGCGATCTTGAGGAAGCCCGCGCACTGCTCGAACGCCTTCGGCCCGAGGCGGGCCACGTCCTTGAGCGCGGCACGGGTCCGGAACGGGCCGTTGGCATCCCGGTGCGCGACGATCGACTCGGCGAGCGACGCGGCGATGCCCGACACCCGCGACAGCAGCGGCACCGACGCGGTGTTGACGTCGACACCGACCGCATTCACCGCGTCCTCGACGACCGCGTCGAGGGACCGCGCGAGCAGCGTCTCCGACACGTCGTGCTGGTACTGACCGACGCCGATGGACTTCGGGTCGATCTTCACCAGCTCGGCGAGCGGGTCCTGCAGCCGGCGGGCGATGGACACCGCACCGCGGATCGACACATCGAGGTCGGGCAGTTCCTGGGAACCGTACGCGGACGCCGAGTACACCGACGCGCCCGCCTCCGAGACCATCACCTTGGTCAGCTTCGCCGCCGGGAACTTCGCGATCAGATCGGTGGCGAGCGCATCGGTTTCCCGGGAGGCGGTGCCGTTGCCGATCGCGATCAGGTCGACGCGATGCTTGGCGGCCAGCCCGGCGAGGGTGGCCAGCGACTGGTCCCACTTGTTCGCCGGCTGGTGCGGGTAGATGGTGGCGTGGTCGAGCACCTTGCCGGTGGCGTCGACGACCGCGACCTTGGTGCCGGTGCGGAATCCCGGGTCGAGACCCATCGTGGTGCGGGTGCCCGCGGGCGCGGCGAGCAGCAGGTCCTTGAGGTTAGTGGCGAACACGTCGACCGCGTCCTGCTCGGCCGACTGCCGCAGCCGCATCCGGGTGTCGATGCCGAGGCTGACGGCCAGCTTCGTCTTCCAGGCCCAGCGGACGGTGTCGAGCAGCCACCGGTCGGCGGGACGCCCCCGGTCCGCGACCCCGAATCGGGCGGCGATGCGGCCCTCGTAGACGGTCGGCTCCCCCGGCGCCTGCGGCTCGGTGTCCGCGTCGAGGCCGAGCGAGAGCACCTCTTCCTTCTCGCCGCGCAGCAACGCGAGGATCCGGTGGGACGGCAGCTTCTCGAACGGCTCGGAGAACTCGAAGTAGTCGGCGAACTTCGCGCCATCGGACTCCTTGCCCTTGCGGACCGTGGATGTCACCTGGCCGCGGCGCCACATCGTCTCACGCAGCTCACCGACCAGGTCCGCGTCCTCGGCGAACTGCTCGACGAGGATCGCGCGGGCGCCCTCGAGCTGCTCGGCGGTGTACTGGGCGGGGTCGACGGAGGGGTCGGCGAGGAGGGTGTCGGCGACCGGCTGATGCCCGGCCTCCCTGGCGATCTGCGCCTTGGTGCGCCGCTTCGGCTTGTACGGCAGGTAGATGTCCTCGAGCCGGGCCTTGGTGTCGGCGAGGATCAGCTGATCCTCGAGTTCGTCGGTCAGCTTGTCCTGGGCGCGGATCGACTCGATGATCGCGACCCGGCGCTCGTCGAGCTCGCGCAGGTAGCGCAGCCGCTCCTCGAGCTGTCGCAACTGCACGTCGTCGAGGCCGCCGGTGACCTCCTTGCGGTATCGGGCGATGAACGGGACCGTCGCGCCGCCGTCGAGGAGGTCGACGGCCGCACGGACCTGCTCCTCCCGAACGTCGAGTTCCTCGGCGATGCGTTGGTTCACAGATTTCAGGGCTGAGGTCACGGCGACCGACCCTACCGTGACCCACCGACAGTTCGGCCGGGCGCGGGGCTACGCGTCGTCGGTGCCGGGGAGGAGGTCGGGCCGCCGCTCCGCAGTCCGCGCCAGCGACTGTTCGCGCCGCCACTGCGCGACCTTCGCGTGGTTGCCGGACAGCAGCACCTCGGGCACGTCGAGGCCCCGCCAGCTCACCGGCCGGGTGTAGCTGGGACCTTCGAGGAGCCCGTCGGAGAACGAATCCTCTTCGTGCGACTGCTGATTGCCGAGCACCCCCGGCATCAGCCGGACGACGGCCTCGGCCATCACCAGCACGGCGGCCTCCCCGCCGATGAGCACGTAGTCCCCGATGCTGACCTCTTCGACCCGCACCCGGCGGGCGGCGTCGTCGAAGACGCGTTGGTCGATCCCCTCGTAGCGGCCGCAGGCGAAGACGAGGTGCTTCTCGGTGGACCAGCGCTGCGCGGTGGCCTGGGTGAACGGCACCCCGGCGGGGGTGGGGACCACGAGCAGCGCGTCGTCGGGGCAGACAGCGTCCAGCGCATCGCCCCAGATCGTGGGCTTCATGACCATGCCGGGCCCGCCGCCGTACGGGGAGTCGTCGACGGCCTTGTGCACGTCGTGCGTCCAGTCCCGCAGGTTGTGCACGCCGACCGAGACGAGGCCCTTCTCGATGGCCTTGCCCAGCAACGCGGTTCGCAGCGGCTCGAGGTACTCGGGGAAGATCGTGATGACGTCGAGGCGCACGGCTACTCCGGGTCCAGTAGTCCTTCGGGTGGGTCGATCTCCACGTAGCCGCCCGCGACGGAGACGGTCGGGACGATCGCGGTGACGAACGGGATCAGGATCTCACCTGTGTCACTGCCGACCGGACGCACCGACAGCAGTTCCCCGGCCGCGGAATGCAGCACCTCGACGACCGTTCCGACGACGGAGCCGTCACCGAGCCGCACCTCGAGGCCCTCGAGTTCGTGGTCGTAGAACGAGTCCGGGTCGTCGGACGGCGGCAGGTCCGCGGTGTCGACCACGAACAGCGTGCCGCGCATCGCGTCGGCCGCGGTGCGGTCGTCGACGCCGCGCACACGCAGCAGAAGCCGCCCGGAGTGCTCCCGGGCGGCTTCCACCGTGTAATCGGTGAGCTTCCGATCGCGGGGCTTGCGGCCGCGCAGGACCGCACCGACGGCGAAGCGCAGCTCCGGCTCGTCGGTGCGGATCTCGACGGCGAGTTCGCCCCTGATGCCGTGCGACTTGGCGACACGGCCGATGACGAGTTCCACCGAATTACTGATCGGTGTCGATCACGTCGACGCGAAGGCCCTTGCCACCGATGCCGGTGACGAGGGTCCGCAGTGCGGTGGCGGTGCGGCCGCCACGGCCAATGACCTTGCCGAGGTCGTCGGGGTTGACGTGTACCTCGACAGTGCGCCCGCGACGCCCGGTGATCATCTCGACCCGGACATCGTCGGGATTGGCGACGATGCCGCGAACGAGATGTTCGACGGCGTCGGCGACAACGGCACTCATTACTCGCCGGCCTCAGCGGACTCGGCGGGGGCCTCGGCCTCGGCGGCCTCGTCCTTCTTGGCGGCCTTCTTCTTCGGGGTGATGGCCTCGGCGACCGGCTCGTTCTCGGCGGCGGCGAGCGCGGCCTGGAACAGCTCCAGCTTGGAGGGCTTGGCCTCCTTGGTCTTGAGGGTGCCCTCGGTGCCCGGCAGGCCCTTGAACTTCTGCCAGTCGCCGGTGATCTTGAGCAGGTTCTCGACCGGCTCGGTGGGCTGGGCGCCGACGCCGAGCCAGTACTGCGCGCGCTCCGAGTCGATCTCGATCAGCGACGGCTCTTCCTTGGGGTGGTACTTGCCGATGGTCTCGATCGCACGGCCGTTGCGGCGGGTGCGAGAGTCCGCGACGATGATGCGGTACTGCGGGTTGCGGATCTTGCCGAGCCGCGTGAGCTTGATCTTGACAGCCACGATGGAACCTTTCGAATGGTCACGGCGCAATTCAGCGATGCGCAAGGCATGCGCACCCGGTTTTGCGTTGATGGGGTGTTGTGACCGCCGCGCGGTGCGTAACCGGAGACGGGCGAACAGCGGTCCATTCTGCCAGACGCGCACACCACCCGACGAATCGCCCGCCCCGCGACCGCCCCCGGGACGGCCCGCGGCGACGCGCCCGCACCCGGATAGCCGCCCGACCCGCCCACCGTCTGCCTACACTCCGGTCGACCGCGGGCCACGCGGCCCGGTTCGACGACTCGAAAGGGGCACGACGTTGTCGCCCTCGCCGCCGCGTCCACCCGCGCCGAGCGCAGCTCCCGCGCAGGCACCGTTCCCGAGTTTCACGGACGGGCCCCCGGTACCCGAGCGACGCCGCGGCATCGCCCTCGCCGCGGTGGTCCTGCTGCTCGGGGTCGCCGCCCTCTTCGTCGGCCTCGGCCCCTACCTCGACGCGCACACCTCGGGTGGCGTCGTGACCGTCAGCGCGATCGCGCTCCCGCACGGCCTGCTGGTGGTGGCGGCAGTGCTGTTCGCTGGCCTGGTGGCGGGCCTGTCGACGCTCCCCCGGCTCGCCACCGTCCGCGGCGCCACCCCGGTGCTGCACGCGATCGCGACCGCGTCCGCGGCGGCGGGCACCCTGCTCGCGCTCTTCGTGCTGATCGTCATCGGCAACGTCGCGACGCCGGCGGACCTGCTCGGCGCCGCCGCCGACGGCACCGAGCCGGTGGTCATCGGGCTCGGCTGGGGTGGGATCACGATCCTCGTGCTCGCCGCGCTGCAGGCCGTGGTCGCGTTCGCCGCGCTCGCATACGACGTCGGGCTCGCGCAGGCGCGGCGCGCCCCGACCACGCCGCACGAACCATTCCTGCCACCCGAACCAGCCACCACGCCGACGGCCGCCGCCGCACCGACGAAGGACACCCCCGCATGACCGACAGCACCCCCACGCCCGCGGCGCCCCCCGAACCGCCCCGCCCGCCGCTGTCCGGGCGGGGCTGGGCGGTCGTGCTCACGTCGATCGCGGCGGTCCTCGCGGTGCTCGCCGGCGGCGGCTACCTGATCAACCGGGCCCTCACCGACGACACCGGTGCCGTCGCGGGCAGCGCGGCACCCGCGGACGACACCGACACCGCGGACGGCGGGGACCTTGCGGGCGGGGACTTCGGGGGCGGGGCCTTCGAAGTCCCTGCCGGGGACGTCAGTGCCGACACCGTCGCCGTCACCCCGACCGCCGTGCTCCCGACCTGCACGCCGCTGCCCCCGGCGGTGGACTCGACGGGCCGCACGCACGCCTACGAGGCACCGAACGCGATCGACGGTGATGTCACGACCGCGTGGCGCTGCATGGGCACCGCGGGCCAGACCCTCGCCGTCAGCTTCCCGTGCTCGGTCCAGTTGGCGTCCATCGGCGTCGACCCCGGCCACGACAAGACCGACCCCGACGGATCCGACCGGTTCGCGCAGAACCGGAAGGTCACCGAGGTGAAGTGGACATTCGACGACGGCAGCACCACCGTGCAGCGGCTCGAGCCACGGCGCGGCGTCCAGACGATGCCGGTCGACACCACCGCGCGCACCGCGACGTTGACGGTCGTCGCGACCGTCGACGGTCAGCCGGTCTCCAGCCGGGACGGGGTGCAGTCCGCCCCGTTCAACGATGTCACCTCGATCAGCGAGATCCGGTTCACCGCCCGCGCTGGCGACGCCGGCGACGGCTGCACCCGGTAGTACGCGCCGATGAACCGGCCCCGCTACGCGAACCGGCCGCGCCAATGAACCGGCCCCGCTACGCGAACCGACCGCGCCAATGAACCGGCCCCGCTACGCGAACCGACCGCGCCGCGTGACGACCTGCCCGCGCAGCACCACCAGGTCCGGCCGCGCCAGCACATCCGGCCCGATCCGCGGGTCCCGGTCGTAGACGACGAGGTCCGCTGGGGCGCCGTCATCGAGGCCCGGATGCCCGAGCCAGGTGCGGGCATCCCAGCAGGCGGCGCCGAGCGCCCCGGTCGGCCCGAGGCCTGCCGCAGCCAACTCGGCGACCTCGTCGGCGATCCGGCCGTGCCTGATCGATCCGCCCGCGTCGGTGCCCGCGTAGATCGCGACACCTGCGGCGTGCGCGGCGGCCACCGTCTCGTAGCGCCGGGCGTGCAGGTCACGCATGTGCGCGGCATACACCGGGAACCGGGATGCCGAGTCCGCGATCTCCGGGAAGGTCGCGATGTTCACCAGCGTCGGCACCAGCGCGGTGCCGTGCTCGACCATCATCTCGATGGTCTCGTCGGTCAGGCCGGTGCCGTGCTCGATGCAGTCGATGCCCGCGCCGATCAGCCCCGGCAGCGCGTCCTCGCCGAACACGTGCGCGGTGACCCGGGCGCCCGCCCGGTGCGCGGCGGCGATGGCCTCCTTCAGGACCGCGTCGCTCCACAGCGGGCGCAGGTCCCCGACCTCGCGGTCGATCCAGTCGCCGACCAGCTTGACCCAGCCGTCGCCGCGCAGCGCCTGCTCGGTCACCGCCGCAGGCAGCTGCGCCTCGTCGTCCAGGTCGATCGGTAGGCCGCGGATGTACCGCTTGGGGCGCGCGATGTGCCTGCCCGCGCGGATGATCCGCGGCAGGTCCGGGCGCGCGTCGACGAGGCGGGTGTCCACCGGGGACCCGGCGTCACGGAGCAGCAGCACCCCGCGATCGCGTTCGGTCTCCGCCTGCGCGAGCAGCCCGGCCTCGTCCTCGTGGCCGCCGCCGTAGCGGATGCCGACATGGCAGTGCGCGTCGACGAGGCCGGGCAGCACCCATCCGGTCTCGGTCAGGGTCCGCGCGGCCGGGACCGGGTCGGCGGAGATCAGCCCGTCGTCACCGATCCACAGTTCGATGGGCTGCTCGTCGGGCAGGCCGCGGCCCGCGATGCGCAGCGACACGGCCTAGTTCTTCGGCAGCTTGAGCTGGGACAGGTCCAGGCCCTCGAGACCCGGCGGCAGCTCGTCGAGCCCCTTCGGCATCTTCGACAGGTCCATCCCGGCGGGCAGTCCGGGGAAGCCGCCCGGCATCCCGGGGAAGCCGCCCTTCATCTTCGGCGGGGTCGGACCCTTGCCGCCCTTCTTACCCTTCTTGCCCTTCTTCGAGCGCTGCGAGCCGCGGGCACCGGGCATGCCCATCCGGCCCGCCATCGCCGTCATCATCTTGCGGGCCTCGAAGAACCGGTCGACCAATTGGTTGACGTCGGAGACCTTCACACCGGACCCGTTCGCGATCCGCAGCCGGCGGGAGGCGTTGATGATCTTCGGGTTGGCCCGCTCGGCCGGGGTCATGCCGCGGATGATCGCCTGGATCCGGTCGAGCTGCTTGTCGTCGACCTGCGCGAGGGCGTCCTTCATCTGGCCCGCGCCGGGCAGCATCCCGAGCAGGTTGCCGATCGGGCCCATCTTCCGGACCGCCATCATCTGCTCGAGGAAGTCCTCGAGGGTCAGCTCGCCCGACCCGATCTTCTGCGCGGCGACCTCGGCCTGCTTGGCGTCGAAGACCTGCTCGGCCTGCTCGATCAGGGTGAGCACGTCACCCATGCCGAGGATCCGGCTCGACATCCGGTCCGGGTGGAAGACGTCGAAGTCCTCGAGCTTCTCGCCGGTGGACGCGAACATGATCGGTTTGCCGGTGATCTCCCGGACGCTCAGCGCGGCGCCGCCGCGGGCATCGCCGTCGAGCTTGGTCAGCACGACACCGGTGAAGCCGACACCCGACTGGAACGCCTCCGCGGTGTGCACCGCGTCCTGGCCGGTCATCGCGTCGAGGACGAACAGCACCTCGTCGGGCTGGACGGCGTCGCGGATCCCCGCGGCCTGCGCCATCAGTTCCTCGTCGATGCCGAGGCGGCCAGCGGTGTCGACGATCACCACGTCGTGATGCTTCGCGCGGGCCTCCTCGATGCCGCGGCGGGCAACATCGACGGGGTCGGCGGCGGACTGGCCGAGCTGGTTCTCGCCGCCGCCGATCGACGTGCCGGGGTGCGGCGCGAACACCGCGGCACCGGCCCGCTCGCCGACGATCTGCAGCTGACCCACCGCGCCGGGGCGCTGCAGGTCGCAGGCCACCAGCAGCGGGGTGTGGCCCTGCCCGGTCAGCCACGTGGCGAGCTTGCCCGCGAGGGTGGTCTTACCGGAACCCTGCAGGCCGGCGAGCATGATGACCGTCGGCGGGGTCTTCGCGAACTGCAGCCGCCGGGTCTCGCCGCCGAGGATCCCGACGAGCTCCTCGTTGACGATCTTGACGACCTGCTGCGCCGGGTTCAGCGCGCCGGAGACCTCGGCACCCTTCGCGCGTTCCTTGATCTTCGCGATGAAGGACCGGACGACCGGCAACGCGACGTCGGCCTCGAGCAGGGCGAGCCTGATCTCCCTGCACGTGGCGTCGATGTCGGCGCCGGACAACCGGCCCTTGCCGCGCAGGTCCTTGAGGGCACCGGTCAACCTGTCGGAAAGGGATTCGAACACCGAGCGAGCTCCTGGCTGTGAGACGGGGTGGTCTGGACCGGCACGGGGCCCGTCCGCGGACACGTGCACACCAGCCTAGCCGCTCGGGGCGGCACCCCCCTCCTCCCCGCCCCTCGGCGGCGCCGGGGCGGGCACCACCGACAGGATCGCCGCCGCCAGGTCCGCGCGGGTGACCCGCGGATCGCCGTCGCCGAGGTGAAGGCAGAACGCGTCGACCACGGAGGTGCCGAGGGTGGTGACCTTCGCCCACCGGACGTCCGCACCGTGCTGCTCGAGCACCGCGGCGAGCCGGCACAGCATGCCGAGCCGGTCCTCGGTGCGCAGTTCGAGGATCACCTGCCCCGGGACGTCGGAGTCGAACCAGATGATCCGCGGCGGCGCCTGCGCGTACTGCACCGGCACTCCCGCCGCGCCCAGGTCGAGCACCTGCTCCTGCTGTGCGGCCCGCTCCTTCTCGGCGAGGGTGGTGACCAGGTCCAGTTCGCCTGCCGTCGCCCGGATCAGCTCCTGCCGCAGCAGCCCGGCCTGCGGGGGTGCACCGAAGCGGGGCGCGACGGTGAACGAGTTCACCACCGCATCGCCGTGACTGCCGACCGCCGCCGACAGCACCCGCAGCGAGTGCAGGGCCAGCACCCCGGCCGCGTCGGACAGCAGGCCGGGCACGTCCGGCGCGATCACCGTCACCGTGTAGGTGTGGGGCCCCTCGGCCGGCGTCAGCATCACGTGCACACCCCCGCCCTCGGCGAGGGCGGCGTGTTCCGGGTCGATCGGGTCGGGTTCCGGCAGCGGCTCGCCCGCCATCACCAGCCTGCAGCGACGCACCAACTCCCCGATGAGCGTCGCCTTCCACTCGCCCCACACCCCGGGCCCGGTCGCGAGCGAATCGGCTTCGGCGAGCGCGTAGAGCAACTCGAGCAGCACCGGGTCGTGTCCGAGCGCGTCGGCCACCATCCGCACGGTCGCGGGATCGTCCAGGTCTCGGCGGGTTGCGGTGTCCGGGAGCAGCAGGTGGTGCCGGACCATCGCACTGAGCACGGTGACATCCGACGGCCACAGGCCGAGCCGCCTGCCGATCTGGGTGGCCAGGTCGGCCCCGACGACGCTGTGGTCGCCGCCGCGCCCCTTCCCGATGTCGTGCAGCAACGCACCGAGGAGCAGCAGATCCGGGCGGGTGACCCGGGTGGTGAACGCACTCGCCTGGACCGCCGTCTCCACGAGGTGCCGGTCCACCGTCCAGGTGTGCACGGCGTCGCGGGGCGGCAGGTCGCGAACCGAGCCCCATTCGGGCAGCAGCCGCCCCCACAGCCCGGTGCGGTCGAGCGCCTCGATCACCGCTGCCGTCCGCGGCCCCGACCCCACCAACACCAGCAGATCCGCGAGCGCCTCCGTCGGCCACGGCTCCCGCAGCTCCGGCGCGCTGTCGGAGAGCCTGCCGAGGGTGGACGCCGAGATCGGCATGCCGGTCCGGGCTGCGGCCGCGGCGACCCGCATGATCAGCCCGGGGTCCCGCGACGGTGTCGCGTCCCGCGCCAGCACCACCTCCCCGGCATGCTCGACGACCCCCTCGTCGAGCGGCCGCCGCACCGGCACCCGACGGAGTCGGGCCAGGCCGCGCCGCGGCAACCCGTTGCCCGCCGTCCGCAGCCCCACGTCCACCGAGTAGCCGATGGTGCGGGCCGAGTCGCTCAACGTCCTGGCCAGGTCAAAGCGGTCACCGATCCGCAGCGCGGCCCCGATCTCGTCGGCGTCCTGTGCGCGGACCTGGTCCCTGGCGCGGCCGGCTACCCGGTGCAGTTCGGTGCGGACATCGAGCAGCCGCAGATGCGCGGAGGCCAGCCCCCCGCCCGGCGCATCCGGCCCGAGTCCCGTTGCCGCGTCGGTCAACTGGGCGATCGCCAGCGCGTCAAGCAGCTGGACGTCGCGCAGTCCGCCGCGGCCGTTCTTGACGTCGGGTTCGGCGCGATGCGCGATCTCCCCGCTGCGGGACCACCGCGCGCGGGTCATCTCCACGAGTTCATCGAAGCGGGACCGGATCCCGGCCCGCCACTGCCGCCGCACCCCCCCGATCAGCAGGTTCGTCAGCTCCGCATCCCCGGCGATGTGCCGCGCCTCGAGCAGGCCCATTGCCGCGGTCAGGTCGGTGGCCGCAACCTGCAACGCCTGCGGCACCGTCCGCACACTGTGGTCGAGCTTGATGTGCGCGTCCCACAACGGGTACCAGAGCCGGTCCGCGACATCGGCGACCACGCCGGGGTCCATGTCGTCGTGCAGCAGCACCAGGTCGAGGTCCGAGTGCGGAAGGAGCTCCCGGCGGCCGAGGCCGCCGACGGCGACGATCGCGAAGCCGCTGTCCGCGGTGATCCCGAGTTCGGCGCCCTTGGTGGTCAACCAGAACTCGTGCAGCTCCACCATCGCCGACCGCAACGCGGGGGCGTCGAGCCTGCGGGCGCGGGAACCACGGTCCAGCAACTGCTTCCGTGCCCGGACCAGGTCGTCGGCGGCGACGATGTGGTCGTGGCCGGGTGTCGGGGTGCCCGCGAACGCGGGTGGCCCCGACCCCGCCGCTGCTGCGACGGGATCGGGGCCACCGGATGCGGACCCTGTCGGGTCAGATGGCATCCGCGCCCCGCTCGCCGGTCCGGACCCGGATGACGGACTCGACCGGGCTCACCCACACCTTGCCGTCACCGATCTTGCCGGTGCGGGCGGCCTCGACGATCACCTCGACGACCTTGTCGACCACGCTGTCGTCGACGACGACCTCGACACGGACCTTCGGGACGAAGTCGACCGAGTACTCGGCACCCCGGTACACCTCGGTGTGCCCCTTCTGCCTGCCGTACCCCTGGACCTCGCTGACGGTCATGCCCAGCACGCCTGCCTGCTCCAGCCCGGTCTTGACGTCCTCGAGCGTGAACGGCTTGACGATTGCGGTGATGAGCTTCATTGAATTCATGCCTCCCTGACGGACGTGCGCACCGGTGCCGAGATTGCCGAGCCAACCGAACCCCCACCGCCGAGTGCGGCGAAGTCGTAGGCGTTCTCGGCGTGCTCAGTATCGTCCAGACCGCGGGCCTCGGCCTCGTCACTCGCCCGCAGACCGATCGTGAACTTCACGATGAGCGCGACGACGGTGGTGGCGACGAGCGAGTACAGCAGCACCGCGCCCGCACCGACCGCCTGGCGCCACAGCTGGTCGAGGCCCCCACCATAGAACAGGCCGTCCACCGCGGCGGGTGCGTCCGCCGTCGCGACGAAGCCGACCAGCAGGGTGCCGACGATGCCGCCGACCAGGTGGACACCGACGACGTCGAGGGAGTCGTCGAAGCCGAAGCGGTACTTGAGGCCGACCGCGAGGGCGCACAGGGCGCCTGCGACGACACCGATGACGAGGGCACCGACCACGTCCACCGACGAGCAGGCCGGAGTGATCGCGACCAGGCCAGCGACGATGCCGGAGGCGCCGCCGAGGGTGGTGGCGTGCCCGTCCCGCAGCCGCTCGACGAGCAGCCAGGCGAGCATCGCGGCGGCGGTGGCGACGAGGGTGGTGACGAACGCGGCGCCTGCGATCCCGTTGGAGCCGACCGCGGACCCGGCGTTGAAGCCGAACCAGCCGAACCACAGCAGCGCGGCGCCGAGCATCACGAACGGCAGGTTATGCGGGCGGAACGGGGTGGCGGGCCAGCCGCGACGCTTGCCGAGCATCAGGGCGAGGACCAGGCCAGCGACACCGGCGTTGATGTGCACCGCGGTACCACCGGCGAAGTCGATCGCCTTGACCGAGTTCGCGATCCAGCCGCCGGTCTCGGCGGTGACGCCGTCGAAGGAGAAGACCCAGTGCGCGACCGGGAAGTAGACGACGGTGGCCCACAGCCCGGCGAACAGCAGCCACGGCCCGAACCGCATGCGGTCGGCGACAGCACCGGAGATCAGGGCGACGGTGAGAATCGCGAACATCGCCTGGAAGGCGACGAACACCGTCGCCGGGATGGTGCCGACGAGCGGGATCGCGGCGGCGGCCCCGGTCTCCGCGTCCGCCAGGTAGGAGCCACCGAACAGACCCTTGAGCCCGAAGAACTGGAACGGGTCGCCGATCAGCCCGCCCTTGTCCTCGCCGAACGCCATCGAATAGCCGTACAGCGCCCACAGGACACCGACGACGCCCATCGCGCCGACACTCATCATGATCATGTTCAGAACGCTCTTCGCGCGGACCATGCCGCCGTAGAAGAACGCCAGACCGGGCGTCATCAGCAACACCAGCGCGGCGCTCATCAGCATCCACGCGGTATCACCGGCGTCCGGTGCTCCGATAGTCGGGAATTCCACCTTGTGCCTCCTCCTTCGTCAGGTCGCCCGCTGCTCGCGGCTTTCGACTTGAGGAGAAGAGTGCTCATCGGGTGTTTCGGCTGTGACGCCCTCGCGTTTCGCGCACGTGAACGCATCGCGGATGTGTGTTGCTACTAGGTTTCGCGGCCCTGACAGGCCGAGTTGTTGCCCCGTGCGACCCGCCGGGGCTTCCCCTCGGCCTGCTGCCGCGGTTCAGCCGAGGAGCGCGTCCACGAACGCCTCCGGCTCGAACGGCGCCAAATCGTCGGCGCCCTCACCGAGCCCGACCAGCTTCACCGGCACACCCAGCTCGTGCTGCACCTGGAACACGATGCCGCCCTTCGCGGTGCCGTCGAGCTTGGTGAGCACGACGCCGGTGATGTCGACGACCTCCGCGAACACCCGGGCCTGGACGAGCCCGTTCTGCCCGACGGTCGAGTCGAGCACCAGCAGCACCTCGTCGACCACGGCCCGCTTCTCGACGACCCGCTTGACCTTGCCGAGCTCGTCCATCAGGCCGGTCTTGGTGTGCAGGCGGCCCGCGGTGTCGACGATGACGACGTCCACACCGGTCTCGATGCCCTTGGTGACGGAGTCGAACGCGATCGCGGCGGGGTCCCCGCCCTCGGGTCCGCGGACAACCTCGGCACCGACCCGCTCGGCCCACGTCTGCAGCTGGTCCGCTGCCGCGGCGCGGAAGGTGTCGGCGGCGCCGAGCAGCACCCGGCGGCCGTCCGCGACGAGCACCCGCGCGAGCTTGCCGGTGCTGGTGGTCTTGCCGGTGCCGTTGACGCCGACCACGAGCAGGACGCCGGGGGTCGCATCGTGCGGCAACGCCCGGATCGAGCGGTCCATCTCCGGGTGCAGCGCCTCGATCAGCACCTTGCGGAGCAGCGCGCGGGCCTGCGCCTCGGTCTTGACGTTGCCGGACGCGATCTCCGCCCGCAACTTCCCGACGACCTCCTCGGTCACGGCGCTGCCGAGGTCGGCGATGATCAGGGTGTCCTCGATCTCCTCCCAGGAGTCCTCGTCCAGGTCGCCGCCGCCGAGCAGGCCGAGCAGCGACTTGCCGACCGCGTTCTGAGATCGGGAGAGACGGCCGCGGAGCCGGTCGAGCCTGCCCTCGGTCGGCGCGATCTCCTCGATGACGGGCGCAGCGGGCGCCTCCGGTTCCGGGGCGGGCGCCGCGGCCGGCTCCTCGACGACGGGCTCCTCAACGACCGGCTCGGCGACGACCGGCTCGGCGACCGGCGCTTCGTCGGCGGGGGCCGCGGCCTGCTCCTCAACCGCAGGCGTCTCGACGACCGGCGCGGCGGCCGTGGGCTCCTCCACCACCGGCTCCGCGACGACCGGCTTCTCGACGACGGGCTTCTCGACGACGGGCTTCTCGACGACCTTCGGTTCCGCTGGCACCGGCTTCGGCGCGGGCGGGGCGGTGGCCGTGCTCCCCTCACTGAAGTTGAAGCCGCCCGCCGACGTGTACCCGCCCGACCGGTCGGTGGCCTCGCCGAGCGCCTCGGGCCGCTCGGTCTTCGGGGTCAGGCTGACCTGCCGTCGCCGGTACAGCACCCCACCGACGACGAGGGCAACGATGAGGACGGCCAGTACGGCCGCGATGGCGATCCAAGCTCCGGTAGTCACCGACCCATACTCTCAGGCCGCGCGGCCTGCGGCGCACATGGTGCGCCTGCCGACGGTCATGGAGCCGACAGGGCCGGGAACCAGATGTCGGTGAGCACCTCCGCCGCCGTCTCCGCGGTCACGTCGATCGTGCCCTGCACCGCCCACCGGGTGAAGAAGCGTTCGAGCTGCGTGAGCAGGAGATCGACCCGCAGCCGGGCCTCGTCGCGCCGGTCCTCGGGCCAGCGGTCGAGGTACGTCGTCATCGCGTTCGGCAGGGCGAGCATCCCGTGGCGGGCGACGGCCTGCATGTCCGGCTCGAGCACGGTCGCCTCGTCCCAGGCCTGGAGCATGTCCTTGTTCTGCTGGAGCCACCCGATGGCACGCGTGATCCAGCCGGTGAGCTCCTCCCGCGAACCGGTGTCGAGGACCCGGTCGAGGTCCCGGTACACCGCGAGGGTGCTGGGCGCCATGTCCCGCTCGGCCAGGACCAGCAACACGTCGACCTTGGCCGTGAAGTGCAGGTAGAAGGTGGCCCGGCTGCACCCGACCTGAGCTGCGATGTCGTCGACGGTGACTGCGGCGTATCCCCGCGCGCTGAACAGGGTCCGGGCGGATTCCTCGATCTTGGCCCGGGTCGCCTTCTTCTGCTCCTCCCGCAGGGTGCTCTTCCGCTTGCGTGGCTTGTCGGCCGTGTCCGCCATGCCCCCAGGCTAGCGGGTGCCCACTGACTGGACTCTATGCCACAAACAAGACATAAAGTTTGTCACTTGACACAACGTCAGCGAATACTAGTCTATCGCCCAGATCACACGGGCGTTGCCGCTTGCTGGGGTCGAGTCGAGCCCGATTCCGGTCAAACACCGGAATCCGGGCACCCCGCACCCACAGGAGTACGCCCATGAGTCCCGCACACCCGCCCCGGTGGCCGCACAGGACGGCGACGGCTCGATGCGCGCGCTGCAACTGACCGGCCCCGGTGTGATCGAGGTCCGGGACGTCCCGGTCCCCGAGCTCGGTCCGTCCGATCTGCTGATCCGGGTCGGCGCGGCGGGCCTCTGCCACTCCGACCTGCACCTGCTGCACTTCCCGGTGAAGATGCGGGAGGAGCCGCTGACCCTCGGGCACGAGATCGCGGGCACGATCGAGGCGGTCGGCGACGCGGTCGACGGCCGCAGCATCGGTGAGCGCGGCGTGATCTACCTGTGCTGGTCGTGTGGGGTGTGCCGGGAATGCCTGACCGGCAACGAGAACGTCTGCCTGGCGGCGGGCCGCACCGCGATGCCGCCGTGTCCCGGCCTCGGCCCGGACGGGGGGATGGCCGACTATGTCCGGGTGCCCGCGCGGTCGTTCGTCCCGATCGGCGACCTCGACTTCCTGCAGGCCGCCCCGATCGCCGACGCCGCACTGACCAGCTGTCACGCGATCCGCGGCGCCCGCGACCACCTCGGCCCCGGCTCCACCGCCGTGGTGATCGGCGTCGGCGGCCTCGGGCACGTCGCCGTCCAGATCCTTCGCGCGACCAGCGCGACCCGGGTCGTTGCGGTCGACGTCGGCGACGACCGGCTCGCGCTCGCGGCCCACTGCGGCGCCGAGGTCACCTTCGAATCCGGCCCGGACACCGCCCGCCGGATCCTCGACCTCACCGGTGGTCGCGGCGCGGACGCGGTGTTCGACTTCGTCGGCATCGACGCCACCGCACGCATGGCGGTCGAGTCGGTGGCACCGAACGGGGCGTACCGGATGATCGGGCTCGGCGGCGGCGTCCCCGGGGTGACGGCCGACGCCGCTGGCGGCCCCGGCTGGCCGTGGGGTGCGTCGGTGCGCAAGTCGTACGGCGGCACCCGAGGTGACCTCGTTGACGCGATCACCCTTGCGCAGACCGGGCGGCTCGTCGTCGCGGTGGAGCGGTTCGACCTGCGCGACGCCCGCAACGCCTTCGACCGCCTCGAAGCGGGCCACATCCGGGGCCGCGCGGTCCTCGTCCCCTGACCCCCGAACGACAAGGAAGACACGTGACGAAGGCCGATGATCCCCTGGCGCAGATCGCCTCCGTGATCGCCGCGCTCACCGGGCCCGGTGGCCGGTTCGAGCTCGGCGTCGAGGACGTCCTCGGCGCCGCGATGCCGGTGATGGTTGGCCGGAACCGGTCCCTCGGCGACGTCCTCGCCGCGTCCCTCGAGTACGGCGACCGCGACTACCTGGTCACCGAGGACCGCCGGATGTCCTACGCGGAGCACGGCGCCGCCGTTGCCGCGCTCGCGACGGCACTGCGCGACCGGTACGGCGTCGGACCGGGCGATCGCGTCGCGATCCTCGCCGCCAACACGCCCGAGTGGGTGCTGACGTTCTGGGCCACCCAGTCGCTCGGCGCGATCGCCGTCGGATTCAACGCCTGGTGGGCGCCGCGCGAGATCGACTACGGGATCGGGCACACGCGCCCGTCAGTGCTGATCGTCGACGGACCGCGCGCCACGCGGCTCGAGGGCCTCGCCGTGGACACGCCGGTGCTCACGATGGAAGCGGACCTGCCCCGGCTGGTGGAGGAGTTCGCCGGCGCCGAGCTGCCGCGCACCGAGGTCGACGAGGACGACCCGGCGGCGATTCTGTACACCAGCGGCACCAGCGGACGTCCGAAGGGTGCGGTGCATTCGCAGCGAAACCTGGTGGCCGTCATCGACTACCACCGCTACAGCGACGCCCTCACCGCGGCGTTCGCGGGCACCCCGGCCTCCGACGGGCCGAGCGATCTGCGCTACCTGCTCACCTCTCCCCTGTTCCACATCGCCAGCCTGCACAATCTGATCGTGCCGCGGCTCGCGACGGGCAGCGCCGTGGTGATCCACGAGGGTTCCTTCGATGTGGACCGGGTGCTTCGGCTGATCGAACGGGAACGGGTCACCAACTGGGGTGCGGTGCCGACGATGGCGAATCGTCTCCTCGACCACCCCGGCCTGAACCGGTACGACCTGTCGTCGCTGACCGCGTTCGCGCTGGCGTCGGCTCCGTCGTCCCCGACCTTCCAGGAGCGGCTGCGGGAAACGCTGCCATTCGCGCGGAATGCGCTGGTCGACAGCTACGGGCTCACCGAATGCTGCACCGCGGTGTCCGTCGCGACGCCGATGGACCTGGACACCTTCCCCGGCACCCTGGGCCGCCCGATCATCGGTGTCGCGGTCGAGGTCCGCGACCCGTTCGGCGACCCAGTGCCGGACGGCACCGAGGGCGAGATCTGCGTGCGGAGCCCGTACGTGATGCTGGGCTACTGGGAGGACGACGCGGCGACCGCGGCGGCCATCACCGACGACCGGTGGCTGCACACCGGCGACGTCGGCGTCTTGGACGGCGGGATGATCCGGCTCACCGGACGCCGATCCGACCTGATCCTGCGGGGCGGGGAGAACGTCTATCCCGTCGAGGTCGAGCAGTGCCTCGACGAGCATCCGGCCGTCGCGGAGTGCGTGGTGATCGGCGTCGACCACCCGGACCTCGGGGAGGAGGTTGCCGCGGTGGTGGTGACGCGACCGGGCGATGACGTGTCGGCGGAGGCGTTGCGCGCCTATGCCGCCGACCGGCTCGCGTACTTCAAGGTGCCGACCCGGTGGCGGATCACCACGACGCCGCTGCCGCGCAACGCGACCGGCAAGACAATGCGAACGAGGGTGCAGCTGTGACGAACCGACCAGTGCCCGGCGATCCCCGCGACGGGACGCGCTTCGACGTCATCATCAGGAACGGCCGCTGGTTCGACGGCACCGGCGCCACGTCCGCGATCCGGAACCTCGGCATCCGCGGCGGGCGGGTCGCGGTCGTCTCGATCGACCCGCTCGACGAAACCGGGTGCCCGCAGGTGCTCGACGCCTCCGGCAAGTGGGTCATGCCGGGCATGCTCGACATTCACACGCACTACGACGTCGAGGTCCTCCTGAGCCCGGGACTGCCCGAATCGGTGCGGCACGGCGTCACCTCGGTCTTCCTCGGTTCCTGTTCGCTGTCCGCCGTCCACGCGGACCCCTCCGATGCGGGCGACCTGTTTGGCCGGGTCGAGGCCATCCCGCGCAGGCACGTCGTCGACACGCTCACCCAATCCAAGACGTGGACCTCGGCGCACGAGTACATCGAGGCGATCGAGGCGCTGCCGTTGGGCCCGAACGTGTCTTCCTTCCTTGGGCATTCGGACATTCGTTCCGCGCGGATGGGACTGGACCGGGCGACCCGCAAGGAGGTCGCGCCGACGCAGGCCGAGCTCGACGCGATGGCGGCCATGCTGGAGGAGGCGCTCGACGCGGGCTTCGTCGGCCTGTCCACACAGGAACTGCTGTTCGACAAGCTAGACGGTGACCTCTGCCGGTCCCGGACACTGCCCTCGACCTATGCGACGCGGAAGGAGCGCCGCAGGCTCGGCGCAATCCTGCGACGCCGGGGTCGGGCGTTGCAGGCGGGCCCCGACGTGGCCCGTCCGCAGTCGATGGTCGCGTTGGCGCTGAGCAGCGTTGGCCTGTTCCGGCGTCCGCTGAAGGTGAGCCTGCTCTCCGCCGCCGACGTCAAGGCGACACCGGCTGCGGCGCACCTCTTCCCGGCGATGGCGAAGGCGATCAACGCGCTGGGCGGCGACTTCCGCTGGCAGCATCTTCCTGTGCCGTTCGAGGTGTACGCGGACGGCATCGATCTGCCGGTGTTCGAGGAGTTCGGCTCCGGCGCCGAGGCATTGCACCTGTCGAACCAGATCGAGGAGCGGCGGGCGCTGCTCGCCGACGTGGACTACCGGCGACGTTTCCGCGCGGACTACGACAAAAAGTACGGGCCGCGGGTCTGGCACCGGGACTTCTTCGACGCCGAGATCGTCGAATGCCCGGACACTTCGGTGATCGGCAAGACCTTCGGGCAGGTCGGGGTCGACCGGGGCGGGGTGCACCCCGTCGACGCGTTCCTCGATCTGGTCGTCGAGCACGGCACCAAGGTGCGGTGGCGTACCACGATCTCGAACCACCGCCCGGCGGTGCTCGACCGGTTCGCCGCCGACCCCGGCATCCAGCTGGGCTTCTCCGACGCGGGCGCGCACCTGCGGAACATGGCCTTCTACAACTTCGGACTGCGGTTGCTGCGCCGCGTTCAGGACGCCGAGCGGGCGGGAACACCGTTCATGTCGGTGGAACGGGCGGTGCACCGCCTGACCGGGGAGCTCGCCGACTGGTATCGGCTCGATGCCGGGCACCTGCGGATCGGTGACCGGGCCGACGTGGTGGTGATCGACCCCGCGCACCTCGATGCCACGCTCGACGCATACGCCGAGTGCCCGGTGCCGGAGTACGACGGACTGTCGCGCATGGTGAACCGGAACGAGGATGCGGTGTCCGCGGTGTTCGTCGGCGGCGAATGCGTCGTCTGCGACGGGGTCCCGACACCCGTCCTCGGCGTCCGGCGAACCGGGACCTTCCTGCGCGCCTCCCCCTGACCGAATGTGGGATTCGGTCACTTGAAGTGACCGAATCCCACATTCGGTCAGGAAGGGGGGCGGTGGCTAGTCGGCGACCGGGGCGGGTTCGGCGACATTCTGGCCGCGCAGCCGCTGCGAAATCACCTGCGTGATGCCGTCGCCGCGCATGCTGACACCGTAGAGCGCGTCGGCGATCTCCATCGTCGGCTTCTGGTGCGTGATGACGATCAGCTGCGACTTCTCCCGCAGCTGCTCGAACAGGCTGATCAGCCTCCGCAGGTTGGTGTCGTCGAGCGCCGCCTCCACCTCGTCCATCACGTAGAACGGCGACGGCCGGGCCCGGAAGATCGCGACCAGCATCGCGACCGCGGTCAGGGACTTCTCGCCACCCGAGAGCAGGGACAGGCGCTTGACCTTCTTGCCGGGGGGACGGGCCTCGACCTCGATGCCGGTAGTAAGCATGTCGCCCGGGTCGGTGAGCAGTAGACGGCCCTCCCCGCCGGGGAACAGCGTCCCGAACACCTGCACGAACTCGCGCTCGACGTCCACCCAGGCGTCGGTGAACACCTGCAGGATGCGGGCGTCGACGTCGGCGACGACACCGAGCAGGTCCTTGCGGGCCGTCTTGACGTCCTCGAGCTGTGTGGACAGGAAGTTGTACCGCTCCTCGAGCGCGGCGAACTCCTCGAGCGCGAGCGGGTTCACTCGACCGAGGGTGGCGAGGTCCTTCTCGGCGCGCTTGGCCCGCCGTTCCTGAGTGGCGCGGTCGTAGGCCATCGGCGTCGGCGCGACCACCTGCTCGCCCCGCTCCTTCGCCTGCTCGTACTCGGCGATCTCGAGCTCGGACGGCGGCAGCGGCACGTCGGGACCGTACTCGGCGACCAGGTCGTCGAGGCCGATGGCGTGCTGTTCGGAGATCGCGGCCTCGAGCTGTTCGATGCGGGTCGCGGCCTGCGCGCGGGCCACCTCGTCCCGGTGCACGGCATCGGTGAGCGCGGTCAGCTGCGCGGTCAACTGCCGGACCCGTTCCTTGACCGCCTCGACCTGCGTGGCGCGCTCGACCCGTTGACGGGTCAGGTCGTCGCGATGGGCAAGGGCGGCGGCGACGACGGTGTCGAGATGCGCGGCGACCTTCACACCGGATGCGGCGACGGCAGCGGCGACGGCGGCGGCGTTCTTCCGTGCCGACATCGCCCGTTCGGCGCGCGCCCGCGCCTCCCGTTCGGCCCTGGCCGCGCGACGCAGCGAATCCGCCTTGCCGCGAACGGATTCCGCTCGTTCCTCCGCGGTCCGCAGGGACAGGCGGGACTCGACCTCCACCGCCCGCACCTCCGCAAGCGCCGCGGACGCCGCCTCCCGTTCGCTGCTGTCGATCACGGTGTTGGCGCCCGGCCCGCCGGACTGCTCCTGCTGGGCGAGCGTCAACCGCTCCTCGAGGTCCCGCAGGGACGCGATCGCGTCCTCCCGACCGGATTCGGCTGCGGCACGCTGCGCGGCGAGCCGATCCGACTCGGCGTGCGCGGCGCGGGCCACCTGCCCGAGGCGGCCGAGCTGCTCGTAGATCGCGGACATCGCCGCATCGGATTCGTGCAGCGCGGCGAGGGCATGCTCGGCGGTCTCGGCGCGATCCCCGTGCTCTGCGCGGGCGCCGGCCAGCGCGGCGGTCAGTTCCTCGGATCGCCGCTCGGCATCGGCGAGCGACGCCGTCGAGGCGTCAATGGCCGACTGCACCTCAAGGGTCGACGGCCTGCGGTCCGATCCGCCGATCACCCAGCCCGCACCGACGAGGTCGCCGGTCCGAGTGACCGCCCGCCACCGCGGGTGCGCGGCAACGACATCCGTAGCCGTCGCGATGTCGTCGACGACCAGCACCGCTCCGAGCAGCGCGGTGAGCGCGCCGCGCAGCGACGCCGGGTGCTCGACCAGGTCGAGCGCGGCTCGGGCGGCAGACGGCGGGGTCGGGTCGCCGCCGGGCGCCGGGGTGTGCGTGACGACGAGGGCTGCCCGACCGCCGTCGGCCCGCTCGAGTGCGTCGACGGCCGCGTGCGCCGCGTCGAGGGATTCGGCGGCCACCGCGTCGGCCGCCGGACCGAGCGCCGCGGCGATCGCCGCCTCGTAGCCCGCGGCGATCCGCAGCTGCCCGGCCAGCGGACCGATGAGGCCGTCGCCGGACCGGTTCTCGAGCAGCCACGCTGCGCCGTCCTTCTGCTGCAGGCCGATCGCGAGCGCCTCGATCCGGGCGCGCAGCGACGCGACCTCCTGACCCGAGGCGCGCTCGGCGTCCTGCAGTTCGGTGACCCGCGCCGTCGCCGACTCGAGCGCCGCGACGGACCGCTCGTGGTGCGAGTCCAGCCCGAGTTCGCCCGCGTCGAGTTCGTCGACCCGCTCCTGCACGGACTCGAACTCCGCCTGTGCGGCGTCCCCGCGGGCGCGGGCGTCGTCGATCGCGAGTGTCAGGCGGGCCACCTCGGCGTCCACCGAGTCGGCGCGGGTGCGCAGCGTGTCCACCTGGCCGGTCAGCCGGGCCAGGCCCTCACGCCGGTCGGCGACCGCACGCACCGCCGCCATGTGGGCGCGTTCGGCATCGGCCGCCGCCTCCTCGTACTCGGCGAGGGTGTCCTGCGCGGCGTCGAGGGTGGCGCGCGCGATCTCCACGGCCTCCTGCAGTTCCAGCTCCTCGGCGGCGACCCGCTCGGCCTGCTCGTCCAGCTGATCGGGGTCCTGGCCCCGATGCGCCACCGGATCCTCGTCGAGGTGCCGGGCCCGTTCGGTCGCGATCCGGACGGTGGCGCCGACCCGCTCGGCGAGCGCGGACAGCTGGAACCAGGTCTGCGCGGCGGCCTCCGCGCCGGGGGTGAGCCGGGCAAGGGCCTGCTCGTGGGCGCCGAGTTCGGTGCTCGCCTCCTCCAGGTCGCCCTGCACGTGCTCCTGTTGGGCCCTGGCGATGGCCTCGTTCTCGGACTGCGAGGCCAGCTCGGTGCGCCGGGTCACCAGATCGTCGGCCGCGAGCCGGAGCCGGGCGTCGCGCAGGTCGGCCTGCACGGTCTGCGCGCGGCGTGCCACCTCGGCCTGCCTGCCGAGCGGTTTGAGCTGGCGCCGCAGTTCGGTGGTCAGGTCGGTCAGCCGGGCCAGGTTGGCCTGCATCGAGTCGAGCTTGCGGACCGCCTTTTCCTTGCGTTTGCGGTGCTTGAGGACGCCCGCGGCCTCCTCGATGAACGCGCGGCGGTCCTCGGGCCGGGACTCCAGGATCGCCGCGAGGCGGCCCTGCCCGACGATGACGTGCATCTCCCTGCCGATTCCGGAATCGGACAACAGTTCCTGCACGTCCATCAACCGGCAGGAGGTGCCGTTGATCTCGTACTCGCCCGCGCCGTCGCGGAACATCCGCCGGGTGACGGACACCTCCGAGTACTCGATCGGGAGGGCGCCGTCGCTGTTGTCGATCGTCAAGGTCACCTCGGCACGGCCGAGCGCGGCCCGGCCGCTGGTGCCGGCGAAGATGACGTCCTCCATCTTGCCGCCGCGCAACGCCTTGGCGCCCTGCTCGCCCATCACCCAGGTCAACGCGTCGAGAATGTTCGACTTGCCGGACCCGTTCGGTCCGACGACGCAGGTGATGCCCGGCTCGAAACGCAGAGTCGTCGCGGAGGCGAAGGACTTGAATCCTTTCAGCGTCAGACTCTTGAGATGCACAGCCGATGAGATTACGGCACCACACCGACCGATTCCGCCACCCCGCGCCAGGACCGCGGGCTACCCGTGCGGGCAACCGACGGTGAATCGGGCGCCGAACGGGTCGGTGATCTCGGCGATCCGGCCGTAGATCATGTCCGCGGCGTCCTCCGCGGTCCCACCGCAGGCCCGCGCCGCCGCGACCGCCGCGTCCGCGTCGTCGACCTGGAACAGCGTGCCCCACGCCGAGGTGGCGGCGCTCGGGTCGCCGGCGATGCCGCCGATCTCGTGTCCGTCGGGCCTGCGCAGGAAGGTGAAGTCCATGTCCGGCATGTCCTCGTTCCCGTCCAGGGTGAAGTCGAACACCGCGGCGTAGAAGTCGCGGGCGGCGCCGGGGTCGGGGGTCACCAGGTCGTTGCGCAGCAGTGCGCCCGCCTCGTTCACCAGTTCGCAGCCGACGTGCGCCCGCCCCTGCCACAGCCCGACCTGCGCGCCGGACGGGTCGCGGACGATCGCCATCCGCCCCTGGTCCATCACGTCCATCGGGTCCACCAGCAGCTCGCCGCCGTGGTCCCGGCAGCGCGCGACGGTGGTGTCGAGGTCGTCCGTCGCCAGATACACGCTCCACCAGAAGTCCGACGCGGCTGGATCCGGGTTCGGCATCATCGCCGCGACCTTCTTCCCCCCGACCAGGCACATCGTGTACCGGCCGTACTCCTCGGGGCCGACGTCGAACTCCCAGCCGAGGACCGCGCCGTAGAACGACATCGCGCGATCCAGGTCGGGGATTCCAAGATCGATCCAGGTGGGGGTGCCGAGCGGCTGGTTGGTGGTGATCGTGCTCATCGCTGCTCCTTGGGGGGTTGCATCGACAGCGGGCCGACCCGGGGCCGGCGACCGGCGGACCGTCCCAGCCTCCATCGTCGACGGCCCCGGCGCCAGCCGAGCCGGGCGGGGGCACCGGGTCCGCGGTCCGCACCCGTGCCCTAGGCTGCCGCCAGTGATCGATGGTGCGGCGCAGGCCGCAATGCGTGGCGACGTGGACGTCCCCGAGAAGGGGTTGCGGGCGGGGGCGTTGACCCTCGCCTCGAGTGTGGCGATCGGGGTCGCGTCGGCGGGACCCGCCTACAGCATCGCCGCGACCCTGGGGCTGGTGGTCGCTGCGGTCGGGTTGCAGGCGCCGATCGTCGCGCTGCTGGCGTTCGTTCCGATCCTGTTCGCGGCGTTCGGGTATCAGCAACTCAACCGCGCCGACCCCGACTGCGGCACCACGTTCGTGTGGGCGACCCGGGCGTTCGGGCCGGCCTGGGGCTGGATGGCAGGCTGGGCCATCGTCGTCGCTGATGTCCTGGTGATGGCGAGCATGGCGCAGGTGGCGGGCCAGTACACGTTCCTGCTGTTCGGCGCGGACGGCATCGGACACGACCCGACCCACGTCGCGGTGCTGGTCCTGGGTGTCGCGTTCATGCTCGCGATGACGTGGCTGTGCTTCCGCGGGATCGAACTGTCCGCCCGGATCCAGTCGGTGCTGCTGACGGTCGAGTTCGTCGCGCTCGTCGTGTTCGCGGCGGTGGCCCTGGTCCGGGTCTGGATCGGCCGCGCCGGGGAGGCCTCGATGACACCGCAGTGGAGCTGGTTCAACCCGTTCGAGATCGGCTCGTTCTCCACCTTCGTCAACGCAATCCTGCTGATGGTGTTCATCTACTGGGGCTGGGACTCGGTGGTCTCGGTCAACGAGGAGACCGTGGACTCCCGGCGCACCCCCGGCCGGTCCGCGGTCATCTCCACGATCGTCCTAGTCGCGCTGTACGTGCTGGTGACGATCGCCGCGCAGTCCTTTGCTGGCGTGTCGGCCGAGGGCACCGGACTCGCCAACCCCGACCACTTCGACGACTTCTTCGCCGCGCTCGGCACCGCGGTGTTCGGGGACGGACCGCTCGGGGTGTTCGCCGTGCACGTGCTGCTGCTGATGATCCTCACCTCGGCGGTCGCCTCGACGCAGACGACGATCCTGCCGACCGCGCGGACCACCCTGGCGATGGGCGTGTTCAGGGCGCTGCCCGCGAACTTCGCGACCGTGCACCCGCGGTTCCGGACCCCGACGGTGTCGACCCTCGCGATGGGCGGGGTGTCCGCCGTCCTCTACGTGGTATTCAACTTCCTCGCCGCGGGCGACCTGATCTACGACTCCGTCGCCGCGATCGGTATCGCGGTCGGCTTCTACTACGGGATGACGGGCCTGGCCTGCGCCTGGTTGTACCGCGCCGACCTGCGGGCCGGTGGCCGCGAGCGGTGGATGCGGGTGCTCCTTCCGCTGGCGGGCGGGGCGATGCTGGTGTTCGCCGCGGCGTGGACGGCCGTGACCTCGTTTGCCGCGGACTACGGCGAGACGTACTGGACGCTGCCGTTCGCGCCGCACTGGCAGGTCGGCGGGGTGTTCCTGATCGGGGTCGGTTCGATGGCGATCGGCCTGCCACTGATGTGGTGGTGCCGGCGCCGCGAGCCCGCGTTCTTCGACGGCGACACCATCGACCGCGGACTCCCCAACTCCCCGAAACGTTGAACGGGGGTTCATGTGTCATCCGGCGTCCGGACTTGACACATGAACCCCCGTTCACTGCAGGGCGGCGGGGTCAGAGAATGGCGAACGCCACGATCAGGCCGAGCGCCACGTGGGCGGCGGCGACGACGAGGACCTCCGGTGTGAACCGCTCCCGGTCGAGCACCTCACCGATGTCGATGGCGGTGACGAGTTCAACAAGGCGAACCGAGATGACCTGGGCGGCGATGCCGACGAGCCCGAACACGGCGCTGTAGATCAGGCCCTCGACGAGCTTGCCGGACGAGGCGTAGATCGCGAGCACGATGATGAGCGCCATGCTCACCATCCCGGACGCGGTCACGACCGCCGCGTTCGGCCTGCCCGCCCGCACCAGGTCGCGGAGCTTGCCTGGGGTGGTCCAGTCGATCGCGAAGAAGCCGAGCACCATCAGGGCGAGGCCGAGGATCGCGTACAGCACGATCGCGGACACCCCGCGGCCGAGGGTGGACCAGTAGTCGCTGCCGAGGGCTACCACCGCAGTGGTCATCGAGGTACTCCGTTCATCGGGTGGGTGAGGTACTTCCTGGGTCAGGGCTGCGGGATGCGGTGCGGCACGAAGGCGGCGCCGTCATCGGTGACCAGGCCCGCGGTCTCCCGGATGCCGAGCCCGGCCGCCTCGTCACCGACGATCCACGCGCCGAGCGCGGGCCGCATCCCGTCGAATGCGGGGAGCGGGTCGAGCAACTGATACACGAACCCCTCCTCCCCGTAGATGCCGCCGGTCGCGGTGTCCATGCCCGCACCGACGATCGACACGTTGGCACCCTCGCGGCCGAGCTTCGGCTTGCGCACGTACTCGGTCAGCTCGTGCGGGTCGTCGAGGTAGGCGGGCAGCAGGTTCGGGTGCCCGGGGTACATCTCCCACAGCACGGCGAGGATCGCCTTGTTGCTCAGGATCGCCTTCCACAGCGGCTCCACCCACAGCGTCTCCGGCAGGAGTTCGAGTGCGCGCCTTCCGAACTCGTCGTCGAGGATCCACTCCCACGGATACAGCTTGAACAGGCTGGAGATCGGCGCCTCCTCGAGGTCGACGAACCGGTGCAGGTCGGCGTCGAAGCCGACCTCCTCGATCGCGAGGGCGACGGTGTCCAGCCCCGCCTCGGCGGCGCATTCCTGCATGTAGGCGACGGTGACATTGTCCTCGCCGCTGAGGTCGGCGCTCGACCACGCGAGATGCAGTTCGGCACTGGGAAGCTGGGAACGGATCTCGGCCCAGCGCGCAACCAGCTTCTCGTGCAGGGAGTTCCACTGATCGTCGCCGGGGTGGGTGTCGGTCAGCCAGTGCCACTGCAGGATCGACGCCTCCAACAGCGTCGTCGGGGTGTCCGCGTTGTACTCGAGCAGCTTCGCCGGGCGCCGCGCGTCGTACCGGAGGTCGAAACGGCCGTACACGTGCGGGTCGCCGCGGCGCCAGGATTCAGCGATCGGTTCCCACGTCCACTCCGGCAGCCCGAAGTCGCGGTACCGCTCGGTGAGGATGACGTGGTCGACGGCCTTCAGGCACATCGAGTGCAGCAGTTCGACGTCCGCCTCCAGCGCGAGGATCTCGTCCATGTCGAACTCGTAGTGCACGGATTCGTCCCAGTAGGGCCGGTCGGTGCCGTCCGCCATCCGGGCGGGCGTGCCGAACACCATGCCCTGCGCGGCGACGGTTTCCCGCCAGCCCGGCCGCGGGGTGCTGCGGACGCGGCGCATCAGGTGCCGACGCTTCCGGAGCTCTTGCTCCCGAACCCGCCGCGCTGGACCGTGGTGCCGGACTTGGTCTTGATGGTGGTTCCCTTCGGGGTGACGACGGTGCCGCCGGACACCTTGGTGCCGACCGGTCCGCTCTTCCCGCCGTAGTAGTAGCGGTAGGTCGACCCGGCGTAGATGAACATCCCCGCCGACGAACCGGAGCCGGGTGTGCCCGTGGTGCAGTAGGACTCGTCGACGACGACCTCGGTGTCGGGGTCGATGCAGGTGGCCTCGACCTCGTCCGATGAGAGCACCGAGTAGCCGAGCGCGACCAACCCGACGATGCCGACGACGGCGACGCCGCCGATCATCGCCTTGCGCCGGGTCCGACGCTTCGCTTCGTCCTTCTCCGCCTGCTCGGCGGCCAACCTGTCCTGCTCCTCGCGGGCGCGGCGGGCCTTGTCGCGGGCGCGGGCCTCGCCGACGGTCGGCGGGCGCGGCGTGGTCGTTCCCGGGTCCTGACGGCGGATGCGTCCCGCAGCGGGCCGGGCCTCGCCGTCGTCACCGGCGCCGGTGCGCGGGTCCTGCTCGTCGGGTCCCATCGACCCCTCCCCCTCGTGTGTCGGTGTCCGCAGCCGACCCTAGGCCACCGGGCCCCGCGGCCCGCGCGGCACCCCCGACCGCCGCCGCAGCGGACGGCCGGGTCAGCGCTCGACGAATCCGACCAGGTTCCCGGCCGCGTCCGACCAGCTCTCGACGACCAGGTCGACGACGCCGGGCGTCGAGCCCGAGGTCAGCAGGTCCAGCAGCCGCTCGCAGTCCCGCCGCGAGCCCTCGGCGATCACCAGGACCCGGCCGTCGGGGCGGTTGGTCGCGTGCCCGACCAGGCCCAGTTCGAGTGCACGCGAGCGGGTCCACCACCGGAAGCCGACACCCTGCACGGTGCCGTGCACCCAGGCCGTCAGCCGGACCCGCTGCGCGTCCACGCCGTCCACTCTCAGGGTGCCGGCGTGAGACGGTGCACGGTGCCGTCGAAACCGGTGGTGTACAGCGACGTCGCGTCCCAGCCCTCGCCCTCGCCGAACCGGACGGACGAGGTGAGCGGCAACCCGGACGCGAGCTCGCAGGTGTCCCCGGTCGCGGGGTCGAGACGCACCACCGTGCCAGCGCCACCCAGCGCCATGTAGATCCGGCCGTCGGAGTCGACGGTCAGGTCGTCACCCGCGTTGGTGTGGCCGTTCCCCGGCAGGGTGAACGTGGTGGCGTCACCGGTCAGGTCCGCGGCGTCGAGGACGTGGATCTCGGTGCGCTTGTCGAAGGTGTTGCCGACATATACCCGTGAACCGGCCGTGGCGAGGCCGTTCGCGGAGCCGACGTCCGTGCGGACCCGTTCGGCGTCCGTCTCCCCCTCCGGGATCCGGATCAGGCCCGGGTCGTTGCCGAGGGCCTGGGTGACGAGGAGGTCGCCGTCGGCCAGTATGGCGAGGCCGTTCGGCATCGTCAGCCCCTCGGCGAGGGTGGTGCGGTCCGCGCCGTCCAGGCTCACCGACTCGACGGTGCCGTTGGTTCCGTTGTAGAGGCCGGCCATCACGTTGTTGCCGGTGGTGAACACCACCCGATCGCCGTCGACGACGAGTCCGCCGGGCGACGCGACGCCGGACACCAGCGTGCCCTTGTCGCCCTTGGGCGTCAGCGTGCGGATCGCGCCCTCGCCGAGGGCCGGGCTCTCCGACAGCAGCATCCGTCCCCCGTCGAACGCCAGGTTCTCCAGGACCCCGAATCCGCTCGCGACGGTGTCGACCGTCCACGGCGTGCAGGCGGGTGCCGCGGCGGGGGCGGCGGGGGTGGACGCGACAGCGGGCGCGGGCACGGCCGTCGACTGCGGCGCCGTGGTCGTTGTCGGGGCCGCGGCGGTGGTGGTCGCGGCAGGCGCACCGGGCAGCTGCGGCAGCGCGGGCAACGACGGAAGCGGCGGCAGGGCGGGGAGTTCCACCTCCAGCTCGGGCAGCTGCACCTGCGGGATCGGCAGCGTGCTCGTCGGTGCGGACGACGGCGTCGGAGTGGGCGACGGCGTGACCGGGGTCGGCGTGACCGGGGCGGGCTGTGCGGCGGCCAGTGGTGCACCGGCGACCACGCCGGCGACCACCGCGCCGACCATCGCAACGCGGGACAGAGTCATGGCGCCCATCAGATCACGAATCGGTTTCAATCGAAAGCCGAACGACGGTGCCGCTTTTCAGCGTGCGACCGACCGTGCAGACCTTGTCGATCGACTTCTCGACGACGGTGATCAGCCGCTGCTGGGCCTCCGCGTCGAGTTCGCTGAGATCGAGCTCGAGCACCTCCTCGAGCACCGGGTACACCTCGTTCTCCCGGTCGGCGGCGCCGGAAACCCGCACCGTGGCGTCGTAGTTGTCGCCGAGCCTGCGCGAGAGCGGCAGATCGGAGCTCATCCCGCTGCACGCCGCGAGCGCGATCTTCAGCAGCTCGCCCGGCGTGAACACGCCCTCGACCGACTCGGAGCCGATCAGCACCTCCGCGCCACGTGAGCTGCGGCCGGTGTAGCGGCGGGTGCCGGTGCGCTCGACCCACAAGTCGGTCGCGGCGGGGGCGGTCTCGGGGCTCTGGTCGGTCATGGCCCAATCCTGCCATTGCCGTCCCTGGCCCGGACGCGGACCCGTCCCCTCATTCCTGGAACCGATAGCCCATCCCCGGTTCGGTGATCAGATGGCGGGGAGTGGACGGGTCGTCCTCGAGTTTGCGGCGAAGTTGCGCGAGATACACGCGCAGGTAGTGCGTTTCGGTCGCATACGCCGGGCCCCACACCTCGCGCAGCAGTTCCTTCTGCCCGACGAGCTTGCCCTTGTTGCGCACCAGCATCTCAAGCATGCCCCACTCGGTCGGCGTCAAGTGGACCTCCCGGTCCCCCTTGGTCACCTTCTTCGCGGCCAGGTCCACCGTGAACGAGTCGGTGACGACGACCGGGACGCCGACGTCCGCGGCCGCGGTACCGCGCCGGACCGCCGCACGCAGCCGGGCCAGGAACTCGTCCATGCCAAACGGCTTGGTGACGTAGTCGTCGGCGCCCGCGTCGAGCGCGGCCACCTTGTCCGACGAATCGGTCCGCGCGGACAGCACGATCACCGGAACGGTGGTCCACCCGCGCAGCCCGGCGAGCACCTCGATGCCGTCCATGTCCGGCAGGCCCAGGTCGAGGACGATCACCTCCGGGTGCCGTTCGGCGGCCGCCCGCAGCGCCGCCGCCCCGTTGGCGGCCGTGGTCACCTCGTAGCCGCGCACACTCAGGTTGATCCGCAACGCACGCAGGATCTGCGGTTCGTCGTCGATCACCAATATCCGTGTCACTCAGTCAGCCTTCCCGATTCCCGCAAGATCCACCACCATCGTCAGTCCGCCGCCCGGGGTGTCGGTGGCAGTGACGCTGCCGCCCATCGCGTCGACGAAGCCGCGCACCACCGACAATCCGAGCCCGACCCCGGTGGTGGTGTCCCGATCGCCGAGTCGCTGGAAGGAGTCGAACATCTGCTCCTCCGACCCGCGGGCGATCCCGGGCCCGTTGTCCGCCACCGTGATCAGCACCCGGTCCGCGACCGCGGCGGCGCCGATCCGCACCACCGTGTCCGGCGCGTACCGCAACGCGTTGTCCACCAGGTTCGCCACCACCCGTTCCAGCAGGCCGCCGTCCGCCATGACGGCATGCGCGCCGACCTCGACCCGCACCCGGTCCCCCACCGTCCGTGCGGATCCGACGGCGGTGCCGACCCCGACGCCGACGAGCGCGCGGTGCACCACCTCGTCGAGGTACACCGGGCGCAGCGCCGGGCGCACCACCCCGGCCGCGAGCCGCGACGAGTCGAGCAGGTTGCCGACGAGGTTGGTCAGCTGATCGGTCGACTCCTCCACCGTGGCAAGCAGTTCCGCGGTGTCCTCGGGCGAGAACTCGACGTCGTCGCTGCGCAGGCTCGACACCGCGGCCTTCACCGCGGCCAGCGGGGTGCGCAGGTCGTGGCTCACCGCAGCGAGCAGTGCCCTGCGCAACCGATCGGCCTCGGCCAGCGCCCGTGCCGCACTGGCCTCGGCGGCCAACTGTTCCTGCCGGATCAGCCCGACCGCCTGATTCGCGACTGCGGTGAGCACCCGCCGGTCCCTGGCGGCGACCTCGGCGCCGCGGAGCACCAACGCGTACTCGTCGACCTCGCAGACGGTGTCCGCGTCCTCAATCCCGCAGGGCGGCTCGTCCCCGACCGCGCTGACGACGCCGCTCGTGCGGTGCAGGACGGCGACCGCCCGCTGCCCGTAGGTTTCCCGCACCTTCCCCAGCAGCGCGGGCAGGTCGGCGCCGCGGAGGACGGAGCCGGCGAACAGCGCAAGCAGTTCCGCCTCCTGCGACGCCCGGCGCGCCTCGCGAGCCCGCTTCGCGGCCTCGTCGACGAGCACCGCGACCGCGACCGCGACGACCAGCAGCACCACGGTGGTGATGAAGTTGTCGGGTTCGGCGATCGTGAAGCTGCGCAGCGGTGGCGTGAAGAAGTAATTCAGCAGCAACCCGGAGATCAACGCCGACAGCACCGCCGGCGCGACACCGCCGAGCAGCGCGACGACGAGCACCACGATGAAGAACAGTGCGCTCTCGCCACCGACCTCGAATCGGGTGTTCACCGCCCACATCAGCAAGGCCGCGGCCGACGGGACGAGCAGCGCCGCGATCCACGACACCGCGCGGCGCGGTCGGGAGCCCCCCGCCAGCCAGCGGCGGGACGGCGTTGTCTCGCCGTGGGTGACCATGTGCACGTCGATCCCGCCGGACCGTTGGACGACGGTGGCGCCGATGCCCTCGTCGACGATCCGCGCCCACCGGGACCGACGCGAGGTGCCGAGCACCAGCTGCGTCGCGTTCGCGGAGCGGGCGAAGTCGAGCAGGGTGGCGGGGACGTCGTCGCCGACGACGCTGTGCAGGGTGGCACCGATGCTCGCGGCGAGCCGGCGTACCTTCCCCATCTCCGCCGCCGACACCCCGGCCAGTCCGTCACCGCGGACCACGTGCACGACCATCAGTTCGGCGCTGGCCTTCGACGCGATCCGGCTGGCCCTGCGGATCAGGGTGTCGGACTCCGGACCGCCGGTGACCGCGACAACCACTCGTTCCCTGGCCTCCCAGGTATCGGTGATCGCGTTCTCCGCGCGATACTTCGCGAGCGCGGCGTCCACCTGGTCGGCGACCCAGAGCAGCGCCAGTTCCCGCAGCGCGGTGAGGTTTCCGCGCCGGAAGTAGTTACTCAACGCCGCGTCGACCTTCTCCGCCGCGTACACGTTCCCGTGGGACAGCCTGCGCCGCAACGCCTCCGGCGTGATGTCCACCAGCTCGACCTGGGTGGCGCCGCGCACCACCGCGTCGGGAAGCGTCTCCCGCTGCGCCACCCCGGTGATCTGCTGCACCACGTCGTTCAACGATTCGAGGTGCTGGACGTTCACGGTGGAGAGCACGTCGATGCCCGCGGCGAGCAGTTCCTCGACGTCCTGCCACCGCTTCTCGTTGCGGCTGCCCGGGGTGTTGGTGTGCGCGAGCTCGTCGACGAGGACGAGCGCCGGACGCCTGCGCAGCACCGCGTCGACGTCCAGCTCCCCCATCCGGGTGCCCCGGTACTCGACGAGCCGCGGCGGGACCAGCTCCAGATCACCGATCTGCGCCGCGGTGCGGGCGCGGCCGTGGGTCTCCACCACGGCCACGACCACATCGGTGCCCCGCTCCCGCCGCCGGTGCGCCTCGCCGAGCATCGCGTACGTCTTCCCGACGCCCGGCGCGGCGCCGAGGTAGATCCGGAGCTCGCCCCGGCGGGGGGCGGTGTCGCTGTCACTCACCCCGCCATCATCCACCCGCGGGCACGCAATCCGGCGCCGTCAAGCCGAGCGCGAGGTTCAGTTCCAGCACGTTCACCCGCTCCGCGCCGAGGAAGCCCAGCTGGCGGCCCTCGGTGTGCTCGCGGACCAGCTCGCGCACCCGGTCCTCGCCGAGCCCGGTCGCCGTCGCCACCCGCGGCACCTGCAGGGCCGCGTACTCCGGGCTGATGTGCGGGTCGATGCCGGACCCCGAGCCGGTCACCGCGTCGACGGGCACCCGATCGGGCGAGATGCCTTCCCGGTCGGCGATCGCCGCGCGGCGGGCCGCCGCGAACTCGGCGAGCAGCTCACTGCTCGGCCCCTGGTTGGTGGGCAGCGCGGCGGCCGGATCACTGACCGCGAACGGGTCCGCGTCGGCAACCGACCCGGTCACCCTGGCGTGGAAGAACGGGTCCGGCTCGCCGGCATCGACCTGCGGGTCGAGCCCGACCCACCGGCTGCCGACCACGCAGCCGTTGCCGTCGCGGACCGGGGAGCCCTCCGCCGAGCCGGGGGCGAGCCTGCCGACCCCCCACACCGCGGCCGGATACAGGATCCCGAGGATCGCGGTCAACGCGAGCAGCACCGCAAGCCCAGCGCCCACCTGGCGCACCAATCCGATCGTGAATCGCATCGTCACTCACCCCATCCCGGGAATCAGTCGGACCACAAGGTCGATCAGCCAGATGCCGATGAACGGCGTGATCACACCTCCGAGGCCGTACACCAACAAGTTTCGGCCGAGCAGTGTCGACGCCGTTGCGGGCCGGTATCGGACGCCCTTGAGCGCCAACGGGATCAGGCCGACAATGACCAGCGCGTTGAAGATGACCGCGGACACGATCGCCGACTCCGGCGTCGCCAGCCGCATGATGTTGAGCGTGTCCAGCTGCGGGTAGATCACGCTGAACAGGGCAGGCAGGATCGCGAAGTACTTCGCGAGATCGTTGGCCAGCGAGAACGTGGTCAGCGCACCGCGGGTGATCAGCAGTTGCTTGCCGATCTCGACGACCTCGATCAGCTTCGTCGGGTCGGAGTCCAGGTCCACCATGTTCCCGGCCTCCTTCGCTGCCGAGGTGCCGGTGTTCATCGCGACACCCACGTCGGCCTGCGCGAGGGCAGGTGCGTCGTTGGTGCCGTCACCGGTCATCGCGACCAGGCGGCCACCGCTCTGCTCCCGGCGGATCAGTTCGAGCTTATCCTCGGGTGTCGCCTCGGCGAGGAAGTCGTCGACGCCAGCCTCGTCCGCAATGGCCTTGGCCGTCAACGGATTGTCGCCGGTCACCATCACGGTGCGGATGCCCATCGCCCGGAGCTGGGCGAACCGTTCCGCGATGCCGGGCTTGACGACGTCGGAGAGCCGGACGACACCGAGCACCCGGACCGTGTCCCCGATCGCGACCGCGACGACGAGGGGGGTGCCGCCACCCGACGCGATGTCGTTGACCGTGTCGGTCACCTCGGTCGGGGCGAGGCCGCTCTGCGACCGCACCCAGAGCAGGACCGCGTCGCTCGCCCCCTTCCGGATCCGCGTCACCCCGTCCGGGCCAGCCAGATCCAGGCCGCTCATCCGGGTCTGCGCGGTGAACGGCACGAACTCGGAATCCTTCTCGCCCGCGGTCGCCTCGGGTGACAGCCCGAACTCGGCGACGCACAGGTCGACGATGCTGCGTCCCTCCGGGGTGCCGTCGGCGAGGCTGGACAGCCGGGCGGCGGCGGCGAGCTGGTCCGCGTCGACGCCGGGCGCCGGGTACAGGGCGGTCGCGCGGCGGTTACCGAACGTGATGGTGCCGGTCTTGTCCATCAGCAGGGTGTCGATGTCGCCTGCGGCCTCGACTGCGCGGCCGGACATGGCGAGCACATTGCGCTGCACGAGCCGGTCCATGCCCGCGATGCCGATCGCGGACAGCAGCGCCCCGATCGTGGTCGGGATCAGGCAGACGAGCAGCGCGATCAGCTTGACCGGGTCCAGCGCATGCCCCGCGTACAGGCCCATCGGCCCGATCGCGACCACGGCGAGCAGGAAGATGATCGTCAGCGAGGCGAGCAGAATGTTCAGCGCGATCTCGTTCGGCGTCTTCTGCCGGGCCGCGCCCTCGACGAGCGCGATCATCCGGTCGACGAAGGACTCACCCGGCGCGGCGGTGATCTCGACGACGATCCGGTCCGACAGCACCACGGTGCCGCCGGTGACCGCGCAGCGATCGCCGCCGGATTCGCGGACGACGGGGGCGGATTCGCCGGTGATCGCGGACTCGTCGACGGTGGCGATGCCCTCGACCACGTCACCGTCGCCGGGGATCACCTCCCCCGCGACCACCACGACGCGGTCCCCGACCCGCAGCTCGGTGCCGGGCACCGATTCGATCGTTCCGCTTCCGGTGATCCGGTGGGCGGTGGTGTCCTGCTTGACCTTCCGCAGGCTCGCGGCCTGCGCCTTGCCGCGGCCCTCGGCGACGGATTCGGCGAGGTTGGCGAACAGGATGGTGAACCACAGCCACGCGGCAACCAGCCACGAGAACACCGACGGGTCGGCGATCGCCATCACGGTGGTCACCACCGAGCCGACGAGCACCACGAACATGACCGGGTTGCGGGCCAGGTGGCGGGGGTCAAGCTTGCCGACCGCGCCGGGCAGCGCGGTGATCAGCTGACGGGGGTCGAAGATGCCCGCCTTGACCGGCGACGGATCGCCGTCGACGTCGGGGGCGGGCCGGGGGCGTTCGGTGGTGTGCACGCTCATTGCAGTGCCTCCGCGATCGGGCCCAGTGCGAGGGCCGGGAAGAAGGTGAGTGCCGCGACGAGAACGACGGTGCCGGTGAGCAGTCCGGCGAACATCGGTCCGGCGGTGGGCAGGGTGCCCGTGGTCGGTTCGGAACGTCGCTGCGCGGCAAGCGATCCGGCGAGGGCGAGAACGAAGATGATCGGCAGGAACCGGCCGAGCAGCATGCACACGCCGAGCGAGGACTGGAACCAGTCGCTGGTGACGGTGAGGCCGCCGAATGCGCTGCCGTTGTTGTTCGACGCCGACGCGTACGCGTACAGCACCTCGGAGAACCCGTGGATCGCCTGCGGGGTGCCCGGGTCGCCGGAGTTGCCGAGGTACCCGGTCGTCGAGCCGAGGATCACCGTGATCGACGTGCCGATCAGGACCAGCGCCGGCATCACCAGCACCGACAGGGCCGCGAGGGTGATCTCCCGTCTGCCGAGCTTCTTGCCGAGGAATTCCGGGGTGCGCCCGACGAGCAGGCCGCCGACGAACACCGCGACGATCGCGAGCACCAGGATGCCGTACAGGCCGGTGCCGACGCCGCCGGGGGCGATCTCGCCGAGCAGCATGTTCAGCAGCACCGCGCCACCGCCGAGCGGGGACATGCTGTCGTGGGCGGAGTTGACCGCGCCGGTGGAGGTGCCGGTGGTGGAGACGGCGAACAGGGCGCTGCCGGGAATACCGAACCGGACCTCCTTGCCCTCCATCATTCCGCCGGCCGCGGTCGCGGCGACGCCACGGGTGCCGGACTCGGCGGCGAGCACCACCGCGAGCAGCGCCGCCCACAGGCCCGCCATCACCGCGAGGACCGTCAGGCCCTGCTTCCGATCGCCGACCATCGTGCCGAAGGTCCGGGTCAGGGACACCGGGATCAGCAGGATCGCGAGGATCTCGACGACGTTCGAGAGCGGGGTGGGGTTCTCGAAGGGATGCGCGGAGTTCGCGGCGAGGATGCCGCCGCCGTTGGTGCCGAGTTCCTTGATCGCCTCCTGCGATGCGACGGGCGCGAGCGCATTAGTGACGGCGGCGCCGTCGAGGCCGGTCGAGGTGAACCCGGTTCGGTAGGACTGGACCACGCCCTGGCTGAGCAGAACCAGCGCGATCAGGAACGAGATCGGCAGCAGGATGCGCAGGCAGCCGCGGGTCAGGTCGACCCAGAAGTTGCCGATCTCGCCGCCGCGGGTGACGCGGACGAAGCCGCGGATCAGAGCGATCGCGACCGCCATGCCAACGGCTGCCGACACGAAGTTCTGCACCGCGAGCCCGAGCGACTGGGTGAGGTGGCTCATCGTCGTCTCGGGGGTGTACGACTGCCAGTTGGTGTTCGCGACGAACGACGCCGCGGTGTTGAACGCCATCGCCGGGCTGACGCCCTCGAGGCCCGCGCCGAGCGGCAGCACCCCCTGGACCCGCTGCAGGAAGTACAGGAACAGGGTGCTCGCGGCGGAGAAGCCGAGCAGCGACGCCGCGTAGCCGAACCAGGTCTGCTCGGTGTGGAAGTTGATCCGGCAGAGCCGGTACAGGATCGTTTCGATCCGTAGGTCGCGGGACCGGTCGGTGTCGTACACCTTCGCCATGTAGTCACCGACGGGGACGTACAGGATCGCAAGGACGCCAAGCACGAACGCGATCTGCAGTCCCGCTGCGAGTGCGGGATTCACCTAGAACCTCTCGGGGTCGACGAGCGCGACGAGCAGATAGATCACCAGGGCGGCCGCGAGCGCGATCAGCACGACACTCAGCAGGCCGGCCGCCGTCACCGGACCTTCTTCGTCTGCAGCGCGCGCAGCACGCCCGCGCAGACCGCGAAGGTCCCGATGATCAGCATCACGTAGGCCAGATCAGCCATCACGCATTCCTCTTCACACGGCAAGGGGCCGCCGTCCGTCGGCGCGCCCGGCCCGTTTGCGGGCCACAGTGCAGAGTGCCCCCGCCGCGCCGGGGAATCGTCGTCCCTAACGGGTCGCTGACGGGGTGGCCTGCGTGCGTTTACGCCTTCTTGATGCGCTTCGCGCCCGTGCGTGATTTTTACCCCGGTCGGGGTGAAAATCACGCACAGTCGACGGAGTCGACCGGAGGGATCAGGGGCGGCGGGGACGCGGCCGCGGCTGACATTTCGGGCAGCTGTACGAGGAGCGGTTCATGAACTTCTCGCGGCGGATCGGGGCGCCGCACCGGGCGCAGGGCTCGTCCTCACGGCCGTAGGCGTCGAGGGAGCGGTCGAAATAGCCGGACTCGCCGTTGACGTTGACGTATAGCGCGTCGAAGGAGGTGCCGCCCTGCGCGAGCGCCTCGGTCATCACGTCGGTGACGGACGCGAGCAGCAGCCGCACCTGCGGTCGAGTCAACCGGTCCGACGGACGGTTCCCGTGAATCCGGCTGCGCCACAACGCCTCGTCGGCATAGATGTTCCCGACCCCGGACAGCACGGTCTGGTCGAGCAGGACCCGCTTGATCTCGGAGTGCCTGCCGCGAACCGCCGCGACGACGGCGTCCGGGTCGAAGCGGGGGTCGAGGGGGTCGCGGGCGATGTGCGACACCGGTGCGGGGACGGCGGTGCCGTCCACCTGGACGAGCGGCGCCAACGCCCAGCCGCCGAAGGTCCGCTGATCGACAAACCGCAGCTGCCGGCCGCTGTCGAGTTCCGCGAGGATCCGCAGGTGCTTCTCCCTTGCCACGCCGGGTTCCTGCACCAGCATCTGACCGCTCATCCCGAGATGCACCACGACCGCCAGCTCGCCGGGATCGACCTCAAGCCACAGGTACTTGCCGCGACGGCGCGCGGCGGAGACCGACAGGCCGGTCAGCCGGGCCGCCAGGTCGGCGCCGCCCGGCAGGTGCCGGCGCACCGCCCGCGGGTGCAGCACCTCGACGGACGCGACGCGGGCCCCGACGACGTGCGCGTCGAGGCCGCGTCGCACCACCTCGACCTCGGGTAGTTCC
Source organism: Rhodococcus sp. NPDC054953 (assembly GCF_053609225.1). Classification (NCBI taxonomy): domain Bacteria; kingdom Bacillati; phylum Actinomycetota; class Actinomycetes; order Mycobacteriales; family Nocardiaceae; genus Rhodococcus; species Rhodococcus sp. NPDC054953. Next base: position 72,718 of record NZ_JBSGXD010000005.1, on the reverse strand, counting down.
GGCACGGGGCTACTCGCCGGCGGAGGACGCCGTGCCCGACGCGGCCTGCGCGTCGGTCAGCGACTTCCAGGCCGTGCTGGCCGCCTTCTGCTCGGCTTCCTTCTTGGACCGGCCGATGCCGATGCCGAGCGGTGCTCCCGCGACGAGCACGGACGCGGTGAACTCCTTGTCGTGGTCGGGGCCGGTGGAGCTGATCTCGTAGACGGGGACGCCGTCGCCGCGTTCCGCGGTCAGCTCCTGCAGGCTGGTCTTCCAGTCCAGGCCTGCGCCGAGCTTCGGTCCGCGTTCGAGCAGGTCCGCGAAGAGGGTGAGGACCACGGTCCGCGCGGTGTCGATGCCGTGCTGCAGGTGCACGGCGCCGAGCAGCGACTCCATGCCGTCGGCCAGGATGCTGGCCTTGTCGCGGCCGCCGGTCATCTCCTCGCCCTTGCCGAGCAGGAGGTGAACGCCGAGGCCACCCTCGCCGAGGCCGCGCGCGACCTCCGCAAGGGCGTGCATGTTCACGATGCTCGCGCGGATCTTCGCCAGCTCGCCCTCGGACTTGTCCGGGTGCGCCAGGTACAGGCGTTCGGTGACGGACAGCCCGAGAACGGAATCCCCGAGGAACTCGAGGCGTTCGTTCGTCGGCAGGCCGCCCTTCTCGTACGCGTACGACCGGTGCGTCAGGGCGAGGGTCAGAAGTGCATCGTCCAACTCAACGCCAAGGGCGGCGAGGAGGGAAGCATGCTGTCCCTCCTCGCCGCCGGCGGGAGCTGTTGGGCTCGTACTGCTTGTCACTGCGACTAGACCGCAGCGGTGACCTGACGACCCTTGTAGGTGCCGCAGGACGGGCACGCAATGTGGGGCAGCGTCTTCTCGCCGCAGCCACGGTTCGGGCAGGTGATGAGGGTGGGCGCAGTGGTCTTCCACTGGCTGCGACGCGACCGGGTGTTGGATCGCGACATTCTGCGCTTGGGGACAGCCACTTCTACTTCTCCTCGGCTTCGGTGTTCACACGACTCGTGCTGGACTCTGCATCGGCTTCGACACTGTCGGCGTCGACCAACTTCCCCGCGAGGGCAGCCCAGCGAGGATCCAGTATCTCATGCCCATGCCCGGATTCTGCAATCGCCAGGCGAATGCCACATTCGGGGCACAGTCCCTGACAGTCTTCGCTGCACAACGGCTGCAGCGGAAGTTCAAGCCCGGCGGCGTCGACGATGACCGGCTCCAGGTCGATCATCTCGTCGACGATCCGGTAGACCTCGTCCTCTTCGGTGGTCTCCTCCGTGACGCTGTCCGGGTAGGCGAACAGCTCGGTCAGGTGGAGGTTCAGCTCGCCCTCGAACGGCTCGAGGCAGCGCGAGCACTCCCCGACCGTCGCGGCGCGCACCGTGCCGGTGACGAGGACGCCCTCGGAAACGGATTCCAGACGCAGGTCCAGCTCGACGTCGGCACCGACCGGCACCGCGACCAGGTCGAGGCCGATGCGGATCGGGGTCGGCACGGTCCGGGTGAGGGTCGTCATCGACCCCGGCCTGCGACCGAGGGTGCGGGTGTCCAGCACGAAGCCGCCGTCGTGCGGACGGGGCGAGGTGGAACGGTGGGACGACACGCGAACACTCTTTCCATACGGGCCGGTTCTCGACGGGACCGGTTCTCTGCGGATCGGGACGGGCCCGGATCGGGCAACCACCCCACGATACGCGACGGTCGACCGCGAGGGTGAATCCGGCGTCGGGCCGGTCAGCGGCGACGCTCGGACCGTCGATCGTCGACGTCGTCGTAGGTCGGCACCCCGGACCCGGTGCGCAGCTGCTGCCTGCCCCTGCCGACGGATCGGACGGTGCCGGTGAGGAACTCCTCGAACTCGGCGAGCTTGGTGTCGACGTACAGGTCGCAGTCGCTGCGGAGGCGATCCGATTCGGCGTGCGCCGCGTCGATCACCCGCGCCGACTCGGCATGCGCCGCCATCGCGACCTCGGTCGCCGACACCAGGCGTTCCTGCTCGGCGCGCCCCTCGGCGATGGACCGTTCCTGCGCGGCCCGCCCCGCCTCGGCCATCCGGTCGGCCTCGTCCTGCGCCCGGCCGGTCACGTCCTCGAACTCGCGCCGCGCGTCGCTGACGGTCCGCTCGGCCTCGTCCTGCGCGTCGGCGACGAGCTGGTCGGCGTGCGCGCGGGCCTCCGCGACCATCCGGTCGGCCTTCTCCTTGGCGTCGGCGAGGATCCGGTCGGCGGAGTCCCGCGCGCCGGTGAGGGTCTCGTCGGCCTCGGCGTTGGCGCCGGAGACCGTCTGCTCGGCGTGCGCGCGGGCGTCCCCGACGAGCTTGTCACGGTGGTCGAGCACGTCCTGCGCGTCGTCGAGTTCGCCGGGCAGCGCGTCACGGACGTCGTCGAGCAGTTCGAGGACGTCACCCCGCGGCACCACGCAGCCCGCGGTCATCGGGACGCCTCGGGCCTCCTCCACGATCGCGACGAGCTCGTCGAGCGCCTCGAATACCCGGTACACGCCACACCCCAATCGTCGACAGCGGCTTGCGCCGTCAATCTTGCCGCAGCCCGCGGACGGGGCGCGGCGCCACGCCCACCGGCACCCAGATGTGTCGTGCGTCTAGCCGGCGGCCGCGCGTTCGGCGATCCGCTCGAGCAGCCGCGCGTGCACGTGCGGGGGCAGCATGTCCGAGACCTCGCCGCCGTAGGTGGCGACCTCCTTGACCAGCGAGCTGGACAGGTAGCTGTAGCGCGGGTTGGTCGCGACGAACAGGGTGTCGACACCGGTCAGCTTGTGGTTCATCTGCGCCATCTGCAGTTCGTAGTCGAAGTCGTTGGCGCCACGCAGGCCCTTGACGATCGCGGTGGCACCGTTCGCGGTCGCGTAGTCGACGAGCAGCCCCTGCCAGGAGTCGACGGTCACGTTCGGCAGGTCCGCCGTCGCGTCGCGCAGCATCTGCAGGCGCTCGTCGACGGAGAACATGCCCCGCTTGTTGGGGTTGACGACGACGGTGACGACGACCTCGTCGAATTGCACCGCGACACGGGCGATCACGTCGAGGTGACCGTTGGTGACGGGATCGAAGGACCCGGGACAGACCGCCTTGCTCATGACTGCAGACGGTAACAGGCGATCTCGACCCGGGTGTCGCCGTACTTGCGGGTCCGCTCGACCTCGAATCCGTCCGGCCACACCGTTTCCGGCGAGCGGGTGGCCCGTTCGACCACCACCAGCGACCCCTCGCCGACCCAGCGCTTCGCGGCCAGGTCGGCGAGCACGACCCCGAGCTCCTGCTCCCCCAACGCGTACGGCGGGTCCAGCATCACGATGTCGTACTCCCCGTCCGGGGTGCCCGCCACGACGGCGGCCGCCGGCGCGGTCGTCACGACCGCGCCGGGCAGGCCCACCTCGGCGATGTTGGCCCGGACCACCGCTGCGGCGCGGGCATTGGACTCGACCAACTGCACGTGGCCCGCTCCCCGCGAAAGCGCTTCGAGGCCAAGGGCCCCCGAACCCGCGTACAGGTCGAGCACGCGCGCGCCGTCGAGGTCGATCCGCGCGTCCAGTGCACTGAACAGCGCCTCCCGCACCCGTTCGGAGGTGGGCCGGGTGCCCTGCTCGGGCACCCGGAGCCTGCGCCCACCCGCGGCGCCGGCGACGATCCGGGTCACCGCACCGCCCCGGCAACGATCCGTGTCACTGCGGGCCGTCCTCCTCTGCGGCGACGACGGAGATCACCGCGAGCAGGTCGCCGCCCTCGACCTGCTGCACCGGGCCGATCGCGAGGCGGGAGACGGTGCCGCCGCGCGGCGCGGTGATCGCGGCCTCCATCTTCATCGCCTCGATGGTGGCGACGGTGTCACCGGCCGCGACCTTCTGTCCCTCCGCGACGATCAGCGTGACCACGCCCGCGAACGGGGCCGCGATGTGGCCGGGGTTGGCGCGGTCGGCCTTCTCCGCGACGGGCACCTCGCTGGCGATCGACCGGTCACGCACCGACACCGGCCGCAGCTGCCCGTTGAGGATGCACATCACCGTGCGCATGCCGCGCTCGTCGGGGTCGGAGATCGCCTCCAGTCCGATGAGCAGTTCCACACCGGGCGCGAGTTCCACGCGGTGTTCCTCGCCGCGGCGCAGGCCGTAGAAGAACTGGTTCGCCGACAGCCGGGAGGTGTCGCCGTACTTGGCCCGGTGCTCACCGAATTCCTTTGCCGGGCCGGGGAACAGCAGCCGGTTGAGGGTGCCGCGCCGCTCGTCGGATGCGCCCGCGAGACCGGCCTCGTCGGCGGCGGTGAGCGGGGTCTCGGGCTTTGCGGCGCCGCGGCCCTCAAGGGCCTTGGTGCGGAACGGTTCGGGCCAGCCGCCCGCGGGGGTGCCGAGCTCGCCGCGCAGGAACCCGACGACGGAGTCGGGGAGGTCGTAGCCTGCGGGGTTGGCAGCGAATTCCTCGGTGTCGACGCCGGAGCCGACGAGGTGCAGGGCGAGGTCGCCGACCACCTTGGACGACGGGGTGACCTTGACGAGGCGGCCGAGCATCCGGTCCGCTGCCGCGTACTTGGCCTCGACCTCCTCGAACTGGTCGCCCAGGCCGAGCGCGACGGCCTGCTGGCGCAGGTTCGACAGCTGCCCGCCCGGGATCTCGTGGGTGTACACGCGCCCGGTCGGGGACGGCAGCCCGGATTCGAACGGCGCGTACACCTTCCGCAGCGCCTCCCAGTAGGGCTCCAGGTCGCACACGGCCTGGAGGTCGATGCCGGTGTCCCGCGGGCTGTGCGCCGCTGCGGCGACGATCGCCGACAGGGCAGGCTGGCTGGTGGTGCCCGCCATCGCGGCGCTGGCGCCGTCGACGGCGTCCGCACCCGCCTGCCACGCCGCCAGGTAGGTGGCGAGCTGACCGCCGGGGGTGTCGTGGGTGTGCACGTGCACCGGCAGGTCAAAGTTGCTGCGCAGCGCCGACACCAGGGTCGCGGCCGCGGGGGCACGCAGCAGTCCGGCCATGTCCTTGATCGCCAGCACGTGCGCACCGGCGTCGACGATCTGCTCGGCCAGCTTCAGGTAGTAGTCGAGGGTGTAGAGGGTCTCGTTCGGGTTGGACAGGTCCCCGGTGTACGAGAGGGCGACCTCGGCGACCGCGGTCCCGGTCTCCCGGACCGCGTCGATCGCGGGCCGCATCTGGTCGACGTTGTTGAGCGCGTCGAAGATCCGGAAGATGTCGACACCGGTCGCGGTGGCCTCCCGCACGAACGCGCGGGTCACGGTCTCCGGGTAGGGGGTGTAGCCGACGGTGTTGCGGCCGCGCAGCAGCATCTGCAGGCAGATGTTCGGCATGGCCTCGCGCAGCGCGGCGAGCCGCTCCCACGGATCCTCGTGCAGGAACCGCAGCGCGACGTCGTAGGTGGCGCCGCCCCACGCCTCCACCGACAGCAGCTCCGGGGTCATCCGGGCCACGTGCCCGGCGACGGTGAGCAGGTCGCGGCTGCGTACCCGGGTCGCCAGCAGCGACTGGTGCGCGTCGCGGAAGGTGGTGTCGGTGACGGCGAGGGCGTCCTGCGCGCGCAGGGCGGCGGCGAATCCCTCGGGTCCGAGCTCCATCAGCCGCTGCTTGGATCCGGCGGGCGGCGCCGCCTTGAGATCGATGGCGGGCAGCTTGTCGTGCGGGTACACCGTCGACGGGCGCTCGCCGTGCGGCTTGTTGACCGTGACGTCGGCCAGGTAGGTGAGGATCTTGGTGCCGCGGTCCGCGGACGCACGCTGCGTGAGCAGCTCGGGACGCTGCTCGATGAACGACGTGGTGACCTTGCCTGCAATGAACTCCGGGTCGTCGAGCACCGCCTGCAGGAACGGGATGTTCGTGGCGACGCCGCGGATCCGGAACTCGGTGACCGCGCGGCGGGCACGGGCGACGGCCGCCTCGAGGGTGCGGCCGCGGCAGGTCAACTTGACGAGCATCGAGTCGAAGTAGGCGCCGACCTCGGCGCCGACCATGGTGCCGCCGTCCAGCCGCACGCCAGCACCGCCGGGGGTGCGGTAGCCGGTGATCCGGCCGGTGTCGGGCCGGAACCCGTTCGCCGGATCCTCGGTGGTGATCCGCAGCTGCAGCGCGGCACCGCGGATGGCGATCGAGTCCTGACTCAGACCGAGATCGGCGAGGGTCTCGCCGGACGCGATCCGCAGCTGCGCCTGCACCAGGTCGACGTCGGTGATCTCCTCGGTCACCGTGTGCTCGACCTGGATGCGGGGGTTCATCTCGATGAAGACGTGGTTGCCGCGGGTGTCGAGGAGGAACTCGACGGTGCCAGCGCAGGAGTAGCCGATCTGCTTGGCGAACGCGACGGCGTCCGCGCAGATCCGTTGCCGCAGTTCGTCCGGCAGGTTCGGTGCCGGCGCCAGCTCGATCACCTTCTGGTGCCGCCGCTGCACCGAGCAGTCCCGCTCGAACAGGTGGATGACGTTGCCCTGCCCGTCGGCGAGGATCTGCACCTCGATGTGCCGGGGGTCGACGACGGCCTGCTCCAGGAACACGGTCGGATCCCCGAAGGCCGATTCGGCCTCGCGGGCCGCGGCCTCGATCGACTCGCGCAGCTGGGCGCGGTCGGCGACCCGGCGCATGCCGCGACCACCACCACCGGCGACGGCCTTGACGAAGATCGGGAACTCCATCGTCTCGGACGCCGCCATCAGCTCGTCCACGTCGGCGGACGGCGCCGAGGACGCCAGCACCGGCAGACCCGCCGCCTTCGCCGCGGCGATCGCGCGGGCCTTGTTGCCGGTCAGCTCGAGGATCTCGGCGGACGGGCCGACGAACGTGATGCCCTCCGCGGCGCAGGCGGCGGCCAGGTCCGGGTTCTCGGACAGGAAGCCGTAGCCGGGGTAGATCGCGTCCGCGCCCGCCTTCTTGGCGGCGGAGACGATCTCGCCGATCGACAGGTACGCCCGCACCGGGTGGCCCTGTTCGCCGATCTGGTAACTCTCGTCTGCCTTCAGCCGGTGAACCGAGTTGCGGTCCTCGTACGGAAAGACGGCGACGGTGCCCGCACCCAGCTCGTAGGAGGCGCGGAATGCCCGAATCGCGATTTCACCGCGATTGGCAACCAAGACTTTTGAGAACATCGCTGAAAACTACCCCTGCGTTCACGGCGAACATGGCGGTGCGTTCCACCATCCGGGAATCCCCCGGACGATCGGACGCCTGTAACGATGCAGTACGCTACCTTGCCCCACCTCACGCGACCCCGCCACCCCGCGTGAGCTGCGATTTCGGCTAATTCTCCCGATGCCCCCGCGCCGGCATCACGTTCGCGCGGCTCCACGTCACCGACGCCCACTGGATCGCGAGCAGCGCCATCGCCGCCCACGCGAGCAGCAGTCCCGCCCCGAGCCCCTGCGGCCTGGTCGCCTCCGGCAGCGACTGCTGCGACCAGCAGGCGAGCATCCCGAACACGAACCCCATCGACGACCCGAGCATCGCCAGCCAGGACAGCGCCCACCGCCGGGTGGCCACCGCGAGCGTCGACACCCCGAGCCCGATCACGAGGACGAACCCGAGGAACAGCCGCTGCGGCACCGTCACCTCGGCGGCGGCCGCGCCGGCCAGGATGGTGACCGCCGAGTCCGAACCGGAGAACGGCAGGAACAACGCGACGGCGAGGACGAACATCAACGCCATCACGACCGGCCGCCTGCGCCCGAACGAGAATTCCCGTCGCACCCGCCGCTCGATCGCCGCCAGCTCGTCCTCGTACGCGGACAGGTCGGACGGGGCGGACAGGTCGTCGGTCATGGCACTTCCTCGGGTCGGTCGGGCGGCGCGGCAGGGTCGGCTGCCACCGACACGCTACGACTTGTCGAGGAAGTCCAGCCGCTCGGCGTCGAGTCCCGCCGACACCATCGACGCCAGCCCCGGATGCTGGCTCAGATCCGGATCCTCCGCGACGACGCGCCGCGCGAAGTCGCGTGCCGTCGCGATGACCTCCTCGTGGTCGAGCAGCGACAGCAGGCGCAGCGTCGTGGTGGTCCCGGACTGGGCGACACCGAGCACGTCGCCCTCGCGACGCTGTGCCAGGTCCAGCTGCGCCAGTTCGAATCCGTCGTTGGTTCCCGCGACCGCACTCAGCCTGCGGAACGCGGGCGACTCGGGTCGCGAGCCGGTGATCAGGATGCACAGTCCCTGGTGGGCGCCGCGCCCGACGCGGCCGCGCAGCTGGTGCAGCTGACTGACACCGAACCGGTCGGCGTCGACGATCACCATCACGGTGGCGTTGGGGACGTCGACACCGACCTCGACGACGGTCGTGCAGACCAGGACGTCGACCTCACCCGCGGTGAACTCGCGCATCACCGTGTCCTTCTCGTCGGCGGGCAGCCTGCCGTGCAGCAGCCCCACCCGCACCGACGACAGCGCCCCCCTCCGCAGGTCCTCGAAGACGGCGACCGCGGCCGCGGTCTGCGGAGCGTCCCCGCCCCTGGCCGGCTTCGCCTTCCTGACCGGTGCGCGCCGGGCGGGTTCGGCTTCGGGTGCGTCGCCGCCGAAGAGGTCGTCGAGGTCGAGTGCCGGTTCGCCGCCCGCCTCGTCGTCCTCGTCTCCCTCCCCGATCCGGGAACACACCACGTAGGCCTGCCGCCCCGCCGCGACCTCCTCGCAGATCCTCGCCCACGCCCGGTCCACCCACGCCGGCTTGTCCGACGCCGACACCACGTTGCTCACGATCGGCGACCGCCCGCGCGGCAGCTCCCGCAGCGTCGAGGTCTCCAGATCACCGAGGACGGTCATCGCGATGGTGCGCGGGATCGGCGTCGCGGTCATCACCAACACGTGCGGGCTCAACCCCTCCCGGGCGCGGGACCGCAGCTTGTCGCGCTGCTCGACACCGAAGCGGTGCTGCTCGTCCACGACGACCAGGCCCAGGTTGAAGAAGCCGACGCCGTCCTGGATGAGCGCGTGGGTGCCGATCACGATGCCGGCGTCCCCGACCTGCGTCTCGTTCAGCGCCGCCCGCTTGGCGGCTACCGACATCGACCCGGTCACCAGCGTGACCCGGGTCGCGTACTCGGCGGCGCCGAGTTCGCCTGCGAGGGCGAGGGTTCCGAGCATCTGCCGCAGCGAACGGGCGTGCTGCGCGGCCAGCACCTCGGTCGGCGCCAGGAGCACGCACTGATACCCGGCGTCGATCGCCTGCAGCATCGCGCGCAACGCGACGATCGTCTTGCCGGATCCGACCTCACCCTGCAGCAGCCGGTTCATCGGATGCGGCCGGGACAGGTCCGCCGCGATCTCCGCCGCCACCGCGAGCTGACCGTCGGTGAGGGTGAACGGCAGCTGCGCGTCGAACGCGGCCGCGAGGCCGTCGGGTCGCGGCGGGCAGGCGGGGGCCACCCGCTCGTCGACGGCGTGCCTGCGCCGGGCCAGCACCAGCTGCAGCGCGACCGCCTCGTCGAAGCGCAGCCGCTCCCGCGCCCGCTCGATGTCCAGCGTGGTCTCCGGCCGGTGCACGAGGCGCAGCGCCTCGTCGAGGGCCATGAGGCCGAACTCCTCGCGCGTCGCCTCCGGCAGCGGGTCGGGCACCGGGTCGAGCTGGTCGAGAACCTGCCGGACGCACTTCGCGATCGTCCACGTCTCCACGTCCCGCGTCGACCGGTACATGGGGATCAGCTCCCGATCGAAGATCTCCATGTCGACGCCCGCGTCGGAGCCCTGCGCGCTGCGCGCCATCCCGGCCAGCTCCCCGGCCCCGCGTACCCGCCCACCGACCGTGGGTTCGCCGTCGCCTGCCGGCAAGATCAGGTAGCTCGGGTGCGTCAGTTGCAGCTGCTCGCGGAAGTACTTCGCGGTGCCGGAGAACATCGCCCGCACGCCCGGCCGGATCACGTGCGCCACCTTCTGCGGGTTGAAGAACGTGGCCTCGACCCGCTGCTTGTCGGATTCGAGGACGGTGCGGAGCATCTTGCCGTTGCGGTTCTTGAACGACACCACGTCGGCCTTCGCGACGGTCGCGACCAGCGTGATGTGGGCGCCCTCGGGCGGCCTGCTCTCCCCCAGCTCCGCACCCTGCGTCGCGTAGCGGTGCGGGTAGTGCCGCAGCAGGTCCTCGACGGTGTGGATCTCGAAGTCCTGCGCGAGCGGCTCGGCGGCCTTGGCGCCGAGCAGGTGATCAATGCGATCGGTGAGGGTTGCCATCGTGAGTCTTCTCGTCCTGCCTCGAGGTCCTACTCGACGCCGACCTGCAGCAGGTCGCCGTCCTGTCCGCCGGGATACACGTGCACCTCGACGCCGGGATGGTGCAGCGCGACATGGTCGACAAGGGCGTCGGCGAGCACAGCGGGCGCCTGTGCCCCCACCAGCAGCGTGACCAGTTCCCCGCCGATGCCGAGCACCTGGTCGAGGAGCCTGCGCCCGGCGTCGGCCGCGTCGGCGGCGATGACCACCACCTCGTGCCCGATCAGGCCGAGTCCGTCACCGGCCGCGCAGGTACCCATCAACGTCAGCGCGCGCTCCCTGGCGACGCGCACCGAGCCCCACCGGGTGGCCGCGGCCGCCTCCGACATCGCAAAGGCGTCGTCGGCGGCGGCCCGGCCGTCGTCGTGCACGGCGAGCGCCGCGAGGCCCTGCACCGTCGACGAGGTCGGCAGCAGCAGCACCGAGCGGTGGTCGTCGCGGGCGGCCGCGCCGACCGTGACCAGTTCCTGCGCGGGCAGCGCCCCGTTCGGCAGGACCAGCACCTCCGCGCAGTCGAGACCGCGGATCGCGGTCAGCAACCGCTGCGGGGTAACCGGCGGGTTCGCGCGCAGCACCCGCGCACCCTCGGCGGCGAACAGGTCCGCGGCACCGTCGCCGTCCACCACCGCCAGAATGCGCCTGCCCGTCGTCGGCGGGTGTGCCGCCTGCCGCGACCCGCGCAGCGCGTCGAGCGCGAAGCAGGCGATCCGGACCCGGCGCACGGACCCGGCCTCCAGACCCGCCTCGACGGCGGCGCCCGGGTCGACGCAGTGCACGTGCACCGTCCACGCCCCGGCACCATCGCCGACGATGATCACGGAGTCACCGAGGTCACCGAGCCGCAGGCGCAGCGTCCCGACCCGCCGCGCGTCGGAGTCGGTGAGCAGGTACATCACCTCGTAGTCCTGACCGCTGTGGTCCCCGGCGCAGGGTGCGGGCGGCGCGACGGGCGCCGCCCCCGCCGTCACGGGGGCGTCGAGTGCGAGCCCGGACCGGTCCGGGACGGTCCCGGTGACAACCCCGACGAGCGCATCCAGGATGACAACCAGCCCGAGCCCGCCCGCGTCGACGACACCCGCCCTGCCAAGCTCGGCGAGCTGTTCCGGGGTGCGGGCGAGCGCCTCGACCGCGGCCTCCGCGGCCGCCGTCACCACGGCGCCGAGCGCGGCACCTGCCGGGCGGTCGTCCGCTGCCGCGGCGGCGTGCCGCAGAACGGTGACGATGGTGCCCTCGACGGGGGTGCTGATTGCCTCGGCGGCGAGGACAGCGGCCTCGTTGAGGGCGTTGCGCACGGCGGCGACGTCGAGTCGCTCGCCGCGGGCCACCTCGGCGATCCCCCGAAGCACCTGGGACAGGATCACTCCCGAATTGCCGCGGGCGCCGGTCACCGCTCCGCGGGCGAGGGCCGCGGCGACCGCGGAGGACGGTGCACCGTCCGGTACCGACGCCGCCGCGTCGACCGCGGAGCGCATCGTGAACAGGATGTTGGTGCCGGTGTCCGAGTCCGGAACCGGGAAGACGTTGAGCCGGTTGATGTCCTCGCAGCGGCCGGTCAGCCCCTCGACGCAGCCCCAAGCCCAGCGACGCAACGCCGCACCGTCCAGCTGCTGCAGGGCCTCGCGCACCTCGATGTCGTCCTCCGCGTGACTTCGGTATCATCGGTGCCGCAAGATTAGCGGCAGGGCCCGACAGCCCGCTCACCTCGACGCACCCCACGGAGCCGGTTTGGCCTTTCGGGGGTGCGCCAGCTAATCTGGCACGGTTGCCTGGCACGGGGCGCTCCAGTGTTCCCTGCTCGCAACTGAAAACCATCCGCATCACATCAAGGAGTTCGCGACTATGGCTGCCGTCTGCGACGTTTGCGCCAAGGGACCCGGCTTCGGTAAGTCGGTCTCGCACTCGCACCGGCGTACCAACCGTCGCTGGAACCCGAACATTCAGACTGTCCGGGCCCAGGTTGGAACCGGTACCCGTCAGAAGCTCAACGTGTGCACCTCCTGCCTGAAGGCGGGCAAGGTCGTCCGCGGCTGAGGTTCATCCCAGCATCGACTGTGCCCCCGACACCCTCCGGTGTCGGGGGCACAGTCGTCTGTCGACCACCGGGAGCTGCGCACACCCGGTTCCGGCGCCCCGATAGGGTACAACGGTGACTTCTCTCGACGGCCTTACCCACGTCCGCCTTGTCGGCGACGTGCTTCGCATCGCCATTGCCACCGCCGACAACGGCACCGCACTCGACTCCGACGCGGTCAACCAGGGCACCACCGCGCTGCGCGCACTCGCCGCAGGCGAGATCGCCGCAGGCGCGATCCTGCTCGTCGGTGACGGCGCGAACTTCTGCGCGGGCGGTAACGTCCGGGCGTTCGCCGCCGCCGACGACCGACCCGCCTACATCCTCGGCATCGCCAACGAACTGCACGACCTCGTGCGCTTGCTGGCCGCCGCGACGGTTCCCGTCGTCGCGGCGGTGCACGGCTGGGCGGCGGGCGCAGGCATGAGCCTGGTGTGCGCGGCGGACATCGCGCTCGGCGGCGCCTCGACGAAACTGCGCCCCGCCTATCCCGGAATCGGGCTCACCCCGGACGGCGGCATGTCCTGGAACCTGCCGCGGATCGTCGGCAGTCGCCGGGCCCGCGAGATCCTCCTCACCGATGCCGTCCTCGACGCGGACGAGGCCGTCCGCCTCGGCGTGCTGAGCCGCGTCGTCGCCGACGATGAGGTGCAGGAGCAGGCCCAACAGCTGGCGCAGCGACTCGCGACGGGGCCGACCGCGTCCTACGCGGGCATCAAGGAGCTCCTCGCCCGGTCGGAGGAGTCCACCCTGTCGGATCAGCTCGACGCGGAGGCGGCGGCGATCTCCGCTGCGTCCGGCGGCGCAACGGGCCGCGAGGGCGTCGACGCGTTCGTCGCCAAGCGCGCCCCCGACTTCACGTCCCTGCGCTGACCGCCGACCCGCCCACCCCGCCCGGCCGAGTGAACGGAAGCGTTCAGTCGATCAGATCGACCGAATGATCCGTTCGCTCGGCGGGTGGCAGGTCAGGGCAACCGCCAGTCGACCGGCTTCTCCCCCTGATCCTCGAGGAGCCGGTCGACGCGGCTGAAGGGCCTCGACCCGAAGAAGCCGCGGGACGCGGACAGCGGGGACGGATGCGCGGACTCCACGACCGGGGTGTCCCCCAGCATCGGCTTGAGCGTCCCGGCGTCCCGACCCCACAGGACCGCGACGAGCGGACGCCGCCGCCCGCTCGGATCGGTCCGGTCCACCAACGCGCGAATGGCCTGCTCGGTGACCTCCTCCCAGCCCTTGCGCCGATGGGATGCGGCCTGACCCGGCTGCACGGTCAGCACCCGGTTCAGCAGCAGCACCCCCTGCTTGGCCCACGGTGTCAGATCGCCGGTCGACGGGGTCGGGACGCCGAGGTCCGACCCGAGTTCGGTGAAGATGTTGGTCAGGCTCCGCGGCACCGGACGCACCTGCGGCGCCACCGAAAAGCTCAGTCCCACCGCATGTCCCGGGGTGGGATACGGATCCTGACCGACCACGAGGACCCGCACCTCGTCGAACGGCTGGGCAAACGCGCGCAGCACGTGCTCCCCCGCGGGCAGGTAGCCGCGGCCTGCGTCGTTTTCGGCGCGGAGAAACTCCCCCATCGCCGCGATGCAATCGGCAACCGGCGCCAACGCCTGCGCCCAGCCTGGCTCGACCAGCTCATCGAGCGGACGGGGCGTCATCGGTGCAGCCCGCGACCGGCGGCGGCCGTCCCACTGCGCCCGAGGCGAGATCGGACCGTGGACGGGCGTTGTCCGCGTGCACTGTTGGTCATGCGGTCAGCCTATCGACGCCCATACGCCCCGGGTGATGGTGCCCCGGCGCGGGCCTGGCCTCCGGATTCACCCCCATCGAGTGAGGCGGCCCTGCCACCGGAATCCCTATCGTGTGGTGACACGGATCGGTTCAGTCGAGAGGTGCTGCACATGGTGAATCACGACACGTCCATTCCCGGTTCGACGCCGCCGGGCCTGACCGACGCGATCGCGTCGATCTCGTCGCCGGACGGCATCGACACCCCGTTCGGGCACCTCCGGTTCTTTGACGGGGTGCCGCTCCCCGACACGGTGACGTCGATCTACGACGCGTTGGACCTGATTCGCGGGATCGACGTGTTCCTCAACTGCGTGCCCGGTGCGTCGCTGGTCGCGTTCCGCCGCGGCCTCCGCACGCTGGGCATCGACTCCCCGCGCACGATCGGCTACTCGGATCCGCGGGCGAATTCACGCGGGCTCGCACTGACTCCGAACACCGAAACCACCTACGGCACCACCTTCCTCGACCTCAAGGCCTGGGGGCCTACGGTGATCGAGGCGCCACCCAACTCGATGTGCGTCGTCGACGACTTCTGGTTCCGCTACGTCACCGACATGGGCATTCCCGGACCCGACCACGGCCTTGGCGGCAACTACCTGTTCCTCCCGCCCGGCTACACCGGCGAGGTGCCGGACGGCTACTTCGTGTTGCGGAGCCCGACCCATACGAACTGGGTCGTGCTGCGCGCGCTCGGCGGCGTCGCCGACATGCAGCGGACCCGGATCTACCCGCTGGGTGAGGCGGATTCCCCGCCAGCCAACGAGTGGGTCAACTGGGTGGAGGAGGCGCCCTTCAACACGGTCCACGCGAACGACCTGTCGTTCTTCTTCGAGATCGACGAACTCGTGCAGGAGGAGCCGACCGAGGCGCTCGACCCGGAACGGGCCGGCCAGCTCGCGGCGATCGGCATCGTGAAGGGCACGCCGTTCGAGCCGGACGACCGGATGCGCGGCATCCTCGATAGCGCGGCCCGCATCGGTGCCGGGATGGCGCGGGCACTGTCCTTCGCGCCGCGGGATCCGGAGGCGTCGCTGTACGGGTCGTGGAACAACGCCTTCGTCGGCGGCAACCACGAATTTCTCCGTGACGGCGCCCGACTTCTCGACGCGCGCACGCAGTTCCACTACATCGCGACCGTCATCACCCCGGCGATGGCGCACGCCAAGGTCGGAGCGGGTTCGGCCTACGCCTACACCGTGCACGACGCGCGCGGGGATATCCTCGACGGCGGCCGCAGCTACCGGCTGCACGTCGACCCCAATCCGCCGGTGAAGAACTTCTGGGCGGTGGACGTGTACGACACCCAGACCCGGTCGCTGATTCAGGTTCCGTCGACGATCTGGCCTGCGGTGGCGAGCAACTCCGGCGACCTGGTCGCCAACGAGGACGGCTCACACGACCTGTTCTTCGGCCCGACCCCGCCCGCGGGCAGGGAATCCAATTGGGTCGAGACGCTGCCCGGCAAGTCGTGGTTTCCGCTGTTTCGCCTGTATGGCCCGCTCGAGCCGTGGTTCGACCAGACCTGGACGCTTGGCGAATTCGAACCGCTCGACTGATCCCGCGGGTCAGCCGAAACTCTGCCAGCCTCCCGACCCCGACCACGCGCGCCCGCCGACGGTGACACCGGCACCGGCCCGCACGACGCCGATGCGGCGCCACCCGTCGGGCAGGGCCGCGCCGCGGGGGAAGGTCGCGAGGAGGGAGTGATCCTCGCCACCGGTCAGCACCCAGGCGGACGGGTCCACGCCCAGCGTCTGGGCGGCGGCACGCAGCGGCGGGTCCGGGGCCAGGGCTGCCGGGTCGAGGTCGACCCGTACCCCGGACGCCGCGCACAGGTGCCCGAGGTCGGCGACGAGGCCGTCGGAGTTGTCCGTCATCGCCGTGGCGCCCGCCTCGGCTGCGTCCGGACCACGGCGGTAGGGAGGCGTCGGAACACGGTGCGCATCAACAAGTTCCGGGAAGTCGCGGTTGTCGGCGACGAGCAGGGCGAGGCCGGCGGCGGACCACCCGAGCCGCCCGGTGACCGCCACCTGGTCCCCGGGTCGGGCACCCGCCCGCAGCACCGCGTCGCGGCCTCGCAGGTCGCCGAGCACCGTGAGGGACAGCACCACCTGATCGGACTGGACGGTGTCCCCCCCGACCACCCCGGCGCCGAGCGCGGACGCCTCCGCCCAGATCCCCTCGCTCAGGGCGTCCGCCACCCGGATCGGGGTGTCCGGCGGGCAGCCGAGCGAGACGAGGAACGCGGTCGGCCACGCCCCCATCGACGCAATGTCCGCGGCGTTCTGCGCGGCCGCCTTCCGCCCCACCTGCTCGGGGGTGGACCAGTCGAACCGAAAGTGCCTGCCCTGCACCAACATGTCCGAGGACACCACCACCCGCCCGTCGGCGGCGCGCACGACGGCGGCGTCGTCGCCCGGTCCGAGATCCGTGGTGTCCGGCTGGACGCGTCCGGCCACCGCCCGGTCGATCACGGCGAACTCCCCGAGATCCGCAACGGTGGGTCCGCGGTCCGGGAACTGCTCCGAAGCCGGTGTGTCGATGACGGGCCTTTCGTCGAAAGCGGTCGCGGTACCCTGGGAGGCGGCCGGGACTCGATCCGGCCGAGCACGACAGCCAGGGCCACCGCGACTCTACCGAGGCGGCGGGGCCCTGCACTGGGAAGGGGCCCACCGGTGGCGCAGGCGTACATACTGATCCAGACCGAGGTGGGCAGGGCGACGGTGATCGCCGACCGCATCCGGCAGTTGCCGGGGGTGCTGACCGCGGAGGACGTGACCGGCCCCTACGACGTGGTGGTCCGTGTCGATGACGGGGCTGGCTCCGGGTTCACCCCGGTCGTCGAGCGGATCCAGCGGGTCGCCGGAATCACCCGCACCCTCACCTGCGAGGTGGCCACGACCGCGTGAGCATCCCGTCACCAATCCCCGACGACAACAATCCCCTGAACGAAACGGCACAGAACAGCACCGTGAGCACCACCGACGCCACCGATCCGTCCGATACCCGCCGCAGCCCCGCCCTGATCGCCGCCGCGGTCGCGCTGCCCGTCGCGCTGGTCGGGGGCATCGTCGTCGCGGCCATCGTGGCGAACCGCAACCCGGCGCTCGATCCGGTCGCGCTCGGCCCGGTGCCCGCGCCCGCGTCCGGGTCCGCCGAATGCACCGCACTGATCGACACGCTGCCGGACCGGTTGGGCGACTTCAGCCGCGCCGAACTCGTGGATCCCGCCCCGGAGGGCGCAGCGGCGTGGCAGTCGGCCGACGCGCAGGAGATCGTGCTGCGGTGCGGCCTCGACCGGCCGAGCGAGTTCGACGCGGCCAGCGCGTTGCAGCTCGTCGACGGTGTGCAGTGGTTGGAGATTCCGGGCGACGAGGGCCTCGATGCCAGCACCTGGTTCGCCGTGGACCGGGGCGTGTACGTCGCGGTGACCATCCCGCACGGGCTTGGCCCGACGCCGCTGCAGGACACGTCCGCCGCGCTGTCGGGCGCCCTCGAGGCGACGCCGATCGACCCGGCGCCGATCCCCAACCCCTGATCGCGTCCCTCGATCAGTCGGCGGGCCCGGAAACGGTGCCCCCACCGCCGAGTGAACGGCACGTTCAGTCGATTAGATCGACTGAACGCTTCCGTTCACTCGGGGTGGGGGCGGGTCGGGGTGGAGGGGACCTCGGGGCGCTCGGGGCGGCTCGGGGCGCGTTAGCGCAGGCCGGTCCCGCGCGCGAGCGCGGTGTCGACGAGCGTGGACACCAGCGTCCGGTAGTCGACACCGGCCGCGTCCCACATCCGCGGGAACATCGAGATCGCAGTGAACCCCGGCATCGTGTTGATCTCGTTGATGACCGGGCCGTTCTCGGTGACGAAGAAGTCGACGCGGGCGAGGCCCTGGCAGTCGAGTGCCTCGAACGCGCGCACCGCGATCGCGCGGATCTCGTCGCCGACGGCGTCGTCCAGCTTGGCGGGCACGTCGAACTCGCAGATGTCGTCGAGATACTTGGTGTCGAAGTCGTAGAACGCGCCGTCATCGTCGGTGACCTCGGGCATGCGGATCTCCGCGACGACGCTCGACCGCACGGTGCCGTCCGGGAACTCGAGGACGCCGCATTCGACCTCGCGGCCGATGATCGCGGCCTCGACGATGACCTTCGGGTCGTGACTGCGGGCATGCGCGATCGCCGCATCGAGCCCGTCCCAGCTGGTGACCCGGGTGATGCCGATCGAGGAACCCCCGCGGGCGGGCTTGACGAAGACCGGCAGCCCGAGCGCCTCCCGGTCCGCCGCGGTCACCGTCGCGGCACCCGGCCGCAGCACCACCTGGTGGCCGATCGGCAGCCCCTCTGCGGCGAGCAGCTTCTTCGTGAACTCCTTGTCCATGCCCGCCGCGCTGGCCAGCACGCCGGGACCGACGTAGGGCACACCGGCAAGCTCAAGGAGGCCCTGGATGGTGCCGTCCTCGCCGTAGGCGCCGTGCAGCACCGGGAACACGACGTCGACGGACGCGAGGATCTCACCGGCCCGCTCGGGGTCGAGCGCGACCACCGCGCCGGGCCGGGTGGGGTCCGCGGTCAGCGTCAGGGCGGCACCCGACGCGTCGACGGACGGCAGCGCGCGACCGTCGATGGTCAGCGTGTCCGGGTCGGTGGAGCCGAGCACCCACGCACCGTCCGGGGTGATGCCGATCGGCACCACGTCGTAGACGTCCGGATCGAGGTTGCGCAGGACGCTGCCCGCGGACACGCAGGACACCGAATGCTCGCTGCTTCGGCCACCGAAGACGACCGCGACCCTGGTACGAGGATTGTTCACCCGGAAACCCTACCGTTGGCGGCGGGCGGTCGGCGCACGCGGGTTTGCGACCTACTCGGGTTTGATTCGGCGGCCGAGCAACATGCCGACCGCCTCGGGCACGGACAGTCCCTCGTGGCAGACCTTGTGGACGGCGTCGGTCAACGGCATCTCCACGTCGTGCCGTGCTGCCAGCGCGCGCACCGAGGTGCACGACTTGACGCCCTCGGCCACCTGCCCCTTGGTCGCGGCCTGGGCACTGGCCAGGGTGCCGCCCTGCCCCAGGTGCGCGCCGAAGGTTCGGTTCCTGGAGAGCGGCGACGAGCAGGTCGCCACCAGGTCCCCGACACCGGCCAGGCCGGCGAGCGTCGCGGGGTTGGCGCCGAGCGCGGCACCGAGCCGGATCATCTCGGCGAGGCCGCGGGTGATGATGGAGGCGTTCGTGTTCTCCCCGAATCCGAGCCCGGACGCCATGCCACACGCGAGCGCGATGACGTTCTTGCAGGCACCACCGATCTCGCAGCCGACCACGTCGACGTTGGTGTACGGCCGCAAATATCCTGTGGCACACGCCTTTTGAACTCCAACAGCCCGATCGTGATCGACGCACGCGATCACGGTGGCGGAGGGCTGACCGACCGCGATCTCGCGCGCGAGGTTCGGGCCGGAGAGCACGGCCACCCGCCCCGGCGGCACTGCCGCGACCTCCGTGATCACCTCACTCATCCGCATCAGCGTGCCCGACTCGATGCCCTTGGCCAGCGACAGCAGGGTCGCGTCCGGTCCGATTGCCGGCGCCCAGCCGGCGAGGTTTTCGCGCAGCGTCTGGGAGGGCACGGCGAGGACCACGAGATCCGCGCCGTCGACCGCCGCGGTGTGATCGCTGGTGGCGGTCACGGTCGTCGGCAGCGCGACACCCTCCAGGTAAAAGGGATTGGCGTGGGTCGTCGTGATCGCGGTGGCGACCTCCTCGCGACGGGCCCACATCGTCACCTCGGTCCCGGCATCCGCCAGCACCTTCGCGAACGCCGTTCCCCACGAACCCGCACCCAGTACCGCCGCCCTGACCATCTGCCCTCCGACCGTTCCCGCTCCATGTTGGCAGTGACGACAGTAGTACCGGGGTGGGGACCGGCGGTGCGCATGACGCCCCCGTGTCCGCCGTCGGTGGCACTGGCAGGATTGGCGGCATGACCGGCGCACCCCCACCCTCGACGGCGGTGCGCGCCCACGTGGTGATCGCCGTCAAGGACCTCGGGCGCGCGAAGTCCAGGCTGGCGTCCCGCCTCGACCGCGCGCAGCGGGCCGCGCTGGTGCTGGCGATGCTGCGCGACACGCTCGCCGCCGCGCGGTCCTCGGATGCCGTCGCGGGTGTCACGGTGATCACCCCGGACGCGGCGGTGGCTGCCGTCGCCGAGACCGCGGGCGCGGCGCACCTGGCGGACCCCGACGAGCACGCCGTCGACCCGTTGAATTCGGTGCTGCACTCGGCCGCTCGGCGGCTCGGCATGCCGGGGGTGCCGATCGTCGCCCTCCAGGGCGACCTGCCGTGCCTGTCCGCGGACGAACTTACCGCCGCGGTGACGGCCGCGCTGCCGCACCGGCGTGCGGTGGTCGTCGATCATCACGGCACCGGGACGGCCGCCCTGATCGCCGCGACGGCGGCCGATCTCGCACCGCAGTTCGGTGCGGATTCGGCGCGCAAACACATCGATTCGGGGGCAGCGGCGTTGACGGGGAACTGGCCAGGGCTGCGCCTCGATGTGGACACGCCAGCCGATCTCGACGCCGCGGCCGCGTTGGGCGCCGGCCCGGAGACGGCGCGGGTGCTTCGCGCGCTCGGGTGGTGAAACGGTCGCTCGACGTTCATCTCGAATCGCCGTCGTCGGATTGTCGCCTCCTCGCCATCTGGGGGATGATCGAGCCGTGAGCAACGGCGAAGGCGCGGGACCCGACACGGCCAAGAAGACGGCGATCGACGGCGAGGTCCTCGGCCCGTCACCCGTCGCCGGACACCTCCCGGTGATCCCGACCGCGCCCCCCGCCGCGACACCCCGGTCGGTCGACGGTTCGGTGGCGCCGCTCCCCGACGATCGCTACCTCAACCGCGAACTCAGCTGGCTCGACTTCAATTCGCGGGTTCTCGCGCTCGCCGAGGACCCGTCCCTTCCGCTGCTCGAGCGGGCCAAGTTCCTCGCGATCTTCGCGTCGAATCTCGACGAGTTCTACATGGTGCGCGTCGCGGGGCTCAAGCGCCGCGACGAGACCGGGCTGTCGGTGCGCTCCGCCGACGGGCTGACCCCGCGCGAGCAGTTGGCGCTGATCGGCGAACGCACCCAGGAGATCGCCGAACTGCACGCCCGCACCTTCCTCGACCAGGTGCTCCCGCAGCTCGCGCGGCAGGGCATCTCGATCATCCGGTGGTCGGACCTCGACGAGGACGAGGCAGGCCGGCTCTCCGAGTACTTCCGGGACCAGGTCTTCCCGGTGCTGACACCGCTGGCCGTCGATCCCGCCCACCCGTTCCCCTACATCAGCGGGCTGAGCCTGAACCTCGCGGTGACGGTGAAGGATTCGTCCACCGGGGGCGAACACTTCGCCCGCGTGAAGGTGCCCGACAACGTGGACCGCTTCGTCCGGGTCACCCGAGCTGACGGACCGGGGGCGATCCCCGCGTTCCTGCCGATGGAGGCGCTGATCGCCGCGCACCTGCACGTGCTGTTCCCCGGCATGGAGATCGTCGAGCACCACGCGTTCCGGATCACCCGCAACGCCGACTTCGAGGTCGAGGAGGACCGCGACGAGGACCTGCTGCAGGCCCTCGAACGCGAACTCGCCCGCCGCCGCTTCGGATCCCCGGTCCGGCTCGAGGTCGCGGACGACATGACCGACCACATGCTCGAGCTGCTGCTGCGCGAACTCGACGTCGACCCCGGCGACGTGATCCAGGTGCCGGGCCTGCTCGACCTGTCCTGCCTGTGGCAGGTGTACGGCGTCGACCGGCCCGCGCTCAAGGACGCCCCGTTCGTCCCCGCCACCCACCCGGCGTTCGGCGAACGCGAGACACCCAAGAGCGTCTTCTCGACGCTGCGCGACGGTGACGTCCTCGTGCACCATCCGTACGACTCGTTCTCGACCAGCGTGCAGCGGTTCATCGAGCAGGCGGCCGCTGACCCGCAGGTGCTCGCCATCAAGCAGACGCTGTACCGCACCTCGGGCGACTCCCCGATCGTCAATGCGCTCATCGACGCGGCCGAGGCGGGCAAGCAGGTGGTCGCGCTCGTGGAGATCAAGGCCCGGTTCGACGAGCAGGCGAACATCAAGTGGGCACGCAAGTTGGAGCAGGCGGGCGTGCACGTCGTGTACGGACTCGTCGGACTCAAGACGCACTGCAAGACCTGCCTCGTCGTCCGGCGCGAGGGGTCGACAATCCGCCGCTACTGCCACATCGGCACCGGCAACTACAACCCGAAGACCGCGCGACTCTACGAGGACGTGGGCCTGCTCACCGCGGCCCCCGAGATCGGCGCCGACCTGACCGACCTGTTCAACACGTTGACGGGGTACTCCCGAAAGGCCAACTACCGCAACCTTCTCGTCGCCCCGCACGGGGTTCGTGCCGGCATCGTTGCTCGCATCCATGCCGAGATCGAGCACCGGTTGGCCGGTCGACCGGCGGGCATCCGACTCAAGGCCAACGCGCTCGTCGACGAACAGGTGATCGACGCGCTCTACCGCGCCTCGCAGGCGGGCGTCCCGGTCCGGGTCGTGGTCCGCGGGATCTGCGCACTGCGGCCGGGGGTGCCGGGCCTGAGCGAGAACATCGAGGTCCGTTCGATTCTCGGCCGGTTCCTCGAGCACTCCCGGATCATGCACTTCGAGGGCGCTGGCGAGTTCTGGATCGGCAGCGCCGACATGATGCACCGCAATCTCGATCGGCGGGTCGAGGTGATGGCCCAGGTCAAGGATCCGCGCCTCACCGGCCAACTCGGCGAGGTTTTCGAGTCCGCGCTCGACCCGACGACCCGGTGCTGGGTGCTGCAGTCCGACGGGCATTGGGCGGCGTCCCCGGCCCGCGGCGAGCAGGTGCGCGAGCATCAGGAGGAACTGATGTGCAGCCGACGCGGCCGCACGGCATAGGCCCCGACCACCCGACAGGAGGAACTCCGTGAGCACGAAGTCGGATGGCCCGAAGGCCGGGTCGACGTCGATCAAGGCGAACATCTTCGCGGCGGGGGCGGTGCTGTGGCGAAAGTCGCCCACCAACCCGTACGAGATCGAGATCGCCCTGATCCACCGCCCCAAGTACGACGACTGGTCCTTCCCTAAGGGCAAGCTCGATCCCGGTGAGACACCGGTGGTTGCCGCGCTGCGCGAGGTCGAGGAGGAGACGGGCCTGAGAGTCCAGCTGGGCAGGCACGTCACCCGGGTCGCCTACGAGGTACCCGGACATCGCAAACGCAAGCGGGTGGACTACTGGGCGGCCGAGGCGCGCGGTGGCCTGTTCGTGCCCAACGACGAGGTCGACGAACTGCGGTGGCTCCCCCCCGAGGACGTTCCGGCCGCACTGTCGTACCCGGTGGATCTCAAGGTGACCCGCCGCTTCCTCAAGGTTCCCGCCGACACAACAACGGTGCTGCTGGTACGGCACGCGAAGGCGGGTCGGCGCACCCGATACAAGGGTGATGACACCCAGCGCCCCCTGGACAAGGTCGGGCGCGGGCAGGCCGAGGCGCTCTCGACGCTGCTGCGGGCCTTCGGCGCCACCGAGATCCACGCCGCCGACCGGGTCCGCTGTGTGCAAACCGTCGAACCCCTCGCCCGCGACCTCGGGGTCGGCATCGGGGTGGAACCGGCGCTGACCGAGGAGTCGTACCTGGACGATCCGGCGACGACGCAGTCCCTCGTGCGCAAGATCGCGGCCCGCGGCGGGGTCCAGGTGATCTGCAGCCAGGGCCGGGTCATCCCCGATCTGTTGCAGCGCTGGGCCGATCGTGACGGTGTCACCCTCCCCGCCGCGCGCAATCGAAAGGGCAGCACCTGGGTGCTGTCGATGTCCGGGGGCCGACTGGTGGACGCGAACCATGTCGACAGCGCCCTCCCCGAGGCCTGAACGGCACTGACACGAAAGAAGAGGGGGACGACGGTTGCCCGTCGTCCCCCTCTTCCGTGCGTCGAGGCCTACCGCTTGCGGGCGGTGGTCTTCTTCGCGGGGGCCTTCTTGGCCGGTGCCTTCTTCGCGGGGGCGGCCTTCTTGGCTGCGGTCGCCTTCTTGGCGGGGGCGGCCTTCTTGGCGGCGGTGGTCTTCTTCGCGGCCGTCGCCTTGGTGGCCGTGGCCTTCTTGGCGGGGGCGGCCTTCTTGGCTGCGGTGGTCTTCTTCGCGGCCGTCGCCTTGGTGGCCGTGGCCTTCTTCGCCGCGGTGACCTTCTTGGCGGGGGCGGCCTTCTTGGCTGCGGTGGTCTTCTTCGCGGCCGTCGCCTTGGTGGCCGTGGCCTTCTTCGCCGCGGCGGCCTTCTTGGCGGGCGCGGCCTTCTTCGCCGCCGTCTTCTTCGCGGCGGCCTTCTTCGCGGGAGCCGCGGCGGCCGCACCACGCTTCACGGCCGGGCCGGACGCGGGCAGCTTCTGCTTTCCTGCGATGACGGACTTGAACTGGGCGCCAGGGCGGAAGGCAGGCACCGACGTCGGCTTAACCTTGACGGTCTCACCGGTGCGCGGGTTACGCGCGACCCGCGCCGCACGACGACGCTGCTCGAAGACACCGAAGCCGGTGATGGTGACGTTCTCGCCGGCGTGCACCGCGCGGACGATGATGTCGACGATGTGCTCGACCGCATCGGTGGCGCTACGACGATCAGACTCCAACCGTTCGGTCAGCTGATCAATGAGCTCTGCTTTGTTCATTGGATGTTCCTCCGCAAACCAATGGCCCATTGACGGACCGACTAGCAAACACGGTAAACCGGAAATGGGCAAGAGTCTATGTGCCACGCCAATTCTCATGCCTCTCTCAGCGGCGTGGCTACCCATTTCCGGCGTCCGATGTGCTTAGCGCCCCTACCCGTCGCTGCCGTCGACCCGGGCCGGAAGGGTGGTCGGTTTCCATGACGGCCTTGACTTTTCGAACTCGGAAATCGCGTCTACCTGGCGCAACGTCAATCCGATGTCGTCGAGTCCCTCCAGCAGACGCCAGCGCGTGTAGTCGTCAATGGCAAAGGGCACCACCAGACTTCCAGCACTCACCGTGCGCGACGTGAGATCCACGACAATTTCCAGACCGGGCTGCTCCTCGAGCGCCTTCCAGAGCAGTTCGACGTCGGACTGCTCCACCTGAGCGGCCAGCAGACCGGCCTTGCCCGCGTTGCCACGAAAGATGTCCGCGAACCTCGATGCGATGACGACCCGGAATCCGTAGTCCGACAGCGCCCACACCGCGTGCTCACGGGAGGAGCCGGTGCCGAAGTCCGGTCCCGCTACCAGTACGGTGCCCTTGTCGTACGGGGCGAGGTTCAGGATGAATCCGGGATCGGCACGCCAGCCGGCAAACAGCCCGTCCTCGAAACCACTACGCGTGACGCGCTTTAGGTACACCGCGGGAATGATCTGATCGGTGTCGACATTGGACCGTCGCAGCGGGACGCCGATGCCCTTGTGAGTGGTGAAGGCTTCCATCGAAATATCTCCTACCTGTTCCGAGTCTCTAGTCGAGGTCCGCCGGCGCCGACAGCGTCCCGCGCACCGCGGTTGCGGCGGCGACGAGCGGCGAAACCAGATGGGTGCGACCGCCCTTGCCCTGCCTGCCTTCGAAGTTTCGATTCGACGTCGACGCCGAGCGCTCACCCGAGGCGAGCTGGTCCGGGTTCATGCCAAGGCACATCGAGCAGCCGGCCTGACGCCACTGCGCCCCTGCTGCCGTGAAGATCTCACCGAGCCCCTCCGCCTCAGCCTCGGCCCGCACCCGCATCGAACCGGGAACGATCAGCATGCGGACCCCGTCGGCAACCTTGCGGCCCTTGAGAACTCCCGCGACCGCACGCAGATCCTCGATCCGCCCATTGGTGCACGAACCGACGAAGACGGTGTCGACGGAGACCTCGCGGAGCGGCGTGCCCGCCTCCAGCCCCATGTAGGCCAGGGCCTTCTCGGCTGCCGCGCGGTCGCTCTCGTCGACGATGTCCTCCGGGTTCGGCACCCGCTCCCCCAGCGGAGCACCCTGGCCCGGGTTGGTTCCCCACGTGACGAAGGGGGTCAGCGCCGACGCGTCGATGTGGACCTCGGCGTCGAAAACCGCATCGTCGTCGGTCTTCAGCTCGCTCCACGCGGCAACCGCGGCATCCCAGTCCGCGCCGGTCGGGGCGTGCGGACGCCCCTTGACGAACTCGTAGGTGATCTCGTCGGGTGCAATCATCCCGGCCCGCGCGCCCGCCTCGATCGACATGTTGCAGATCGTCATTCGGGCTTCCATCGAGAGCTTGCGGATCGCCTCACCGCGGTACTCGAGCACGTAGCCCTGCCCCCCACCGGTACCGATCTTCGCGATCACGGCGAGAATCAGGTCCTTGCTCGTGACACCATCGGCCATCTCACCGTCGACCGTGATGGCCATCGTCTTGAACGGGCGCAGCGACAGGGTCTGCGTCGCCATCACGTGCTCGACCTCGCTGGTGCCGATTCCCATTGCCAGAGCACCGAAGGCGCCGTGCGTGGAGGTGTGGCTGTCGCCGCAGACGACCGTCATGCCGGGCTGGGTCAGCCCCAGCTGCGGACCGACGACGTGCACGATGCCCTGGTCCAGGTCACCCATCGGGTGCAGCCGGACCCCGAACTCCTCACAGTTGCGTCGCAACGTGTCGACCTGAAGTCTCGAAACGGGATCGGCGATCGGCTGATCGATGTCGACGGTCGGGACGTTGTGGTCCTCGGTCGCGATCGTCAGGTCCGGACGACGAAGCTGCCGTCCGGCCAACCGAAGTCCGTCGAACGCCTGCGGGCTGGTGACCTCGTGCACGAGGTGCAGGTCGATGTAGATCAGGTCGGGCTGACGCGCCGAGCCCTCCCCTTCGCCCCGGACGACGACATGGTCGTCCCACACCTTCTCCGCAAGAGTGCGCCCTCTGCTGGCCATGTTCTCCACCTCTTCGTGATCGGTCGGCTCGCGGGTTATGGGCTGGCCCGCCGAGGATCCGACCTCCATCATCTCTCGGTTCGTGGTCGTTGCCATCGTCCTGCCGTGCGCATCCCGCGAGAGTGTCCGATTAGGAATCTCAGAATGCGAGACGCATAATATCGACCTATGAGAAAGCATAGCGTTCCCGAGGCGGTCAGCGGCATCGGGGTTCTCGACAAGGCGATGTCGGTCCTGCACGCCGTCGCGGAGGCGCCGTGCACTCTCGGGGAGCTGTGCACGCGCACCGGCCTCCCCCGTGCGACGGCGCACCGCCTCGCCGTCGGCCTCGAGGTGCACCGACTGCTCGCGCGCGACGCGGACGGCCTGTGGCGCCCGGGCCCCGGCCTGGCGGAACTGGCACCGACCGCACACGACAATCTGCTCGAGGCGGCCGCCCTGGTCCTGCCGCGACTGCGTGAGATCACCGGCGAGAGCGTGCAACTCTATCGACGCGAAGGGGTGCAGCGGGTCTGCGTCGCGTCGATGGAGCCGCCCACCGGCCTTCGCGACACCGTGCTCGTCGGCGCCCGGCTGCCCATGACCGCGGGATCCGGCGCCAAAGTGCTTCTCGCCTGGTCGGATCCACAGGTCCAACGCAGCGTGCTCCCCGATGCCCTGTTCAGCGAGCGGGTCCTCAC
Source organism: Rhodococcus sp. NPDC054953 (assembly GCF_053609225.1). NCBI lineage: Bacteria > Bacillati > Actinomycetota > Actinomycetes > Mycobacteriales > Nocardiaceae > Rhodococcus > Rhodococcus sp. NPDC054953. The sequence goes on along the minus strand of NZ_JBSGXD010000005.1, from coordinate 45,080 downwards.
CGAGGTACGCAAACGAGGGTGGGCCCAGAGCGCGGCCGAACGCGAACCCGGCGTGGCCAGCGTCGCCGCCCCGGTCCGCGACCGCACCGGGAGCGTCGTCGCGGCGATCTCGGTGTCCGGACCGATCGACCGGATGGGCAGACGCCCCGGCGCCAGGTGGGCGGCGGACCTGCTCGCCGCCGCGGAAGCGCTGCACAAGCGCCTCTGAGTGGGATTCGGCGCCCATCCCCTCCCCCGGCGGACACCCACGTGGCACAGTGCTGCGTGAGAACACGTTCCAGAAAATCCGAAACCGGAGGACCGTCGCAGTGGGCACCAACCAGCGGGCACAGGTCACGATGACCGACGCCGAGATCACCGAGTTCGTCGAACACAGCCGCGTCGCAACGATGGCCACCATCGGCCCGCACGGCGCACCCCACCTGATTGCCATGTGGTACGCGATCATCGACGGCGAAGTGTGGTTCGAGACGAAGGCGAAGTCGCAGAAGGCGGTGAACCTGCGCCGCGACAACCGCATCACGGTGATGATCGAGGACGGCCACACCTACGACACCCTGCGCGGCGTCTCGTTCGAGGGCACCGCCGAGATCGTCGAGGATCCCGACGCCCTGTGGTCCGTCGGCGTGAGCATCTGGGAGCGGTACACCGGCCCGTACCGCAAGGACGTCGATCCCGCGATCGAGATGATGCTCAACAAGCGAGTCGCGGTGCGGGTGAAGCCGGACCGAGTGCGGTCGTGGGACCACCGCAAGCTCGGCCTGCCGTCGATGCCGCTCGGCGGCAGCACCGCCGAATTTCTCTGACACCGCCCCCGCCCGACCGCATCCGTGCCGCGAAATATTGCCGCGACGGGGGCACGTCGGCGCGGTACGGTCACGGTGCGACCCCATCCACCGGAGATCGACGATCGAGGAGGACCGCACCGTGACCGAATCCGAGAGTGAACACATCAAGGAGCAGTTCCGGGAGGCACTCGAGCGCAAGAGTCATCAGCACTCGATGCACGGCAACGCACCGGCAGGCGATTCCAAGATTCACAACTCGCATGGCCCCGCCGACCACAAGCGTGAGTTCCGCCGCAAGAGCGGCTGACGGACGTTCCCGTCCAACGACGAAAGACCCTCCGGATACCGGAGGGTCTTTCGTTTTGTAGCCCCGACGGGATTTGAACCCGCGCTACCGCCTTGAGAGGGCGGCGTCCTAGGCCGCTAGACGACGGGGCCAGGACTTGCAGACGATCGGCACGCTCTCCGTGGTAGCCCCGACGGGATTTGAACCCGCGCTACCGCCTTGAGAGGGCGGCGTCCTAGGCCGCTAGACGACGGGGCCAGGGAACGTGCCGTGTACTGCATGGCAACCCGGCGAACGGCCGCTGTGCTGTCGAAACAGCACAGTGAACACTCACCGAATTTCCGCTGGGGTACCAGGACTCGAACCTAGAATGGCTGAACCAGAATCAGCTGTGTTGCCAATTACACCATACCCCAATGGCTTCTCCCGACGGCCTCCGCTGCGCGGCGGTTGCTGTCGTTCGAACCGAGGAGAACTTTAGCAAAGCCCACCCGCCATTCTCCAAATCGGCTGGTCAGGGGCCCAATCTGAGCCACCCGACCAGCCGGCGGAGGGTCAGACGATGCTCGCGCGGGCCGCCAGCAGGCGGCCGAGGGTCTTCTCGCGGCCCAGCAGCTCCATCGACTCGTACAGCGGCGGGCTGATGTGCGACCCGGTCAGCGCGACCCGCACCGGAGCAAACGCCTTGCGCGGCTTGAGCTCCAAACCGTCGATCAGCGCGGCCTTGAGGGCGGCCTCGAGGTCGGCGGTCGCCCACGCGCCGAGCCCGTCCAGTGCGGCGATGGTCGCATCCAGCACCGGCGCCGCGTCGGCGCCCAGGTTTTTCGCTGCGGCGGCCTCGTCGATCGCGAAGTCGGCGTCGGGGACGAACAGGAACTTGAGCAGGTCCCAGGCGTCCGACAACACCACGATGCGGGTCTGCACGAGCTCCGCGGCGGTGTCGAACTGCTCGGCCGTCACGGCGTCGACGGGGTGACCGTGCGCGGTCAGGTACGCGCGGAGCCGGGCCGCGAAGTCCGCGGAGTCGAGCAACCGAATGTGCTCGGCGTTGATCGCGTCGGCCTTCTTCTGGTCGAACCGCGCGGGATTGGAGTTGACCTTCGCGATGTCGAAGGCCGCGACCATCTCGTCGAGCGAGAAGACGTCGCGGTCGTCGGCGATGCTCCAGCCGAGCAGGGCCAGGTAGTTCAGCAGCCCCTCGGGGAGGAAGCCGCGGTCGCGGTGAATGAAGAGATTCGACTCGGGATCCCGCTTGGACAGCTTCTTGTTGCCCTGCCCCATCACGAACGGCAGGTGCCCGAACTCCGGTGTGAAATCGGCGACACCGATGCGCCGCAACGCCTCGTACAGCGCGAGCTGCCGCGGCGTCGACGACAGCAGGTCCTCGCCGCGCAGCACATGGGTGATCTTCATCAGCGCGTCGTCAACGGGGTTCACGAGCGTGTAGAGCGGGATGCCGTTGCCACGGGTGAGCGCGAAGTCCGGGACCGTGCCCGCCTTGAACGTCGTCTCACCGCGGACCAGGTCCACCCAGGTCAGGTCGTGGTCGGGCATGCGCAACCGGATCACCGGCTTACGCCCCTCGGACCGGTACAGCTCCCGCTGCTCCTCGGTCAGGGTGCGGTCAAAGTTGTCGTACCCGAGCTTGGGGTCGCGGCCTGCCGCGTGATGCCGCGCCTCCACCTCCTCCGGCGTCGAGAAGGACTCGTATGCCTCGCCCGCCTCGACCAGCTTCGCGACGACCTCGAGGTGCAGATCGCGGCGCTGCGACTGCCGGTACGGCTCGTGCGGCCCCCCGACCTCGGGGCCCTCGTCCCAGGTCAGGCCGAGCCACCGCAGCGCGTCGAGGATCGCCTGGTACGACTCCTCCGAGTCGCGCGCCGCGTCGGTGTCCTCGATGCGGAAGACGAACTTGCCGCCGTGATGCCGCGCGTACGCCCAGTTGAACAGGGCGGTGCGGACGAGCCCGACGTGCGGGGTTCCGGTGGGAGACGGACAGAAACGGACGCGCACTTCGCTGGTGGTCATGGCTCACTTGGGTTGGAGGAGGACGGTCTCGTTGAGACCGCGGGTCCCTCCCAGATTAGTCCTCCCCCGCACCGTCGGGCCGCCCGATCAGCCTTTCGCGACGACGGGGTTGGTGAGCGTCCCAATCCCCTCGACGGTCACGCTGACGCTGTCGCCCGCGACGATCGGCCCGACGCCTTCCGGTGTTCCGGTCAGGATGACGTCGCCCGGCAGCAGCGTCATGACCGCTGAGATCCACTCGATGATCTTCGGAATATCGTGCAGCAGTAGCGAAGTGCGGCTGCGCTGCCTGAGTTCGCCGTTCACCTCGGTGCGGATCTCGACGTCGGAGGCGTCGAGGGTGGTCTCGATCCACGGCCCCAACGGGCAGAACGTGTCGTGCCCCTTCGCCCGGGTCCACTGGCCGTCGTGGCGCTGATGGTCACGCGCGGACACGTCGTTGGCGACGGTGTAGCCGAGCACCACGTCGAGCGCCTTCGCCGCGGGCACATCCTTGCAGGGGCGGCCGATGACAATGGCCAGCTCACCCTCGTGGTGGACCTCGCTGGAACTCGGCGGCAGCACGATCGGTGCGCCGGGGCCGACGATCGCGGTGTTGGGCTTGAGGAAGATGACCGGATCGGCGGGCGCCTCGCCGCCCATCTCGGCGGCGTGCGCGGCGTAGTTCTTGCCGATGCAGATCACCTTGCTCGCGAGGATCGGGGCGAGCAGGCGCACGTCCGCGAGGGGCCAACTGCGGCCGGTGAACGTCGGGGTGCCGAACGGATGCTCGGCGATCTCCTTCGCCGTGCGCGCGTCCCCCTCCCCCTCGATCGAGACGAAGGCGACCCCATCCGGGCTGGCAATTCGACCTAGGCGCATGCCCGAATCCTAGACCTATTCCATATTTTGGGACATCAATTTCACTACATGAGAAGCACGGTCGTAGCGTGACGTCATGACCGATACCGCGCAGCACACCGTCAGCACCACGCGCCGCGCGGCGATGCTCGGGCTCGGCGTCGCCGCCCAGGCCGCGCAGGCGGTCCTGGTGAACGGGACCGCGTTCCTGATCCCCACGCTGCACGACGAGTACGGCCTCACCCTCGCGCAGGCCGGCACGCTCGCGTCGGCACCGATCGTCGGCGTGATGCTGACCCTGGTCGCCTGGGGCGCGCTGGCCGACCGATACGGCGAGCGCGTCGTCCTGGCCGCCGGGCTGGCGCTGGCCGCCGCGTCCACCACCGCCGCCACCGTCGTCACGGCCCTGCCCGCACTCGCGGTGCTGCTGGCGTTCGGCGGCGCAGCGGCCGCCGCGGCCAACGCCGCCAGTGGACGCGTCGTCGTCGGCTGGTTCCCGCCCCACCAGCGCGGACTCGCGATGGGCATCCGCCAGATGTCGCTGCCGCTCGGTGTCGCGGTCGCCGCGATGACCGTCCCGGTCCTGGCCCGCGATCACGGCATCGGCTGGGCGCTGGCCTTCCCCGCCGCGGCGTGTGCGCTGGCGGCCGCGGCATGCGCGATCTGGATCGCGGATCCGCCGCGGCCCGCGCCCGGTGACGCCGCCGACCTCGGCCTGCTCGCCAACCCGTACCGGACGACCGGCACGCTGCAACGCATCCACGCCACCTCGATCCTGCTGGTGGTCCCGCAGTACGTCGTGTGGACCTACGCCCTGGTCTGGCTGGTGACCGACCGGGGGTGGTCGGAGTCGTCCGCGGGCATCGTCATCACCGCCGCACAGTTCCTCGGCGCGGCGGGACGCGTCGCCGCCGGCGTCTGGTCCGACCGGGTCGGCAGCCGACTGCGCCCCCTGCGGACGGTCGCACTGGCCGTCTCGGTGTCGATGCTCGCCCTGGCGGCGGCAGCGGCGACCGGGTCCCCGGTCGCCGTTGCACTGTTGGTCGTCGCGTCGGTGACCACCGTCGCTCCGAACGGTCTCGCGTTCACCGCGGTCGCCGAGATCGCGGGACCCTACTGGAGCGGCCGGGCACTGGGCATCCAGAACACCGGACAGTTCATCGCCGCGGCGGCCGTCGGCCCGGTCTTCGGCGCGGTCATCGGCGTGATCGGGTTCCCCGCCGCGTTCGCTGTCGCCGCCCTGATGCCCGCCGCCGCGGCACCCCTGGTCCCCACCCACCACCCCGCCCGCACCTGATCCGCCGGCCGAGGCGCGCGCACCGTCCCGACGATCGGACCACCGGGCCCATCCGCTCCACACCGCCCGAGTGAACGGATCATCCGCTCGATCTGATCGACTGAACGGAAGCGTTCAGTCGATCTGGTCGAATGAACGGCACGTTCGCTCGGCTGAACCGGCCTCGGACGACCGGTCCACAGACACACACGCGCCCGCGAGCCGGACGGCTCGCGGGCGCGTGTGGCGCGTACTAGACCGCGGCCGCGATCCGGTCGCCGACCTCGGTCGTGACGATCGGCGCGTCGCCACGGGCAGCGAGATCGGCCTCGACCGCGCGCTCGATCCGCGCCGCGTCGTCCTCGCGACCGAGATGGCGCAACAGCATCGCAGCCGACAGGATCGCCGCGGTCGGGTCGGCGATGCCCTGGCCCGCAATGTCGGGGGCCGACCCGTGCACGGGTTCGAACATCGACGGGTTGGTGCCGGAGGCGTCGATGTTGGCGCTCGCGGCGAGGCCGATACCGCCGGTGACCGCGCCTGCCAGGTCGGTGATGATGTCGCCGAACAGGTTGTCGGTGACGATCACATCGAACCGCGCCGGGTCGGTGACCATGTAGATCGTCGCGGCGTCGATGTGGCAGTACGCGGTCTCGACGTCCGGGTACTCGGCGCCGACCTGCTCCATCGCGCGGGTCCAGATGCGGCCCGCGTTGGAGAGCACGTTCGTCTTGTGGATCAGCGTCAGATGCTTGCGACGCTTCTGCGCCAGCTCGTAGGCGGCGCGGACGACGCGCTCGGCACCGAACCAGGTGTTGACCGACACCTCGGTGGCGACCTCGTGCGGGGTGCCGACCCGGATCGAGCCACCGTTGCCGGTGTACGGCCCCTCGGTGCCCTCCCGGACGACGAGGAAGTCGATGTCCGGGTTCGCGGCCAGCGGCGACGTCGACTCCGGGTAGGTGCGGGCCGGGCGCAGGTTCACGTGGTGGTCGAGCAGGAAGCGCATGTTCAGCAGCAGGCCACGCTCGAGGATGCCGGGGGCAACGTACCGCGGATCACCGATCGCGCCGAGCAGAATCGCGTCGTGCTGACGGATCGACTCCAGCTCCGCGTCCGGCAGCAGGTCGCCGGTCTCGTTGTACCGCTTGGCACCGAGATCGAACTCGGTGGTCTCCACGTCGGGAACCAGCTTCCGCAGCACCTTCAGCGCCTCGGCCGTGACCTCGACACCGATGCCGTCACCGGGGATGACCGCAAGCTTCATGAACACACTCTCTTCTCGTAGCTACTGGGGGTGAATCTGACTGTGGCCGCGACCGTTTCGTCAACGGTCGCGGCCACGTGGTCAGACCGGGACGATCAGGACAGGTCGACCTGCGCCACACGCGCGTCGAGCTGCGAGGTGATCTGCGCGACCTCGGCGTCACCGACGACGCGGTCGACGCGCAGGATCACGGTGGCGCCCTCGCCCTCGGCGTCCTGGCTCAGCGCAGCGGCCTGGATGTCGATGCCCGCCGTGCCGAGCACGGTGCCGAGGATGCCGAGCACGCCCGGCCGATCCGTGTAGTGCACGACGATGTTGTGGCCCTCGGCCCGCAGGTCGAAGCTGCGGCCGTTGACGGCGACGATCTTCTCGACCTGCTGCAGGCCGGTCAGCGCACCGGCGACGGTGGTGACGGTGCCGTCGGCGGCGACCGCGCGCACCTCGACGGCGCTGCGGTGCGTCTGCGCCTCGCTGTGCTTCTCGACCTCGACGGTGACGCCGCGCTGCTCGGCGAGCTGCGGGGCGTTGACGAACGTGACGGCCTCGTCGCTGCTCGCGGAGAACAGGCCGCGCAGCGCGGCGAGACCGAGGATGTCGACGTTCTCGGCGGACAGCTCGCCGCTCGCGATCACCTGGACGTTCTGGACGGCCTCGGTCGACAGCGTGCCGGCGAGCAGGCCCAGCTTGCGGACCAGCTCGAGCCACGGCGCGACCTCTTCGCCGACCGGGCCGCCGGAGACGTTGACGGCGTCCGGCACGAACTCGCCGGCCAGGGCCAGCAGCACGGACTTGGCGACATCGGTGCCCGCGCGGTCCTGGGCCTCGGAGGTGGAGGCGCCAAGGTGCGGGGTGACGACGACGTTGTCGAGGTCGAACAGCTTGGAGTCGGTGCACGGCTCGGTGTTGAACACGTCGAGACCGGCGGCGCGAACCTTGCCGTTCACGAGCGCGTCGTACAGCGCGTCCTCGTCGATCAGGCCACCGCGGGCGGCGTTGACGATGATGACGCCGTCCTTGGCCTTGGCCAGGCGCTCGGCGTTGATCAGGCCCGCGGTCTCCTTGGTCTTGGGCAGGTGCACCGAGATGAAGTCGGCACGCTCGACCAGCTCGTCGATGTCGACCAGCTCGATACCCAGCTGCGCCGCGCGGGCCGCGGGCAGGTAGGGGTCGTACGCGATGAGGTTGGTCTCGAACGCGGCGAGACGCTGCGCGAACAGCTGACCGATGCGGCCAAGGCCGACGACGCCGACGGTCTTCCCGAGAATCTCGGTGCCGTTGAAGCTGGAGCGCTTCCAGGTCTTCTCCCGCAGCGTGCGGTCGGCGGCCGGGATCTGACGGGCGGTCGAGAGCAGCAGCGAGACGGCGTGCTCGGCGGCCGAGTGAATGTTGGAGGTCGGCGCGTTGACGACCATGACGCCGCGACCGGTCGCGGCCGGGATGTCGACATTGTCCAGCCCGACGCCGGCGCGGCCGACGATCTTCAGCTTGGCGGCCGCGGCGAGGACCTCGGCGTCGACGGTGGTCGCGGAACGCACGAGCAGGGCGTCCGCCTCGGGCACGGCGGCCAGCAGGGCGGGACGGTCGGGGCCGTCCACCCAGCGCACCTCGACACCGTCTCCGAGCGCATCGACGGTCGATTGTGCGAGCTTGTCGGCGATCAGGACAACGGGACGGCCATTCTGGCTCACGAGCGAACTCCCTGTGTTAGGTGTCTGGGCGGATCGTCACCGAACCGGGGCGCGGTGCGGTGCCCGCAAAGTTCGTGACCCGGACAGCTTAGTTGCCCCCACAGTTCGGTATCACCCCGCGGGTCGGCAGTACCACATCGTGGACGCGGGAACGATCCGCACGCGCATCACCGGGTGCGCGTGTCGGCCGCCTCGCCCCCGGAAAGCGGACGGGCCCGATGCCCTCCGGAACAGGTGCACTGTCCGGGAGGGCATCGGGCCCCGCGCTACCGCGCCCGTGGGTGGGTTTTTCCCCCACCCGGGGGAAAAACCCCCCCAACGGCGAAAACCCCCCCGGAGTCTCTGTTGTTCGAGATCTTACCCCCCTCCTCCTATTTCGCCCC
>NZ_JBSGXD010000005.1:0-36514 GCF_053609225.1 Rhodococcus sp. NPDC054953 | reverse complement strand
TGGGTGGTGTTTTCTTCCCTCCCCCCACAGGGAAGGGGGCTGTTCTTGTTTCTCGAGGAAGGGTGTGTGTTGTGGGGGGGTCCCCCGCCCCCCGCGCTACCGCGCCCGTGCGTGATTTTTACCCCGATCGGGGTAAAAATCACGCACAGTGGCGAAGCCGCTCAGGCGGTCTCGGTGATCGGGCGATCGACCCAGCTCATCAGGTCGCGCAGCTTCTTGCCGGTGACCTCGATCGGGTGCTCGGCGTTCGCCTTGCGCAGGCCCTCGAGCTCGGTGTTGCCGTTCTCGACGTTGGCGACGAGGCGGCGGGTGAACTCGCCGGACTGGATGTCCGCGAGGATCGCCTTCATCCGCTCCTTGGTGCCCGCGTCGATGACCCGCGGACCGGACAGGTAGCCGCCGAACTCCGCGGTGTCGGACACCGAGTAGTTCATCCGGGCGATGCCACCCTCGTACATCAGGTCGACGATGAGCTTGAGCTCATGCAGCACCTCGAAGTAGGCCATCTCGGGGGCGTAGCCCGCCTCGACCATGACCTCGAAGCCGGTCTTGACGAGCTCCTCGGTGCCACCGCAGAGGACGGCCTGCTCACCGAACAGGTCGGTCTCGGTCTCCTCCTTGAAGGTCGTCTTGATGACGCCGGCGCGGGTACCGCCGATGCCCTTCGCGTAGGACAGCGCCAGGGCCTGGCCCTCGCCCTTCGGATCCTGGTGGACCGCGATCAGGGCCGGGACGCCCTTGCCGTCGGCGAACTGACGACGCACCAGGTGGCCCGGGCCCTTCGGCGCGACCATGCCGACCGTGACGTTGGCCGGGGGCTTGATCAGGTCGAAGTGGATGTTGAGGCCGTGTCCGAAGAACAGCGCGTCGCCGTCCTTGAGGTTCGGCTCGATGTCGTTCGTGTAGATCGACGCCTGCGCGGTGTCGGGCGCGAGCAGCATGATGACGTCGGCCCACTCGGCGACCTCGGCCGGGGTGCCGACGGTCAGGCCCTGCTCCTCGGCCTTCGCGCGGGACTTGGAGCCCTCCTTGAGACCGATGCGGACATCGACCCCGGAGTCGCGCAGGCTCAACGAGTGCGCGTGGCCCTGGCTGCCATAGCCGATCACCGCGACCTTGCGGCCCTGGATGATCGACAGGTCGGCGTCATCGTCGTAGAACATCTCGACTGCCACTGGTATTACCTCTCCTCTGGATACAGCCTTGCGGGAATGAGTAGAACTTAGCTAGCGGGTGGCCGTGATCGACTTCGGGCCACGTCCGACCGCGACGACACCCGACTGCACGATCTCGCGGATGCCGTACGGGTCGAGCATCCGGAGCAGCGCGTCGAGCTTGGACCGGGTACCGGTCGCCTCGACCGTGAGCGACTCCGGCGAGACATCGATCACCTTGGCGCGGAACAGGTTCACCGCCTCGATGACCTGGGTGCGGACGCTGGCGTCGGCGCGCACCTTGATGAGCACCAGCTCGCGCGCGACGGACGCCTCCCCCTCCTGCTCGACGATCTTGATGACGTTGACGAGCTTGTTCAGCTGCTTCGTCACCTGCTCGAGCGGGAACTCGTCGACGGTGACGACGATCGTCATCCGCGAGATGTCGGGCAGTTCGGTGCCGCCGACGGCGAGGGACTCGATGTTGAATCCACGCCGGGAGAAGAGTGCGGCCACCCGGGCCAGCACGCCCGGCTTGTCCTCGACGAGAACGCTCAGGGTGTGGCTGGTGCTCACTTGTCTTCCTCTCCCGCTGCAGCGGACGCGGCCGAACGCTGCTCGCGTTCCATCGCCTGGTGAATGACGGTCGGCTCGGCCACCGACTCGTCGTCATCGAACAGCGGACGGATGCCCCGCGCCGCCTGGATCTCGTCGTTGCTGGTGCCCGCCGCGACCATCGGCCACACCTGGGCGTCGGCACCGACGATGAAGTCGATCACGACCGGCTTGTCGTTGATCGACTGCGCCTCGCGGATCGCCGCCTCGACGTCCTCCTCCCGCTCGACCCGGATGGCGTGGCAGCCCAGCGCCTCACCGAGCTTGACGAAGTCGGGGATGCGGACCGCGCCGTGGGTGCCCAGGTTCGTGTTCGAGTACCGCTCCTCGTAGAAGAGGGTCTGCCACTGCCGGACCATGCCGAGGTTGCCGTTGTTGATCAGGGCAACCTTGATCGGCACGCCCTCGACCGCACAGGTCGCGAGCTCCTGGTTGGTCATCTGGAAGCAGCCGTCGCCGTCGATGGCCCACACTTCCTTCTCCGGGGCGCCCATCTTGGCGCCCATCGCGGCCGGGACCGCGTACCCCATGGTGCCGAGGCCGCCGGAGTTGAGCCAGGTGCGCGGCTTCTCGTACTTGACAAATTGGGCGGCCCACATCTGATGCTGGCCGACGCCCGCGCAGTAGACGGCGTCGGGACCGGCGAGCCTGCCGACCGCCTCGATCACGAACTCGGGCGAGAGCGCACCGTCGGACGGCTTGCCGTACGCCAGCGGGTAGGTGGTGCGCAGGCCGTCCAGGTACTCCCACCACGCGCCGAGGTCGAAGGTGGTTCCGGTGGCCAGGTCGGCGCGGATCGCCTCGATCAGCTCGACGATGACCTCCTTGCAGTCGCCGACGATCGGCACGTCCGCGTACCGGTTCTTGCCGATCTCGGCGGGGTCGATGTCCGCGTGGATGACCTTCGCGTCGGGGGCGAACGAGTCGAGCTGACCGGTGACCCGGTCGTCGAACCGCGCGCCGAGGGTGATCAGCAGATCCGAGCGCTGCAGCGCGGCGACGGCGGCGACGGCGCCGTGCATGCCGGGCATGCCGCAGTGCAACCGGTGGCTGTCGGGGAACGCGCCGCGGGCCATCAGGGTGGTCACGACCGGGATCCCGGTGAGCTCGGCGAGCTCGAGCAGCTCCGCGGACGCCTCGGCCTTGATGACGCCGCCACCGACGTAGAGGACCGGCGACGCCGACTCGGCGATCAGGCGGGCCGCCTCCCGCACCTGCTTGCCGTGCGGCTTGGACACCGGACGGTAGCCGGGCAGCCGCATCTCGGGCGGCCAGGAGAAGGTGGTCTGCGACTGCAAGATGTCCTTCGGGATGTCGACGAGGACCGCGCCCGGCCGACCGGAGGACGCCAGGTAGAACGCCTCGGCGATGATCCGCGGGATGTCGATCGGATCGGTGATGAGGAAGTTGTGCTTGGTGATCGGCATCGTGATGCCGGAGATGTCGGCCTCCTGGAAGCCGTCGGTGCCGATCAGGCTGCGCGCGACCTGCCCGGTGATCGCGACGACGGGAACCGAATCCATCTGCGCGTCGGCGAGCGGGGTCACCAGGTTCGTCGCGCCGGGGCCGGAGGTGGCCATGCAGACGCCGACCTTGCCGGTGGCCTGTGCGTACCCGGTCGCGGCGTGGCCGGCGCCCTGCTCGTGCCGGACCAGGACGTGCCGCACCTTCTGCGAGTCGAACAGCGGGTCGTAAACCGGGAGGACCGCGCCGCCGGGAATGCCGAACACGGTGTCCACCTCGAGCTCCTCGAGTGCCCGGACCACGGACTGGGCGCCGGTGACCCGCTCGGGTGCGACCTGGCGTCGGTTGCCGGGCTGGGGGGCTGCCGTCGTCGGTCCGGGCTGAGCCCCGGCCTTGCGCGGCGTTGGCTGCGGCCGTGCGGTTGGTGCGCTCACTGGTGATTCCTCTGGTGTTGACGGTTCGAGCTGATTCCGGGCAACAAAAAACCCCCGTCAGCATTGTCTGCTGTACGAGGGTGGCGCGTCGTGCTGTGCGAGTTGACGGAAGTATCGACTCAGGCGACGACGCGCCGGCCGATTACGAGCAACTCATTCTGCTTCACGCGATAGAAGGTAGGCGCGTCAAGGGTGAACAGTCAACTTTTTTGAGCATGCTGTCCCAGAATGTGAGAGCGCCAGCTGCGAATGCGAGAATGGTGTGGTGTCGTCCCCATCGCAGCCCGTGCCACCGCCCCCATCCTCCCACACCCCCGGACCCGCCCCCACCGCAGAACCGGTCCGCCACTCCATTCAGATCTCGAGCCTCGGACTGCTCGGCGTCCTGCTGCTCGCCTTCGGCCTGAGCTTCGTGATCTTCGCCAGCCCGCCGTGGGTGTCGGTCCTCTGGCTCGTCCCGGTCGGCGTCGCCTACTGGATGCTGCGGGTCCGGACCGTCGTCGACGCCAGCGGGCTGCACGTCCGCCGGGTGTTCAGCAGCGAGGTCATCTCCTGGGACGAGATCAAGGGATTCCGGTTCCCCAAGCGCGGCGGCTGGGCGCGTGCCGAACTGACCGACGGCACCGAGAAGTCGCTGCCGGTCGTCACCTTCGGCCGCCTGCCGCTGATCGCCGAGGCAAGCGGCGGCCGCGTCACCGACCCGTACGCCGTCGCCGACCGGATCGAACGCGAACGCCACGACCGGGAGCACGCCGAGCAGGCGGAGTCGACTGGCAACGAGGCGGAGTCGGCTCCCGACGCCCACTGACCCGCGCGTACCGTTGGGGGGATACCCGGCGCGTTCTCCGGCCCCAGCCCACCGGACCGGTGCGCGCCCCGATGAGCGAAGGACGCCCATGCCCCCGCTGAGGTCACGCACCACCACCGTCGGACGCAATGCTGCCGGAGCCCGCTCGCTGTGGCGCGCCACCGGCATGACGGACTCCGACTTCGGCAAGCCGATCGTCGCGATCGCGAACTCCTACACGCAGTTCGTCCCGGGTCACGTGCACCTGAAGAACGTGGGCGACATCGTCGCCGAGGCGGTCCGCGCCGCGGGCGGCGTGCCGCGCGAGTTCCACACCATCGCCGTCGACGACGGCATCGCGATGGGCCACGGCGGCATGCTGTACTCGCTGCCGAGCCGCGAGATCATCGCCGACTCCGTCGAATACATGGTGAACGCGCACACCGCCGACGCGCTGGTGTGCATCTCCAACTGCGACAAGATCACCCCCGGCATGCTCAACGCCGCGATGCGCCTGAACATCCCGACGGTGTTCGTCTCCGGCGGACCGATGGAGGCGGGCAAGGCGGTCGTCGTCGGCGGTGTCGCGCAAGCCCCCACCGACCTGATCACCGCCATCTCCGCCTCCGCGAACGACGCCGTCACCGACGACGGGCTCGACGAGGTCGAGCGCAGCGCCTGCCCGACCTGCGGGTCCTGCTCGGGGATGTTCACCGCGAACTCGATGAACTGCCTCACCGAGGCGCTCGGGCTGTCGCTGCCCGGCAACGGGTCGACGCTGGCCACCCACGAGGCGCGGCGCGCGCTGTTCTCCCGCGCGGGCACCACCGTCGTCGAGGCCGCGCTGCGGTACTACCGCGACGAGGACGAGTCGGTGCTTCCCCGGAATATCGCCTCCCCCAAGGCGTTCGAGAACGCGATGGCGCTCGACGTCGCGATGGGCGGCTCCACCAACACGGTGCTGCACACCCTCGCCGCCGCGCAGGAGGGCGAGGTCGACTTCGACCTGACCACCATCGACGCGATCAGCCGTCGGGTGCCGTGCCTGTCGAAGGTCTCCCCGAATTCCGACTACCACATGGAAGACGTGCACCGGGCGGGCGGAATCCCCGCGATCCTCGGCGAACTGCGCCGCGCCGGACTGCTGCATACCGACGTGTCCACGGTGCACACCGCGAGCTTCGACGAGTGGCTCGACACCTGGGACATCCGCTCCGGCAAGGCGTCCGACGAGGCCATCGAACTCTTCCACGCCGCGCCGGGCGGAGTCCGCACCACCGAGCCGTTCTCCACGGCGAACCGGTGGAGCGCCCTGGACACGGACGCCGCGGGTGGCTGCATCCGCGACCTCGAGCACGCGTACACCGTCGAGGGCGGCCTGTGCGTGCTGCGCGGCAACATCGCCGTCGACGGCGCGATCCTCAAGACCGCGGGAATCGACGAGGACCTGTTCTCCTTCCAGGGCCCGGCGGTCGTCGTCGAGTCGCAGGAGGAGGCGGTCTCGGTGATCCTGCAGAAGCAGATCAAGCCGGGCGACGTGATCGTGGTGCGCTACGAGGGCCCGAAGGGCGGCCCCGGGATGCAGGAGATGCTGCACCCCACCGCATTCCTCAAGGGCGCGGGCCTCGGCAAGGTGTGCGCGCTCGTCACCGACGGCCGCTTCTCCGGCGGCACCTCGGGCCTGTCGATCGGGCACATCTCGCCCGAGGCGGCGGCGGGCGGCGTCATCGGGCTGGTGGAGAACGGCGACCAGATCCGCATCGACGTCACCACCCGCGCCCTCGAGGTGCTCGTCGACGATGCGGTCCTCGCCGAGCGGCGCGCCAAGATGGAGGCCCGCGAGCGACCGTGGCAGCCCGTAGACCGGCAGCGCACCGTCACGACCGCTCTGCGCGCGTACGCCGCGCTCGCGACCTCCGCCGACAAGGGTGCGGTCCGGCAGGTCCCGTAGCCACACCGCCTCGGGTGAGGGGCACCTTCGACCGGTCCGACCGGTCCAAGGTGCCCCTCACCCGTTCGGGTGTCAGGACAGGGGGTTCGCCCCGTTGAGGAAAATCCACAGGCACACCCCGCCCGCGACGCCGAGCAACAGCACCACGAAGGACCCGACGTGCGGTCTGGTCGCCCACTTGCGGCGGCCGTCGACGGAGATGCGGCCCGGGCCGGTGAGCACGATCGCGACCAGCATCGCCGTCAGCAGCAGTTCGAGTTCGGGCCCGTCCGGGGCGAACCACTGCAGGCCCGGTTCCGCCGCCTGGGTGACACACCAGGCGTTGATCAGGACGGCGAGCAGACCGGCCGCGGCGAGCGGGGTGAACAGCCCGAGGATCAGCAGCGCCCCGGCGGCCACCTCACCGATCGCCCCGGCCAGGGCCAGCCACCGCGCCTGCTCGAAGCCCGACTCGACGAGGAAGGCCTCGAAGCCGTCGAGTCCCGGGCCACCCCAGATCCCGAACAGCTTCTGCAGACCGTGCGCAAGGGCAACCGCACCGACCGCGACCCGCAGCACGAGGAGGCCCAGGTCGAGGGTGCCGCGCGGGGTCCGTTGCGCCGCCGCCGGGGGCACCGCCTCCGGCGCCGCTACGGGCGCGGCCAGTGCCGCGGCAAGCTCGCGGTCGTAGGAGTCCGCCGTCCGCAACTCCTCGGTCGGGTGCGGCGGCGCCGGGTCGGGGTGGTCCCCGCCCCCGTACGAGGGGATCTGTTCGGTCGGCATCAACCCGAGGTCGTCATCGCTCGTGGGGAACCGTTCCGTCGGCTGGTCGAACGGGCTCGCCGCCGCGGGCCCGAAGCCGTCACTGTCCTTGTGCTGTCGCGGGTTGTCGGTCACGAAATCCAGCGTAGAACGGGTGGGTCACCGCCGACCGGTTCGGCGCGCGGGCGGACCGTTGTCGTACCGTGCCAGGTATGGCGATCTCTCGTGCGGCGTACCGCACCGCGGCGCTGTCCACGCTCGCCGCGGTTGCCCTCACCGGCTGCGCACGCTTCGACGACAGCGCATCGACCCCGTTCACTCCGGTGCCGACGTTCTCCGCGGGCGACGTCGAACCCCGGTCGCCCGGCACACCGCCGCCGACCACGACCCCCGGCGAGACGACAACGGAGCCCGCGCCGTGCGTCGATCCCGACCCCGCGGTCATCGCCACCTGCCTGGACACCACCGCCTCGGTCACGATGCTGCCCGGCGGCCAGTCCGCCCTGGTCACCGAGCGCCGGACCGGACGGATCCTGCGGGTCGCGCCCGGCGCGCCGGTCCAGGAGGTGGCGCGGGTCGCCGTCGACGGCTCCGGCGACGGCGGCCTGCTCGACATCGCCCTGTCCCCCACCTACGCCGAGGACAACCTCCTGTACGCCTACATCACCACGGCGGGCGACAACCGGGTGGTGCGAGTCGCCCCCGGTGACACCCCGAAGGACGTCCTGACCGGCATCCCGCGCGGCGCACGTGGCAACGCGGGCGCCCTCGTCTTCACCGGGCCGAGCGAACTCGCGGTCCTCACCGGCAACGCCGGAAACCCCGCGGCCGCAACGGACCCCGCCTCGCTCGCCGGGAAGCTGCTCCGGGTCACCGGGCTCACCCCTGCGCAGGACCATCCGGCGCCGCAGGTGCTGCTCTCCGGGATCGGCACGGCAGGAGACGTGTGCGTCAATCCCCTCGGCGGTGGCGTGTGGGTCACCGACCGGACCGTCCTCGAGGATCGGCTGCAGCGCGTTGCGGCGGACGGCGCGACCGGAACGCCGGTGTGGACGTGGCCGGACCGGCCCGGTGTCGCAGGCTGCACCGCCGTCGACGGCGGGGTCGCGGTGGCGCTCGGCGACGGCAAGGCCCTCGCTGTGCTCCCGATCGACGGACGGACCGGTGCCGCGCAGGCCGCGCCGTCGCTGATCGCGCAGGAGAAGTACGGCCGGCTCGGCGGTGCCGCGCTCGGCGCGAACAGCGAGGTCTGGGTATCGACCGTCAACAGGTCCGGCGGCGAGGCTCCTGGGCCGAACGACGACCGGGTGGTCCGAATCCCCGCACCCCAGGGCGGCGGCGGCTTCGACTGATCGCCACGCCGCGGCGGCGGTCAGCCTGCGGGTGTCGGGGCAGGCCGCCGGTCCAGCAGCGACGCCGCGGTCGGCAGCAGCAGCACCGTGATCGCGCCCGCCGCGACCAGGATTGACGCATTCGCGGTGGTCATCTGCCCGGCGTCGACCGCGACCTGAGTCACCGCGACGATCAGCGGCAGGCCGGTCGCGGCGTACAGCCCGACCCGGGCCCGCGCCAGCACCTGCGGGGGCGTCGCCGTCCCGTCGGGGCCGCGGTCGAAGCGTTCGGCCACGAACACCGGCACCCCCCGCACCAGCAGGATCAGGACGAAGAAGACCACCAGGACACCGGGATTCGCGGCGACGGCGGACACGTCGATGGCCATGCCCGAGGTCACGAAGAAGATCGGGATCAGCAGCCCGAACGCCAACCCGTCGAGCTTGGCCTCGAGCTTCTCGTCCCCGCGCGGGAAGGCCCGGCGCAGGATGAACCCGGCCGCGAACGCGGCGAGGATGCCGTCCACGTCGAAGAGCGCGGCCAGCGCGCCGAGCGAGACGAGCAGCAGGATCGTCAGGCGCACCGTCGTCTGCGCGGTGGTCTCGGAGCCGAGCCGGATGATCGAAAGCACCTTCGACCCCTCGCGGCGCACCGCGGCCGGGATGAACGCGACCGCGACCGCGGCGGCCGTGAACAGGCCGAGCACGATCACCGATCCGATCGTCCCGCGCGACCCGAGCAGCACCGCCATCGCGACCACCGGCCCCAGCTCGCCGACCGCGCCGTGGTTGAGGACGGTCCGGCCGAGCGGGGTGGCGATGACCCCGCTGTCCTTGAGGATCGGCAGCAGCGTGCCCAGCGCCGTCGAGGTGAGCGCGATCGCGACGGCGACCTCCGCGTCGATCGCGCCGGTCGCCCCGAGAATCCCGATCACGGTGAACGCCAACACCAGGCACACCAGCCAGGTGACCAGCGCGCGGCGGCCGCCGCGCCCGGTCAACTCGTCGGTGTCGATCTCGAACCCGGCGAGCAGGAACAGCATCCCCAGACCCAGTTCACGCAGCAGACCGATCTCCGGCCCCGCCGCAGCGAGGTCGAGCACGTGCGGCCCGATGATGATGCCCGCGATCAGCAGCAGCACCACCTCGGGCACCAGCTTCCGCGGCACCAGACCGGCGAGCAGCGGCGCGATCACCGCGCACAGGGCTATCCAGAACAGCGAGGCCGATACCGAGGGCATGGACCCGATTATCGGGCCAGCGCCCCCGGTTTCCGGTCAGCGCGCCGCGGTGCGGCGGATTCGGTTCAGGAGCAGGCGGCGATGACGAGTTCCTTGACCCGCGCCGGGTCGGCCTGTCCGCGGGTGGCCTTCATGACGTCACCGACGATCTTGCCCGCGGCAGCGACCTTGCCGCTGCGGATCTTCTCGGCGATGTCGGGGTTCGCGGCGAGCGCCTCGTCGACGGCGGCCTGCAACGCCGAGTCGTCCCGGACCACCTCGAGTCCGCGGGCGGCGACAACCTGCTCCGGTTCGCCCTCGCCATCGAGCACCCCGTCGATGACCTGGCGGGCCAGCTTATTCGTCAGCTTGCCGTCGGCGACGAGCGCGATGACGGTCGCGACCTGTGCCGGGGTGATCGCGAGCGCACCCAGCTCGACGCCGCGGGAGTTGGCCTGCTGCGACAGGTACGCGACCCACCACGACCGCGCCTCCGATGCCGGTGCACCCGCCTCGGTGGTCGCGATGACCAGGTCAAGGGCGCCCGCGTTGACGAGGTCGCGCATCTCCTCGTCGGAGACCCCCCACTCGGCCTGGATGCGGGCGCGCCGCAGCCACGGCAGCTCCGGCAGCGTGCCGCGCAGTTCCTCGACCCACGCGGCGTCGGGGGCGACCGGCTCGAGGTCCGGCTCCGGGAAGTAGCGGTAGTCCTCGGCGGTCTCCTTGCGGCGGCCCGCGGAGGTGGTGCCGTCCGCCTCCTGGAAGTGCCGGGTCTCCTGGATCACCTCGCCGCCCGCGACGAGAACCGCTGCCTGGCGGCGCATCTCGTAGCGGACCGCCACCTCGACGGACTTGAGCGAGTTGACGTTCTTGGTCTCGGTGCGGGTGCCGAACTCCGGCGCGCCGATCGGCATCAGCGAGATGTTCGCGTCGCAGCGCATCGACCCCTGGTCCATCCGGACGTCGGAGACGTCGAGGGCCTTGAGCAGATCCCGCAGCGCGGTGACGTAGGCGCGGGCGACCTCCGGGGCGCGTTCCCCGGCGCCGGTGATCGGCTTGGTGACGATCTCGACGAGCGGCACGCCTGCCCGGTTGTAGTCGAGCAGCGAGTGGCTCGCGCCGTGGATGCGTCCGGTCGCGCCGCCGACGTGCAGCGACTTGCCGGTGTCCTCCTCCATGTGCGCGCGCTCGATATCGACCCGCCAGGTGCTGCCGTCGTCGAGGACCACGTCGAGGTAGCCGTCGGTGGCGATCGGCTCGTCGTACTGCGAGATCTGGTAGTTCTTCGGCTGATCCGGGTAGAAGTAATTCTTCCGCGCGAACCGGCCCCACGGGGTGATCGAGCAGTTCAACGCGAGCCCGATCCGGATCGCGGACTCGACCGCGGCCGCGTTCACCACCGGCATCGACCCGGGCAGGCCGAGGCACACCGGGCACACCTGGGTGTTCGGCTCTGCGCCGAAGGTGGTCGGGCAGCCGCAGAACATCTTGGTTGCGGTGTGCAGTTCGACGTGCACCTCCATGCCCATCACGGGCTCGAACGTCGCGAGCACGTCGTCGTAGGCGAGCAGGTCATCGGACATGGCGGCAGTCATGGCCCCGAGTTTATTCGCCCCCGCCACGCCGTTACGACCCGCATCCGGCTCCGCCGGGGACGACCCGCGCCCGACTCGACCCGCGCCCGCTCAGCCGAAGATGACCCGCATCTCCTGATACCGGCCGAGCGGGACACTCTTGTGGTCGGCGAGCGCCTCGTCGAAGTGCACCGCCGCGATGTCGGTGCCGTGCAGCGCGACCATGTTTCCCCACTCCTGCCGGGCAACCAGGTCGGTGACGGCCATCCCGAGCCGCGTCGCGAGGACCCGGTCGAACGCGGTGGGGACGCCGCCACGCTGGATGTAGCCGAGCACGGTGGCGCGGGTCTCGATGCCGGTCCGTTCCTCGATCATCGGCGCGAGGACCTCGGCGATGCCGCCGAGCCGGGGCCGGTCGAACCCGTCGCGGCCCTTCGTCGAGTGCGCCTCGGTCATGTCCGGGAGGGTGAAACCCTCGGCGACGACGACCATCGGGGCGCGGCCGCGGTCCCGGACGCTGGTCACCCAGGTGCAGATCTGTTCGATGCTCTCCGGATGTTCGGGGATCAGGATGGCGTGGGCGCCGCCCGCGGTCCCGGAGTGCAAAGCGATCCAGCCTGCGCCGCGACCCATCACCTCGAGCACCATGCACCGTTTGTGCGAGTTGCCGGTGGTCCGCAGGCGGTCGATCGCCTCGGTCGCGATCTCGACGGCGGTGTCGAAACCGAACGTGTAGTCCGTCGCGTCGAGGTCGTTGTCGATGGTCTTCGGGACGCCGACGATCTTGATGCCCTCGTCGTAGAGGCGTTGCGACGCGGCGGCGGTGCCCTCGCCGCCGATGGCGATCACCGCGTCGACGCCGAGCCGCTCCATCGTGCCCGCGATCGCGTGCGCGCCCCCACCGGGGCCCTGATAGGGGCCGAATCGGCTGGTGCCCAGGATGGTGCCGCCCTCGTGTGACAGGCCGCGAACGGTCGGCCGGTCGAGGTCGATCATGGTGCCCTCAACCAGACCCCGCCAGCCGTCCAGAAATCCGACGAACCGCTGGCCGTACACGGTGGTGCCCTTGAGGACCGCGCCGCGAATGACCGCGTTCAATCCGGGGCAGTCGCCCCCGCTGGTGAGAATTCCGACCGTGGTCATCGGGCACCCCTGTCCGCGCGCGTCGTCCGTGCCCCATCCTGCCCCCGCCGGACGGCGGCGTCATCCCGGCCACGGGATCAGCCGGGGGTGACGACACCCGTCTCGTACGCGAGGACCACCGCCTGGGCGCGGTCCCGCAGGTGCAGCTTCGCGAGCACCTTCCCGACATGGGTCTTGACGGTCTGCTCGGCAACGAACAGGGACTCGGCGATCTCGGTGTTGGACAGGCCCCGCGCGATCAGTTCGAGCACCTCCCGTTCGCGGGGTGTCAGCGTCGCGAGCTGCGCCGGCTCGGTCCTGCGTGCCACCCGCCGGGCCGCGACGTCCGCGATCAACCGCCGGGTGACCGACGGGGCGAGCAGCGCCTCGCCGTCCGCGACGACGCGGACCGCACGGATCAACTCGTCGGCGGGGGCGTCCTTGAGCATGAAGCCGCTGGCCCCGACCCGCAGCGCCTCGTACACGTAGTCGTCGATGTCGAAGGTGGTCAGCATCAGCACCCGGACCGGCGGCTGCACCGACGCGGCGAGGATCCGCTCGGCCGCCTCGAGACCGTTGAGCTCCGGCATCCGGACGTCCATCAGCACCACGTCGGGCCGCAGCCGGAGCACCTCCTCGACCGCGACCTTGCCGTTCGGGGCGTCCCCGACGACGCTGATGTCCGGTTGCGCGGCGAGCAGCGCCCCGAAGCCCTGCCGCACCATCGCCTGATCGTCCGCAATGAAGACCGTGATCGCCACCCGGCCAGCCTAGGGGTGCCCGGCGACCGGACCGAACTGTGGACCGGGCACCAGGCCACCCACAAACGACGGGATCCGGGCCCGCACCTCGAAGCCGCCCCCGGCGACGGGATGGGCGGTCAGGGTGCCGCCGACGGACAGGGCCCGATCCCGCATCCCGACGATGCCGTGCCCGCCGCCGCTGCCCGCCTGTGACACCTCCTGCGCGGCAGCGCCGTTCGTCACCACGAGTTCGGTCGTCGTGGCATCCCCGGTGAGGCCGACCTGGACGGCGGCACCCGGGGCATGCCGCGCCGCGTTCGCGAGTGACTCCTGCAGGATCCGGTACACCGCGAGACCGCACGTCTCGGGGAGGGCGGGCAGCGGCCCCCGCTCGACGGTCACCGTCATGCCCGCGCGCCGGCTGCCGTCGATCAGGTCGTCGATCCGGTCTATGCCGGGCACCGGGGCGCTGTCGGGGGTGTGGCCGTCGCTGCGGAGCACCCCCAGCATGCCGCGGATCTCGTTGAGCGCGTCCCGGGCGGTGGCCCCGATCGAGTCGAACTCGGCCCGCGTCTCATCGGACAGGTCGGCCAGCCGGTACGGTGCGCTCTGCGCCTGCACCACCACCAGCGACATGTGGTGGGCCACGACGTCGTGCAGGTCCCGCGCGATCCTGGCGCGTTCCTCGAGCACCGCGCGGCGGGCGCGCTCCACCTCCGTCTCCTCCTCCTGCAGGGCGAGCTGCCTGCGGGAGAGGACCAGCCACCGGATCAGCAGACCGAACACGACGAGGGCGGTCAGCCCGACCGCCCAGCCGCGCCCGTCCTGCCCCGGCGCGTTCGCGAGGAACAGCAGCGTCGTCGCGAGCCAGGCCACCCCGACGATCGGCAGCGGCGAACGCATGCTCACCGCGAGCAGCAGCGCCATCAGCACCATCACGTGCACGACCTGCCACGGGAAGTCGTAGTCCGGGACGCGGTCGTACACCAGCGGGATCACCAGCGCCCCCGCCGCCGAGATCGACCATCCCAGTGCGGGGTTCGCCCGCACGAATACCAGCGGCAGCGCGGCGAGACCGGCGACCACCGGCTGCACCCCGGCCGGGACGTGGTGTGTCACCTGCAGTGTCGGCCACGCGATGGTGAACAGGACCGCCGTCACGAAGGCGATACCGACATCCCATCGCTGGGATCGGTTCAGCCTGGCGAGCCGGGGGCCCGCCGTCGCTGCGGCGTCCCGTGCGGCCGCGTCCAATGCTCGTTTCGTTCTACCCACACCCGAGAACACTAGGAAGGCCGGGCCGGATTGTCCTCACACCACGGGGGGAGATCGCCCCAGTACCGGGGTATCGGACCCCGCGGTCGCCCGTACCGCGGGTGCCACCGACGAACCAACCCCGGGAGGGATGTTCGCAGGTGGGCGCCGTTTCTAGCGTCGATGCCATGCGCAAATCCACCCTGGCCGTGTTCACCGCGGGCAGCGCCATCGCCCTGTCCGCCGCGCTCGCACCGCCGCCGGTACAGGCCTCCGCCCGGGCGGAGGCACCGTCTCAGGTGGCCCGTGCGGTCGAGGCGCTCGTCACGGGCGGCGCCGACGCCGCGGCCGCCGCGATCCCGGACGACTTCGCCGACGTCGCCGGCTACCGCCCGGTCACCGACGGCGCCATGCTGATCAATCCGAACGGGCAGTGCTCGTCACCGGTCCCCCTGCCCGCCGAGTTCGACGGCGCCTGCCGGGGCCACGACCTCGGCTACGACCTGCTCCGGTACGCCGACCGCACCGGGACCCCGTTGGGCGGATGGGCGCGGCGGAGCCTGGACCGGCAGCTCGGGCAGCGTATGCACGACGCGTGCACGACCCGCCCCGACGACCTGACTCGCGCGTCGTGCGGTGTCGTCGCCGACGCCGCCGTCGCGGCGGTGCAGGCGAACTCGTGGCGGCAGGGCTTCGGCGTCCCGGTCCGGGAGCCGGTCGGCCCGATTGCTGCCGGTGTCGGTGGGGCGGCGCTGTTGGGGGCCGCGCTCGCGGCGGCGCACCGACGGCGCGGCAGGGCACACGCGGCGGCGGCGCCGGTCCTCGCCGGCGCGTCGCGGGCGGTGCGGGCGTGATGACGACGCTTCCCCGCACCGCGGTCGGTGCCCGACTCTCCGTCACGGCGGCGTCCGCGCTGCCCCGGGTGTCGAGCACGGTGGCCGTCACCGCGCTGATCGTGGCCTCCCTGATGCCGTCGCTGCTTCCCCGGTCGGCTCCGGTGCAGGCCGGGGTCACCGGCGTGTTCGCGGTGCTCGGTGTCGTGGCCGGCGCCGGGTGGCGGCGGCTGCGCGGCGACCGCGCCGCGGCGTCGGTGACGGTGCGGGGCTGGGTTGCGGCGGCGGCGCTCACCACCCTCGGGGCGGCGCTGACCGGTGCTGCCCGCTGGCAGAGCGGGCTGCGCGCCGCGACCGGGCTCCCCGACGTCGGTGTCGCGCACTGGGTTCTGGTCTCGGCGGGAGCCGTCGCGGTCGCCGCGTCGATCACCGGTGCGGCGGCGCTGCTGCGGTCCGCGGCCCGCCGGCTCGGCCGGTACCGCCTCATCGCGGGGCTGCTCGGCTGCGTGCTCGCCGTCACCTCGTGCACGGCGCCCGCGGTCGCCTCGGCCGACGGTCCCGAACCGGTGCTGCGGCAGCCGACCTCGCCGGCGATGTCGGGCAGCACCGCCTCCCCGGTGGGGTGGGAGAGCCTCGGCGTTGAGGGCCGCCGCTTCGTCACCGCCCCCGCGGCCGACGGGGTGACCCGCACCTATGTCGGGCTCGACAGCGCACCCGATCTCGCGGCGCGGGTGACACTCGCGGTGGCCGACCTGGAGCGGTCCGGCGGGCTGACCCGCTCCCATCTGGTGATCGCGGTGCCGACGGGGTCGGGGTGGATCGACGCCGGGGCGATCGCCGGGATGGAGCGGCGATTCGGTGGTGACGTCGCGGAGGTCGCGGTGCAGTACTCGGCGGCGCCGAGCTGGGTGACGTTCGTGTTCGACCGGGGCAGCGCCGAGGAGGCGGCCCGCGCCCTGTACCGGGCGGTGGCCCACCGGGTGTCGCTGCTCCCCGAGGACCGGCGGCCCCGCCTGCACCTGTATGGGCAGAGCCTCGGCGCGGTGGGTGTCGACGCGGCGCTGTCCGAACCGGTCGCGGTGCCCGCGTGCGGCAATCTCGTCGCGGGCCCACCGGCGGGCCGGGTCCCGACCGCGGACACCGTGGTGCTGGCCAATTCGTCGGACCCCGTCGTGCACTGGTCGCCGCGGCTGCTGGTCGCGCCGCCCCGGCTCGCCGGTGTCCGGCCGGACGCCCCGACACCGGCGTGGCTTCCGGTGCTGAGCTTCCTGCAGACCAGCGTCGACCTGCTCACCGCACTCGATGCCGCACCGGGCCACGGGCACCGCTACGGCACCGACCAGGGCACCCGACTTCCGACCTGCTGACGGGGGCCCGACGCGCGCCCCCGAACGACGCTCGGCCCGGGCCCCGATGGCGGGGTCCGGGCCGAGCCGGTCGAACACGGTCAGGCGACGGGCGAGCCGATCGGTCCGCGGGCGGCCTCGTACGCGGCACCGACCCGGTAGAGCCGTTCGTCGGCGAGTGCCGGGGCCATGATCTGCAGGCCGACCGGCAGGTTGTCGTCCGCGGACAACCCGGACGGCACCGACATCGCGCAATGGCCGGCCAGGTTGGTCGGCAGGGTGCACAGGTCGGACAGGTACATCGCCAGCGGGTCGTCCACCTTCTCCCCCAGCTTCCACGGGGTGAACGGGCTGGTCGGCGAGACGAGGACGTCGACCTTCTCGTAGGCGGCGTCGAAGTCGCGGGCGATCAGGGTGCGCACCTTGAGCGCGGAGCCGTAGTAGGCGTCGTAGTAGCCCGACGACAGCGCGTAGGTGCCAATCATGATGCGCCGCTTGACCTCCTTGCCGAAACCGGCGGCGCGGGTCGCGGCCATCACCTGGTCGGCGCTCATGGTGCCGTCGTCGACCCGCATTCCGTAGCGCATCGCATCGAACCGGGCCAGGTTGGAGGACACCTCGCTCGGCAGGATCAGGTAGTAGGCGGCCAGCGCGTGCAGGAAGTTCGGGCAGGACACCTCGACCACCTCGGCACCGAGGTCGGTCAGCTGCGTGACGGCGGCATCGAACGAGGAGAGGACGCCTGGCTGGTAGCTGTCCGAGTGCAGTTCCTTCACGACGCCAACGCGAACGCCCGTCAGGTCGCCGGTCGCGCCGCGGCGGGCCGCCTCGACGACGGGACGCACCGGGGCGTCGATGGAGGTGGAGTCGCGCGGGTCGTGTCCGGCGATCACCTCGTGCAGCAGCGCGGTGTCCAGGACGGTGCGGCCACACGGGCCGCCCTGGTCGAGCGAGGACGCGCAGGCGACGAGACCGAACCGGGAGACGGTGCCGTAGGTCGGCTTGGTCCCGACCGTCGCGGTCACCGCTGCGGGCTGCCGGATCGAGCCGCCGGTGTCGGTGCCGATCGCGAGCGGCGCCTGATTCGACGCCAGCGCCGCGGCACTGCCGCCGCCGGAACCGCCGGGGATCCGGCCGGTGTCCCACGGGTTCCTGGTCGGACCGTACGCGGAGTTCTCCGTCGACGAGCCCATCGCGAACTCGTCCATGTTCGTCTTGCCGAGGACCGGGATCCCGGCCGCGCGCAGCTTCGTGGTGAGCGTCGCGTCGTACGGCGCGACCCAACCCTCGAGAATCTTCGACCCGCAGGTGGTTGGCGCGTCGGTGGTGGTGAAGACGTCCTTGAGTGCCAGCGGGACGCCCGCCAGCGGCGAGGCAGGGGCCCCACCCGCGGCCAACGCCTCATCGACCTGCTTCGCCGCGGTCAGCGCCGCGTCACCGGAGACGTGCAGGAACGCGTTGTACTCGCCGTCGACGGCGGCGATCCGGTCCAGGTGCGCCTGGGTGACCTCGACGGAGGACACCTCGCGGGCGTGGATCTTCGACGCGAGGACGGCGGCGTCGAGGGTGGTCAGGTCGGCGGTCACTGCTCTTCTCCCAGGATCTGCGGGACGGCGAAACGCTCCTGCTCGACGGCGGGCGCACCGGACAGCGCCTGCTCGGGCGTCAGTCCCGGCACCACCACGTCGGGGCGGGTCACGTTGAGCAGCGCGTACGGGTTCGCGGTCGGCGGGACGTCGTCCGCGGCGACCTCCGCGACGGTCTTGACGTGGCTGAGAATCGAATCGAGCTGGCCGGCGAACTCGTCGAGTTCGGCGTCGGACAGCGCGAGCCGGGACAGCCGGGCGAGGTGAGCAACCTCGTCGCGGGAGATGGCAGGCACCCGTGGGCCCCTTTCAGGTCGGCGTCAGGAGATCCGCCCCAGCCTATCGGCTGCGCCGGAACCGGCTGCACGCAGCGCCCGGGGCGGCCGATCCGTTTCGACGCAGGAACGTCTCGATGTCCGCCGCTGTGACGGTTCCGCTGCGAGCAGGGCTGACCCGTCGCGGCCGCACGCGCCGCCGCGGAGTCCGTCCGTGATGGAAGGATGGTTCGCGCGGGGGCATCGACGACTCCCGTTCGCCGGTGGCCGAGCGGCCTCGCCGACGGCGAACAGTCGTGACAAAGGAATTCCGTGTCGTACCTATTGCGTGTCCAGCTACCCGATCGACCCGGCAGCCTGGGCGCACTGGCCGTTGCACTCGGTTCCGTCGGCGCGGACATCCTCTCCCTCGACGTGGTCGAGCGGGGCTCGGGGTTCGCCGTCGATGATCTCGTCGTCGATGTCGCGCACGGGTCGCTGCCGGACACCCTCATCACCGCGGCCGAGCACCTGTCGGGGGTGCGGGTCGACTCGATCCGCCCCTACACCGGCCTGCTCGACACCCACCGTGAGCTGGAACTGATCGACCAGGTCGCGACCGCCCGCGACGACCGCCTGCAGGTGCTGGTCGACGGTGCCGCCCGGGTGCTGCGGGTCAGCTGGGCGACCGTGGTCGGGGTCGGTCCGCACGGCGCGTTCCGGGTCGTCGGCAGCACGGGCGCCCCGGAGACGCATGCCGGTGACGTGCCGTGGATGCCACTGCGGAAGCCGACGATCCTCGACGGCGGCGCCGACTGGGTGCCGGGGATCTGGCGGGACATGGACACGACCCTCGCCGCCGCGCCGCTCGGCTCGTCGGGGCGGGTGCTGATGCTGGGACGCTCCGGTGGCCCGGAGTTCCGCCCGTCCGAGGTCGCCAGGCTCGGCTATCTCGCGGGCATCGTCGCGACCGTGTTGGGCTGATCCGCCCGACCGGTCAGACGATCTCGCGGACCAGGACGGTGAGGTCGGCGCCGGGCGCGGGCGCCCAGTCGCGTTCCGGGGCAGGCACGAAGTCGTTGCGATCGTAGATGCGGCGGGCCTCGATCATCTCGGGCTCGGTGGAGAGCACCACCGCCTGCAATCCGCGGTCGTATGCGGTGTCGAGGACGTGCCGGACCAGCGCCGAGCCGGCCCCCTTGCCGCGGGCCGCGGACGAGACCGCGAGCATCCGGAACTCGAGTTCGCCGGGCCGGGCCACGTCGGCGAACGGGCTGCCCGGCTCGGCGATGGTGACCGAGCCGACGACCTCGCCGTCCCATTCGGCGACCAGGACCTCGGCGTCCTCGGCTCGGGACGCGGTGTCGCGCAATCGCTCGACGTACGTGCTGGTCTCGGCGACGAATCCGCCCCCGACGTAGGAGTCGACGGTCAGCGCGGCCACGGCGTCGAAGTCGGCGGGGTCGGCGGGGCGCACGGTGATCATGGCGTCACTATCGCAGCACCCCGACACCGGCCTCAAGCACCTCGGACACGCAGGTCACGGCGCGTCGCCCCTCCCCCGAAGGCTCCCCCACCCCCGCCCAAACCGCATTGACCTGCACAAACGCAACCTGTGACGCGGCGGCGCGCACCCGCCCACGGCGGGTCCGGGCCGGACGCGTGATGTTCACCACCGGGCTCGCCGCGGCGTGAGGGCGTTCACCTTGCCGCGCGGCCGCCCGAAGCGGAAGCTGAAGTCGACTTCATCTGCCGGGAAGAGGGAGGCGCGGGTGCGCACCACGGATCTGCTGACCGTCGGCGAGGTGTCCGAACGCAGCGGGCTCGCGCCGTCCGCGTTGCGCTACTACGAGACCCAGGGCCTGATCGAGAGCACCCGCACGACCGGGAATCAGCGCCGCTATCAGCGCAGTGTGCTCCGCAAGATCGCGTTCATTCGGGCGGCCCGCGGCATCGGGCTCACCCTCGACGAGATCGCCGCCACGATGAGCACCCTCCCCGGCGGCCGCGCACCAACCCGGTCCGACTGGGCGCGGGTGTCCCGGAGCTGGCGTGGTCGCATCGAGGAGCAGATCGAGGCACTCGAGGCGCTCCGCGACGGCCTGGAGTCGTGCATCGGCTGCGGGTGCCTGTCCCTGCAGACCTGCGCGCTGTCCAATCCGAACGACGCCGCCGCGACCTACGGACCCGGCGCCGCCTTCCTCCCCGAGGCACTGCACCGCGACGACGGCGGTCACCACGGCCATCACTAGGGCCGAATCACGGTGCCGCCCATAGGATCCGGTGCGGACCCGCCGACGATCGGCGGGTCACCCGTCGGTGTCGGTGGGCGCGACCGCAGCGGGCCCACCGTCGAGCAGCCGAACGAATCCCGCCTCGTCGAGGATCGGCACCCCCAGCTGTTCCGCCTTGTCCGCCTTCGATCCGGGAGCGTCGCCGATGACGACGAACGCCGTCTTCTTGGACACCGATCCGGCCGCCTTGCCGCCGCGCTGCAGGATCGCCTCCTTCGCACCGTCCCGGGTGAACCCGACCAGCGACCCGGTGACGACGATCGACAGGCCCTCCAGCGTGCGCTCGATCGACTCGTCGCGTTCGTCCTCCATCGACACGCCCGCCGCGCGCCACTTCTCGACGATCCGACGGTGCCAGTCGACGCCGAACCATTCGACGACGGCCGCCGCGATCGTGCCGCCGACACCGTCGACCGCGGCGAGCTCCTCCACCGACGCCGCCTCGATCCGTGCCAGGCTGCCGAACGCCGACGCAAGCGCGCGGGCCGCGGTCGGGCCGACGTGCCGGATCGACAGGGCGACCAGCACCCGCCACAGCGGCTGCGTCTTCGAGCGGTCGAGGTTGTCGAGCAACCGCTTCCCATTCGCGGACAGCGTGCCCGCCTTGGTGGTGAACAGCGCCGTCCGCATCAGCTCGTCGGCGGTGAGGGCGAACAGGTCGCCCTCGTCCCCGATCACGCCCGCCTCGAGCAGCGCGGTCGCGGCCTCGTAGCCGAGGACCTCGATGTCGAATGCGCCGCGCCCGGCGACGTGGAACACCCGTTCCCGCAGCTGGGCCGGGCAGGACCGCTGGTTGGGGCAGCGGATGTCGGCGTCGCCCTCCTTCGCCGGGGCGAGCTCGGTGCCGCACTCCGGGCAGTGGGTCGGCATCACGAACTCGCGTTCGGTGCCGTCCCGCAGATCCACCACCGGGCCAAGCACCTCCGGAATCACCTCGCCCGCCTTGCGGATCACCACGGTATCCCCGATCAGCACGCCCTTGCGCCTGACCTCCGACCCGTTGTGCAGCGTCGCCAGGGACACCGTCGACCCGGCGACGGTGACCGGTTCCATGTACGCGAACGGGGTGACGCGGCCGGTGCGACCGACGCTGACCCGGATGTCGAGCAGCCTGGTGGTCGCCTCCTCCGGCGGATACTTGTAGGCGATCGCCCACCGCGGGGCCCGGGAGGTCACGCCGAGCCTGCGGTGCAACGACATCTCGTCGACCTTGACGACCAGGCCGTCTATCTCATGCTCGACGTCGTGCCGGTGCTCGTCCCAGTAGCCGACCCTGGCAACCACCGCGTCCGCGCCCTGCACCCGCGCGGTGTGCGTGGAGACCGGCAGCCCCCAGGCGGCGAGGGCGGTGTAGCCGTCGTGCTGGCTGACCGGTTCGAAGCCCTCCGTGCGGCCGAGTCCGTGGCAGATCATCCCGAGCCTGCGCTTCGCGGTGACCGCCGGATTCTTCTGCCGCAGCGACCCGGCCGCGGAGTTGCGGGGGTTCGCGAACGGCGCCTTGCCCTCCGCCACGAGGGAGGCGTTGAGCGCCGCGAAGTCCTCGAGCCGGAAGAACACCTCGCCGCGCACCTCGAGCAGGGCCGGGATCGGATACTCCGTGCTCGCAGTGAGGGTGTGGGGGATGTCGTCGATGGTGCGGGCGTTCAGGGTGACGTCCTCACCGGTGCGGCCGTCACCGCGGGTGGCGGCACGGACCAGTCGTCCGTTCTCATACACCAGATTCAGGGCGACCCCGTCGATCTTCACCTCGCACAGGTAGTGCGGCGCCGCGTCACCCGGCAGCTCCCCCTCGATCCGTGCGATCCAGGCCCGCAGTTCGGCCTCGTCGAAGACGTTGTCGAGACTGAGCATTCGCTCGAGATGGTCCACGGCGGTGAACTCGGTCGCGAAGCCGCCGCCGACGAGCTGGGTCGGCGAATCGGCGGCCCGCAGTTCGGGACGCCGCTCCTCCAGGTCGGTGAGCTGCCGCAGCAACGCGTCGAACTCACCGTCGGAAATGGTCGGTGCATCCTTAACGTAGTAACGGAACTGATGCTCGCGCACCTCCTCCGCGAGCCGCTGCCACTCGTCGCGTTCCTCGGCGGTCGCTGACTCGACGTCTCGGTCGGGGTCGGCCGCAGCTGCCACGTTCTCCGTCACGCCAGAAAGGCTATCCCAGCCCACCGACACCCCGCCCCATGCGTTCAACGGGGGTTCACGTGCCACTTCCTGCGCCCGGATGGCCCATGAACCCCCATTCAATCCTTCGCGGTGAGGTCCGCGCCGTCGGCGAAGGCGCGCGCGATCTCGGCGGAACGGCGCAGCGCCTCGCGGGACCAGGCGCCGCTCGCACCGGCAAGCCCGCAGGCCGGGGTGACGAGGACGCGCTCGGCGAGGGCGGAGCGGGGGAAGCCGAGACGGTCGACGAGGACCGCCGCGGGCCGGGCGAGTTCACGCCAGGACGGCGTCCGCTCCGGTGCCGCGGTCGGAACCAGGCCCAGCGCCAGCGACAGCCCGGAGTCGAGCAGTTCGCCGACCCCGTCCAGGTCCGCGGCCCGCAGCACACCCGCATCCAGCCCCACCATGGCTGCGCCGCTGCGGCGCAGCAGGTCCAGCGGGGGCGACGCGGCGCAGCAGTGCACGAGGACCGGGACCGGCACCGTCGCGATCGCCTGCTGGAGGACCGCGAGGGCCTCCGGTTCTGGCAGGGCTCGCGGCGTCTGCAGGATCGACACCCCGGTCAGCGTCCCGTCCAGCACCGACCGGAGTCCCGGCTCGTCGAGCTGGACCAGCACCGGGGAACCCAGGCGCCGCCGCACCTCGGCAACGTGCCCGCGCAGGCCCTCGGCCAACGATTCGGTGAGATCCCGGAGCGCACCGGGGTCGGTGAGCGCGCGGTGCCCCCCGACGAGTTCCAGCTGCGACGCCAGCGTCAGCGGTCCGACGGCCTGGACCTTCACCGGCTGCTCACTGCCGCGGCGACCGGCCAGCTCCCACGCCTCCTCGAGGGCGTCGAGGTCGCGGGCGAGCAGGTCCCGCGCGAGTCGGGTGACCGGTCCGGTCCGCTGCGCGACCCGGTAGCCGGTGGTGGAGGTGTCCAGCGGCAGGTCGACGAGCAGGGCCGCGGCCCGACCGATCATGTCGGCGCCGAGACCACGCGCAGGCAGCTCAACCAGGTGCGGCAGCTGCGCGGCCTCACCGACGACGACGGCCGCGGCCTCGCGCGGGTCGACGCCGGGCCAGGACCCTACTCCCGTCGCGACGCCGACCGGGAACACCGTGTCGGTCAACGCAATTCGCTGTCGGGCTCGCCCGAACCGCCGGCCCCGGCGATGGTGCCACTGCCGAGCACGATGTCACCGGCGGAGTCGCGGCGGTACAGCACCACCGCCTGCCCCCTGGCGACACCGGTCAGGGGCTCGCGCAGTCGCACCTCGAGGCCGCCGTCGACCTGCTCCGCGACCGCCTCCGCCAGCCCGCCGTGCGCGCGCACCTGCACGGTGCACTCGACGGGACCGGCAGGCGCGGACCCGGACGTCCAGATCGGCCGCTCGGCGCGGATCGTCCACACCTGGAGGCGTTCCGCGGACCCGACCCGCACGGTCCCGGTGTCCGGTTCGATCGCGGTGACGTAGCGCGGGCGCCCGTCGGCGGCGGGTCCCGCGACACCGAGCCCCTTGCGCTGGCCGATCGTGAACCCGTGCACGCCGTCGTGGTCGGCGAGTTCGGCGCCGGTGTCGGCGTCGACCACCTTGCCCGGGCGCACCCCGATCTTCGCGCCGAGGAACGCCCGGGTGTCCCCGGACGGAATGAAGCAGATGTCGTGGCTGTCGGGCTTGTCCGCGACCGCGAGCCCGCGCGCGGCGGCCTCCTCCCGGATCCGCGGCTTCGGAGTGTCCCCGACCGGGAACATTGCGCGGGACAGCTGCTCGGCGGTCAGTACCCCCAGCACGTACGACTGGTCCTTGTCCGCGTCCACGGCGCGCCGCAGGACGCCGTCGGCGAGTCGCGCATAGTGCCCGGTGGCGACCGCGTCGAATCCGAGTGCCATGGCCCGGTCGGCGAGCGCGGCGAACTTGATCTTCTCGTTGCACCGCAGGCACGGGTTCGGCGTCTCCCCCGCCGCGTAGGCGGCGACGAAGTCGTCGATCACGTCTTCCTTGAACTGATCGGCGAAATCCCAGACGTAGAACGGAATTCCGAGCACGTCCGCGGCGCGGCGCGCATCGCCCGCGTCCTCCTTCGAGCAGCAGCCCCGCGATCCCGTGCGCAGGGTGCCCGGGGCCGTCGACAGCGCAAGGTGGACGCCGACGACCTCGTGTCCGGCCTCGACCGCTCGCGCCGCGGCCACCGCGGAGTCGACACCACCGCTCATCGCCGCCAGTACCCGCATCAGTGTGATCCTCTCGTGCCCTGAAGTCGCCGTGACCCGGCCCCGGCCATCCCCGCGGCGCGGGCCCGGTCGACGACCTGCGGCAGTGCCGCCAGCAACGCGTCGACGTCGGCATCGGTGGACGTGTGCCCGAGCGAGAAACGCAGCGACCCGCGCGCGATCCTGGGGTCGATCCCCATCGCGATCAGCACGTGACTGGCGCGGGCCACCCCGGCCGTGCATGCGGATCCGGTCGAACACTCGACGCCGGACGCGTCCAGCAGCATCAGCAGCGAGTCGCCCTCGCAGCCGGGGAAGGTGAAGTGCGCGTTGCCCGGCAGCCGGTCGGCTCCGAGCGGGCCGTTGAGCACCGCGTCCGGAACAACCGCCCGCACGCCGTCGACCAGCCGGTCACGCAGACGAGCGAGCTCCGCGGCACGGAACTCCCTGTCCGACACCATCGTCCGCAGTGCCGCCGCGGACGCGACGGTGGCCGCCGTGTCGAGTGTGCCCGCGCGCAGGTCCCGTTCGTGCCCGCCGCCGTGCAGCAGCGGAACGCACGGCACCTGACGGCCGAGGAGCAGCGCTCCGGCCCCGTGCGGGCCACCGAACTTGTGCGCGGCCACGCTGAGTGCGGACAGTCCGCTTGCGGCGAAGTCGACCGGCAGCTGCGCGGCGGCCTGGACCGCATCACTGTGCATCGGCACGCCGAATCCTGCTGCAATAGACGCAAGTTCAGCGATCGGCATGACCGACCCGACTTCGTTGTTCGCCCACATGACGGTGACCAACGCGGTCTCGTCGGCGTGCGCCTCGAGTTCCCGGCGCAGATCCGCGGGGTCCACGCGGCAGTCGGCGTCGACCGGCAGCCAGGTGATCTCGGCGCCCTCGTGCGCGGCGAGCCACTCCACCGCGTCGAGCACCGCGTGGTGCTCGACGGTGCTGGTTACGATCCGCCTGCGTCGCGGGTCGGCGTCGCGGCGAGCCCAGTAGATGCCCTTGACGGCAAGGTTGTCGGATTCGGTACCGCCAGAGGTGAAGATGACCTCCGACGGCCGGGCCCCGAGGTCGGCGGCGATCGACTCCCGCGACTCCTCGACCCGGCGGCGGGCCGCCCGCCCGGAACCGTGCAGTGAGGACGCGTTGCCGACCGTGGCGAGCACGGCGCTCATCGCGGCGATCGCCTCCGGCAACATCGGCGTGGTTGCGGCGTGATCGAGGTACACCGGCGCGGATCGCGGTGCTGGCGCGCGATCGGGTTCACCGGCTCCGGTGGAGTGGGGGCGGGGCGAAGTCATGACCCGACCAGGATAGCCCGTCGCCGATCGGGTGCCGGACGCCGACCGTGCAGGTAGGCGGGTTCAGGCGGCGACCGGTGAGCGGACCGCCCCCGCGGGGGGCGCCGCGTCGGCGGACGACGAACCGGTCGGGCTCCCGCCGTTCCGGAACGGTCCATGCCCGCCCCGGACGAGTCGCTCGCAGCGGGTCGCCAGTTCCCGCCGGTCGGTGCCGGGCCGTTGGAGCGGGGCCAGCCGGACGTCGATGTGCACGTCGCGCAGCCGGACCACCCGAACCAGCGAGCCGACGAGGGTCTGCTCGCCGACGAAGCAGGCCCCGGTCGCCGGCCCGCCCGGCCCGACGTACCGCAGCGCGACGGGGGCGACCGGTGTGCCCGCGTCGATCGCGGCCTGGAACAGGGCGGGCCGCAGGCGGCCACCGGCCCGCCCGCACCAGGTGGTGCCCTCGGGGAACACGACGACGCGCCGCCCTCGGCGCAGCAGCGCGGTGACCTCGTCGACGACGGCGGGCAGCGCACGCAGCCGCGCCCGGTCGATCGGCACCACCCGCAGGCGCCGGGTGAGCGGCCCGATCAGCGGCCAGTCGAGCAGGTCCGCGCGGGCAACGTAGGTGCCGGGGTCGACGGCGGTCAACGCGAGCACGTCCAGCCAGGAGACGTGTGCGGCGACGACGAGCACTCCCCCGGCACCCGGGGCGGGGTCCCGCTCGTCGCGAACCCGCAGTCGCAGCCCGAGGATCCGCAGCACCGAACGGGCGTAGCCGCGATGCAGTCCGGATCGCCACCGCGGTGGCAGGGCCGCGGAGGCCACGAGAACCGGCAACCCGGACACCAGCACCGCCACCCCCACGCACCGGAGCCCGGTGCGCACCGGGCCAGCGCGGCGGCCGTGGTCGCTGACGCACCCGTCGCCGCACGGGCTGGACGGCATCCAGGCGTGGGTCATCGCACCGTCACCGGAACCGACCGCAGCCGCTGCAGGTAGCGCGGGTCGACGTCGTGCGCGCCGAGCAGCGCGACGAAGTCGGCGACGCCGAAGCCCGGGTCGTGGGCGGGCTCCCCGCAAATCCGGGCACCGAGCCGCAGGTAGCCGCGCAACAGCGGCGGCAGCACCGGCCGGGCGGTGGGCGCGGGCCCGGCCATCCCGGGAACCGGGCGCAGCGGGCGGACCCGACGATTCGGCGGGCTCGCGTGCTCGGCGAGCAGACGGTCGCGGACCGCCCGGACGTTCGCGCCGTCGTCCGCGTCGCCCGGCATCCGCATCGGCACCGACACGCACCCGAGCGCCCACCGGGGACCGGCGAGGTCGAGGTAATTCAGCATCCCCGCCCACATCATCGCGAGGACCGCCCCGTTGCGGTGCCCGGGGTGCACACACGCACGCCCCAACTCGACCATCTCGCCGTGCAGCGGGGCGAGGGCGGAGATGTCGAATTCCGTTGCGGTGTACCACCCCCCGGCCGCACGTGCGGCATCCGCGGTGAGTATCCGGTAGCAGCCGACGGTCTCATCGGTGATCTCGTCGCGTACCAGCAGGTGCTCGCAGTACTCGTCGAACCGGTCGGCCTCGCGTCCGTCGGCGGCATCATGGACGAATCCCGGCTCCGCGGCGAACACGGTGTGCCGCAACCGTTGCGCGGCGTCCCGGTGTTCGCGGTCGGAGGACAGGTGCAGCGAATAGCGGCCGGTGGCCTGGACCTCGGTGACGGTCATGCCATCAGCGTCGACGCGGCGGGAGGCGTCCCGGCGTCACCGACGTGTCGCGTCGATGGCAGCGGGGTGAAGAAACAGCGGCGGCCCCGCCCCCATCGGGAGCGGGGCCACTGCAACCGTGCGTGATTTTTACCCCGGTCGGGGTAGAAATCACGCACGGTGCGCGGAGCGCGACTCAGCCCTTGTGCGCCTTGACGGCCTCGGTGAGCTGCGGGGCGACGTTGAACAGGTCACCGACGATGCCGTAGTCCGCGATCTCGAAGATCGGGGCCTCTTCGTCCTTGTTGACCGCGACGATGGTCTTCGAGGTCTGCATGCCCGCGCGGTGCTGGATGGCGCCGGAGATGCCGAGCGCGATGTACAGCTGCGGGGAGACCGTCTTACCGGTCTGACCCACCTGGAACTGGCCCGGGTAGTAGCCCGAGTCGACGGCGGCACGCGAGGCGCCGACCGCGGCACCGAGCGCGTCGGCGAGCTCCTCGACGACCGAGAACTTCTCGGCCGAGCCGACACCGCGGCCACCGGAGACGACGACGGACGCCTCGGTGAGCTCCGGGCGGTCGCCACCGACGATCGGCTGGCGGGAGGTCACCTTGACGGCGTTCTCCTCCTGCGCCGGGACGTCAACCGCGACGCGCTCGGCGGCACCCGCCTGCGGGGCGGCCTCGACGGCACCCGGGCGGACCGAGATGACCGGGACCTCGCCGTTGGCCTTGGCATCGACGGTGAACGCGCCACCGAAGATGGAATGGACGACACCGTCGGCCTTGACGTCGATGACGTCGACGAGCAGGCCGGAGCCGATGCGCGCGGCGAGCCGACCGGACACCTCCTTGCCCTCGGTGGAGGCGGCGGTCAGGACGGCGGCCGGGGAGACGGACTCGACCAGCGCGGCGAGAACGTCGACCTTCGGGGTGATCAGGTAGCCGTCGATGTCGTCGGACTCGGCGGCGTACACCTTCGCGGCGCCGGCGGCGGCGAGCGCGTCCTGCAGCTTGTCCGCGGTCCCGGCGGGGCCCGCGACGACGGCCGCGGGCTCGCCCAGGGCACGGGCGGCGGTGATCAGCTCGGTGCTGACCTTCTTGAGCGCGCCCTCGGCGTGCTCGACGAGCACAAGTACTTCAGCCATTGCTTCCTTCTCCTACGTGTGTGTCTGCTGGTTGGGGGGCGCGGATCAGATGATCTTCTGACCGACCAGGTAGGCGGCGATCTGGTTGCCGCCCTCCCCCTCGTCGGTGATGCGCTCGCCAGCGGTACGCGGGGGCTTCGGGGTGGACGCGGTGACCGTGGTTGCGGCGTTCTCGACACCGAAGATGGCCGGGTCGAGGCCGATCTCGGCCAGCGTGAGGACCTGAACTTCCTTCTTCTTCGCGGCCATGATGCCCTTGAAGGACGGGAAGCGGGGCTCGTTGATCTTCTCGGTGACCGAGACGATCGCGGGCAGCGGCGCCTCGAGCGCGAAGACGCCCTCGTCGGTCTCCCGCTCGCCGGTGGCCTTGCCATCCGCGATGGTCAGCTTGCGCAGGTGGGTCAGCTGCGGCAGGCCCAGGTACTCGGCGATGATCGCGGGGACCGCACCGGCACGACCGTCGGTTGCCTCGTTGCCCGCGATGACCAGCTCGACGCCCTCGATCTGGCCGAGCGCCGCGGCGAGCGCGTACGCGGTCTGGATCGCGTCCGAGCCGTGCAGGGCCGGGTCATTGAGGTGGATGGCCTTGTCGGCACCCATGGACAGCGCCTTGCGGATGGCGTCGGTGGCGCGGTCGGGACCGGCGGACAGCACGGTCACCTCGCCGCCCTGGGCCTCCTTGATGAGCAGTGCCTCTTCGACGGCGCGCTCGTTGATCTCGTCGAGCACGGCATCCGCGGCCTCACGGTCGAGCGTGAAGTCACCGTCGGTGAGCTTGCGCTCGGACCAGGTATCGGGAACCTGCTTGATCAAAACGACGATGTTCGTCATGGGTCTTCGTCGACCTCCTGTGTCTGTCTTCTCAGCTGTCTGTCTTCTCAGCGAGCGGCTCCGCGGTGGCCGAGCTCTCGGGTATTCATCTACTTCGCACGATGACCGTGCGTCACACTACAACACACTAAGTTACCAGTGGGTAACTTAGTGTGGAAATGCCCTGCCGGAACGACCCGAACGACCGCGCGGGGCCTGTGATCTGGACCACCGCGACCCGCGGTGGAACACGTGGCAGTAAATTGGCAGCGGTGAGCGACTCTTCTGCACCGACCACCGCCACGACCGGCGACCACGCGACCCTGCCGCTGACCGGCGAGCGCACCGTCCCCGGCGTGCCCGAGGAGAACTACTGGTTCCGCCGCCACGAGGTGGTGTACCAGCGGCTCCTCGATCGTTGTTCCGGGCGGATCGTCCTCGAGGCTGGCTCCGGGGAGGGGTACGGCGCCAACATGATCGCCGACGTCGCGCGGCAGGTCATCGGCCTGGACTACGACGCGTCCGCGGTCGAGCACGTGCGCGCGCGCTACCCGCGCATCGACATGCGGCAGGGCAACCTCGCGGACCTCCCCCTCGACGACGCCTCCGTCGGGGCGGTCGTCAACTTCCAGGTCATCGAACACCTCTGGGACCAGGCACAGTTCCTCGCGGAATGCTTCCGGGTGCTGACCCCGGGCGGCGAGCTGCTGATCAGCACCCCGAACCGGATCACCTTCTCCCCCGGCCGGGACACCCCGCTCAACCCATTCCACACCAGGGAACTGAACGCGGCGGAACTCACCGAACTGCTCGAGCAGGCCGGCTTCGAGGTGACGACGATGACCGGCGTGCACCACGGGCCCCGGCTGCGCGACCTCGACGCCGAGCACGGCGGATCGTTCATCGACGCCCAGATCGACCGCGCCCTCGCGGGCGAACCCTGGCCCGCGGACCTGGTCCGGGACGTGGAGTCGATCACGATCGACGACTTCACCCTCACCGAGGCCGACATCGACGCCAGCCTCGATCTGGTCGCGGTGGCCCGCAAACCCGGCGCGCACACGTGAGCGCCCCCCGCCAGCCGGGCATGTTCGCCCTCGTTCTGCATTCCCATCTGCCGTGGCTGGCCAACCACGGCCGATGGCCGGTCGGCGAGGAATGGCTTTACCAGTCGTGGGCGGCGACCTACCTGCCGGTGACCCGGGTGCTGCGGACCCTCGCCGCCGAGGGTCGGGAGAACCTGCTCACCCTCGGCATCACCCCGGTCCTCGCCGCGATGCTGGACGACCCGCACAGTCTCGACGGCATGCACCACTGGCTCGGCAACTGGCAGTTGCGCGCCAACGAGGCGGCGTTGATGCCCGGCCGCGCCCGCCGCGACCTCGGTGCCCGCGAGCACCGGCTCGCCGCACAGGCCCTCGCCGACTTCGAGGAGCGGTGGCGGCACGGCGCCTCCCCGGTGCTGCGCCGGTTGATCGACGACTCGACGATCGAACTCCTCGGCGGTCCGCTGGCCCACCCGTTCCAGCCGTTGCTGCATCCGCGGCTGCGTCGATTCGAACTCGGGGAGGGCCTTGAGGACGCGCGAATGCGGTGGGGCACGAGGCCGTCCGGGATCTGGGCGCCGGAGTGCGGTTACACCCCGGGGATGGAGGTCGAGTACGCGGACGCTGGCGTCACCCACTTCATGGTGGACGGGCCGTCGCTGCGCGGTGATACCTCGGTGGGGCGGCCGGTCCGCGACTCGGACGTGGTCGCGTTCGGGCGCGACCTGCAGGTGTCCTACCGGGTGTGGTCACCGAAATCCGGCTACCCCGGGCACGGCGCGTACCGCGACTTCCACACCTACGACCACGACACCGGGCTCAAGCCGTCCCGGGTCACCGGCAAAACCGTCGACTCGAAGGACAAGGCGCCGTACGACCCGGAGCTGGCGGCGGCGGCCGTCGACCGGCACGTCGACGACTTCGTCGCCACCGTCGTCGACCGGATCCGCAGCGAACACAACCGGACCGGAAGGGACGCCCTCGTCGTCGCCGCGTTCGACACCGAACTGTTCGGGCACTGGTGGTTCGAGGGACCGCAGTGGCTGGAGAAGGTGCTCCGCGCGCTGCCCGAGGCCGGGGTCGACGTCGGCACGCTGTCGCAGGCCCGGGACCGCGGGTACGTCGGTGCACCCGTCGATCTCGCGGACTCGTCATGGGGCAGCGGCAAGGACTGGCGGGTGTGGGCGGGCGACCAGGTTGCCGACCTGGTGCAGCTGAACGCCGAGGTCGTGCAGACGGCGCTGGACACCGTCGACAAGGCCCGCGGGTCCGCGGGCCGTCGTGCGGTGCGCGACCGGGCCAACGACCAGATCCTGCGGGAGGCGATCATGACCGTCCAGAGCGACTGGGCGTTCATGGTGAGCAAGGATTCGGCGGCGGGGTACGCGCGCGACCGCGCCCACAAGCACGCGCACGCCACCAGGGAGATCGCCGACGCGGTCGCGTCCGGGCACGCCGACCGCGCGGACCGGCTCGCCGCCGGATGGAACAACGCGGACGGGCTGTTCCCCGGCCTCGATGCACGCCGACTGCCCGACGACGTCGCGGAGGGGTGACGGAGATGAAGGTTCTGATCGTGTCGTGGGAGTACCCGCCCGTGGTCGTCGGCGGCCTCGGCAGGCACGTCCATCACCTGGCGACCGAGTTGGCCGCGGCCGGGCACGAGGTGGTCGTGCTCTCACGCAGGCCCACCGGCACCGACGCCTCCACCCACCCGACGATCACCCACATCTCGGAGGGTGTCCTGGTGGTCGCGGTCGCCGAGGACGCCCCGCACTTCGTCTTCGGCGAGGACATGCTCGCGTGGACCCTCGCGATGGGGCACGCCATGGTCCGCGCCGGGGTGGGGTTGGCGCGTCCCGGCATCGGGGAGGGCTGGCGCCCCGATGTCGTGCACGCCCACGACTGGCTGGTCGCGCACCCGGCGATCGCGCTGGCCGAGTACTTCGACGTGCCGCTGGTGTCGACGCTGCACGCCACCGAGGCGGGCAGGCACAGCGGCTGGCTGTCGGGGACGATCAACCGTCAGGTGCATTCGGTGGAGTGGTGGCTCGCCAACGAGTCCGACTCGATCATCACCTGCTCCGCCTCGATGGAGGAGGAGGTCAGTGAGCTCTACGGACCGAACCTGGCGCCGATCACGGTGATCCGCAACGGGATCGACGTCGCGACCTGGACCTACCGGGACCGGGCGCCGCGGTCGGGTCCGCCCCGGCTGCTGTTCGTCGGGCGGCTCGAATACGAGAAGGGCGTGCAGGACGTGATCGCGGCGCTGCCCCGGATCCGGCGCAGCCACCCCGGCACCACGCTCGCCGTGGCTGGCGAGGGCACCCAGTACGAGTGGTTGCGCGAGCAGGCCCGCACGCACCGGGTGCTGCGGTCGGTGAACTTCCTCGGGTCGCTCGACCACACCGAACTGCTCGGCTGGTTGCACGGCGCGGACGCGATCGTGCTGCCCAGCCGCTACGAGCCGTTCGGCATCATCGCACTCGAGGCCGCGGCCGCGGGCACACCGCTGGTGGCGTCCACCGCGGGCGGGCTCGGCGAGGCGGTCGTCGACGGGGTGACCGGGTTGTCGTTCCAGCCGGGTGACGTGGACGGCCTGACCTCCGCGGTCCGGGAGGCCCTCGACGATCCGACGGCCACCCAACTCCGGGCCCGGGCGGCACGGGACCGGCTGACGGAGGACTTCGACTGGCATCAGGTCGCCACCGACACCGCGCAGGTCTATCTGAGCGCCAAGCGCCGGGTCCGGCACCCGCTGGCCAGGCCCGAGATCCCGCAGCGCCCGCTGCCCGGCCGGTAGGCGGCTCCGCCGCCCGTGAGTCCTTCTGGCCCCCATCGAGGCCACAAGGACTCACGGGCGCGCAGCGCCTATCCGGCTGCGGCCTTCTTGCGTTCGATGTCCTCGAGCGCGGCGATGTACTTCGCCCGCTCCTCGGCACCGGCCTCCCACGCCTCCCTGCGGTTCTTGACGACCTTCGCAGGCGCCCCGACCGCGATGCTGTAGTCCGGCACCTCGCCCTTGACCACGGCGTGCGCGCCGAGCACGCAGCCCCGGCCGGTGATCGTGTTGCGCAGCACCGTCACCTTGGCCGCGATCCAGGTGTCGGGACCGATCCGCACCGGACCCTTGACGATGCCCTGATCCTTGATCGGGGTGTTGACGTCGTCCATGCGATGGTCGAAGTCGCAGATGTAGCACCAGTCCGCGACGAGGGTGGAGGCACCGATCTCGATGTCGAGGTAGGTGTTGACGACGTTGTCCTTACCGAAGACCACCTTGTCGCCGATGCGGAGCGAACCCTCGTGGCAGCGGATGGCATTGCCGTCACCGATGTGAACCCAGCGTCCGATTTCCAGCCGGGACAGCCCGGGCGTCGAGTGGATCTCCACCCGCTTGCCGAGGAACACCATGCCGCGCAGGATCACGTGCGGATTGGCAAGCCGGAACTTCGCGAGGCGGTAGTACCGCACGAGATACCACGGCGTGTACGCCTTGTTCGCGAGCACCCACCGGAGGGAGTCGCGGGTAAGGAACTTGGCCTGGTCCGGGTCGGTCCGCCGGGATCCACGCCACCTCGTGCGCAACGGTGCGCCCCACATGCTGGTCATGACCGGACAGCCTACGGTCACCCATGGTGAGGTCGATCACGGCCCGGCCCCGATTCGGGTCCGACGCGGTCGAGCCCACCGAGGATCAGGGCCGCCACCACCGCGCCGACCGCGACCACCGCAACGGCAAGGAGCGAGCCGGTCATCACCCCGATCAGTGCGGCGCTGCCGACGATGAGGGCGACCACGATCACGGTGCCTGCCAGGGGCGTACCCAGCAGGTGGTCGACGTCGCCGGTGGGCCGACCCGTCCCCACCTTCGCTCCTGCCGAACCCATGTGTCCATTGCATCACAGATAAGGCCAACAAATTGGCTAATTTCTCGGACTAATGGTCGCGGGGAATTGCGCCGTCCCGAACTCGCGAACTCATTCCGTGCGCGGAAATTCGAACCACTGTCCGCCACGTGAATGAATGCCACGCCTGCAGTTCCGCAAATCGGGTGGCGTTCCGCTCGGCCGAGCACGGGGCGGGTGAACGCCCCACCCGCCCCGGCCAGATAGTGTGCAGCGAGCGAAATCCACACGAGGAGTGATGAATGCGGCGGGTCCTTCGGTCGACAGCGATATCGCTGGCAACGGTGTCGGCGCTGCTCGCGGCCGGCTGCGGCAGCGACTCCCCGGCGACCGCCATCTACTCGCCTGCCGGCTGGCCCGCGATGCACGCGGACGCAGGCAACAGCAACAGCAGTCCGGTGACCGGATCCCGATCCGTGTCGTT
This sequence comes from Rhodococcus sp. NPDC054953, assembly GCF_053609225.1. Classification (NCBI taxonomy): domain Bacteria; kingdom Bacillati; phylum Actinomycetota; class Actinomycetes; order Mycobacteriales; family Nocardiaceae; genus Rhodococcus; species Rhodococcus sp. NPDC054953. The sequence goes on along the minus strand of NZ_JBSGXD010000005.1, from coordinate 1,130 downwards.
CGACTGGTCGCGCCCGCTCGGCGCGCCAACCGCGACGCCCGCCTCGGTGGCGTCGACCGGCCAGATCTTCGCCACCACCGGTTCCGATCGCGGCTGCAACCTCTGGTCGTTCGAGATGGACAGCGGACGCAAACGCTGGTGCACCCGCATCGGCCCCGGCGTCGCGGCGTCAACGCCGATCGTCGACACCGCGACCAACGTCTACATCGGCGAGGACGGCGCGATGAGCTCGTTCACCGAGATGGGGCAGTTGCGGTGGCGAACGGTTGTCAGCGGCACCCCCATCTCCGCCCAGTTCACCGGGGATGGCAACGTGCTGTTCGTCACCCAGTTCGGCGTCGTCTCCGTCCTCAGCCCGCAGACGGGCAAGGAAATCGTTCCGTCCTATCAGCTGGTCCCGGCACCAACCATCGAGCAGGGCCAGAACATTCCCCTGCCGCCCGCCGCCCAGGGCCTCGACACCTGTGCCCTCGGATCGTCACCGGAGTGCCCGGTCGCGAACACCCCCGCCATCGATCTGGAGACGGGCCGCTTCTACCTCACCGTGTGGCGTCCCGGACGCCCCGCCGCCGAGCTGGTCGCAATGCGATACCGCGACGGACAGCTCACCGAGGAATGGTCGTCCGGCGTCGTCCCCGGCGGCAGCGCATCGAGCCCCGTCCTCTCCGCGGACCGCGCCACCGTCTACGTCACCGACACCAGGGGCGTGCTGTTCGCGCTCGACGCAGGCACCGGAGCCGCCCGCTGGCAGCAGGACCTCGGATACGTCGCGGCGGGCAGCCCGTCCGTCTCCGCCGACGGGCTGATCATCCCCGCAGGCGGGCCCGACGGTCACCTGCTCGCCCTCCGCGACCTCGGCGACCGGGGCGAGATCGCCTGGGAGCGCAAGGAACTTCGACATCTGGGTGACCCCGCCCAGACCGCGGGCGGCACCGGCTACACGACGGTCCGGGACGGCGCCGACGGACTCGCGTTGATCACCTTCGACACCGGGACGGGTGAGACGGTCGACCGGGACGCGCTGCCGAACGCGTCGGGCTACCCCGTCGGCACCTCGATCGGGCCGGACGGCGAGGTCCTCACCTCCAGCGCGATCGGGGAACTGTTCGTGTTCACGCCCTGACCGGGGC
>NZ_JBSGXD010000004.1:193010-216752 GCF_053609225.1 Rhodococcus sp. NPDC054953 | reverse complement strand
ACACCCGCGAGCTGGTCCCCGGCGTCCCCGGTGTGGGCGCCGGCCCCGGCGTGCAGCTGTGGCCGCACCGGCACGGCACCGACGCAATGTTCATGGCGGCGCTGCGCAAGCCAGTGGAGTAGCGCGCTCGTCGAACGGGCGGTTGTCGGGGCATCGGCCGAGAGGCGATCCCGATAACCGCCCGTTCGACGGGACCACAACGACCGCAGAGTGTCTGCTGCCAGTACGCTCCCTCCAAATTTGATGAGCGCGAATGGTGGTGCGGTGGAATCGTTTGATCTTCGGTCGGCCTTGGTGACGTTCGATGTGCCGCAGCTTCGGGAGAAGGTGGGCGACCGAGAACAGCTGGATCGACTCGATCGATTCTTCGGAATTGGTGATCCGAGTCGAAACACGTACTTGAAGTACAAGTTGGCTGTCGGGGAATCATGTTCGAGCGAGTTTCCTTGGGCTTCACCGTCGCAGCATTAGTTGGCTGATATGGCCCGCGTTGTCACGGCGGCGAAGCTGCCGCTAGGTGACATGAAGGGTCGGTTCGATGCGGTACCACACCACAACGGACCGCGGTCACTGAAGTACAGGCACGTTGCATCGGCTCAGTACGTGACATTGTCGTGTGAGTTCATGTGGGACCGGTCGTTTCCTGGTAGCGGCGAGCCGGGCGAGCAGAATGCTGGACATCTTCTCGACGAACTGCTTGTTCTGTCGCTCGTGTCCGGGGTCGCCGCGGTCGAGAAGAGTCGTACCCTGATCAATCGCGAGCTTCGAACGTCGGGTGGCGGGCGGTTGGCCCGGCTATGGTCTCCTCAGATTCAGCGGCAAGAATGGGCAGCGGCGTCGGTACGCCATTACTACAGGTCGACCCAGAAACGGAGAAACGACGAGCTCATCGAGATGATGGACGCGATTCTGGACGGCGAGCTGGATTTTCTCGGTCGATTCGATCCGCCTACGCGGCCCACGGCGAGTATCGGCGCGAACGGTGGAGGGGCGATCGCCAGGAAGTTCACAACCGACGTAGACCTTGATGAGCTGCTGGATGGCGATGGCGTCATGCATGTCGGTGGCTCACTCATCGAAATCGACGATGAGCGGCTGAACGTCCTCGAACAGTTGGAAGCAGAGTTCGGTTCCGAGAACTGCCACTATGCGCGAGGGTCTTCGAGGGTCCGGACGGCATCGACAGTTCTGGTTCGAGCATTGACGAGAGCTACGTGATTCTCGTGGTACGTCGACCGATCGTCTCGGGGTTTGTCGAGGATGCCATCGCGATCAGCTTCATCGCTGGACGGAATGCCACTTTCTATGTCCGCGGTGATGTGTCCACGGAGCACTGGACCAGCGTTCTGGCCGGATGGAAGATCTCCGCCCGACTGAAAGGTGCGCGAAGGCTGAAGTTTGTTGCGAACTCCCTCTGGGATGAGTACGACGCCATGTACGAGAAGCTGTCTTTCCTACACTCGTGCGACGCTGCAGGTTTCGCAGCGCATCACAAGCAACTTCGCTTCAACGAGCACGGGGATTACGAGATGGTCTGAGCACATGCGAATGAAATTGAGCACCCCGCGCAGCGCTGACAGCGTAGGGCCCTGTGAAGGTGATGTCGGTCCCCACCGTCGACGTCAAACGTCAGCAGCCCCACCATCACCTCCAGCACCGTGCTCGTCACCCTGCTGCAGCGCGAGGTCGTCACCGGGAAACGGCGCGCCCGAACCCCCGTCGTCGGCGTGTACGCCGACGACGGGACTCCGCTGTCGGGGGAGCGGACCGTCGTCGTGGACAACGCCGCCGAGGATATCCGGGACCGGAGCTACACCGTCGAACTCGTGCTCAGCGAGGCCGCCGAACGCTACAACGGCAAGTCCGTCCACATCCGCGCCGACGAACTCACCAACGGCACCCGCACCGAGTACCGGCACACCACGGTATCCCTGCAGCGCGGATTCGACGGGTTCTTCGACCCGCTCTGATTGCTGATTCAGTACGCGTTTCGTAGGGTAGGAGCCTACGAAACGTGTACTGAAGGGTGGTGGAGCGGATGCGCGGCACACCGCTGCCGGCCGAGTTGGCGCGGACTGCACTGCGCACGATTCGTCCACAAGACGTCGCCCACGTCTACCGCCACCCTCGTCCGGAACTGTCCCGGCTCGCGGATAGGGGCGTCCTGCATCGGGTGGCCCGCGGCTACTACATTGTCGTGCCGCAGGAACAGGTCGGACGTGCGTGGCTGCCCGGCCTGGAATCTGCCGCGGCGGGCATCGCGTCGACGATCTACGGGGCCGACCGGTCAGTGGTGATGGGCATCAGTGCCGCCCGGCTACTTGGTGCAATCCCGCGGGCACTGGCTGCCGCGGTCGTCGCTGTCCCGTACCGGCACCGGCCGATCGAGTTGCTCGACCGTCCCGCCATCCTTCGATTCGTGCAGCGTGACACCGATGCACTCGACGCAGAACGCATCGGCACCCCGCTCGGTGCGGCCCTGGTCACCACGCCCGAACAGACCGTGCTCGACCTCTCGCGACGGCCGCTTCTCGGGAACGCGGAAGCCGAGATTCCCGGCGCCATTGCGACGCTCTACCGCCGCAGCGACCGGGATCGACTCGAAGAACTGGCGCGGGAGCAGCGGATGGTCGCCAGCCTGCGGCGCGCCGAGATCTGGGCGGGGGAGAGGCCGTGAACATCGACGAACGCGACGTTGTCGCAGCCCGGTTCGGGGTTGCGCCGGAACAGGTGGAACGCGACCACCTCATCTCGCATCTCCTCGCGGTGCTGTCCGACCGTTTCGCGGACCGGCTCCACTTCATCGGCGGCACCGCTCTCGCCCGCACGCACCTCGTGGACGGTCGTCTCAGCGAGGACATCGACCTGGTCGCTCTCGGCAACCGCACCGAACTGGCCGCCGAGATCGACGCCGCGCTCCCACGTGCAGTGGCGCGCACGCACGGACGGTTGAGCTGGGAGCCCGCGCTCGCCACCGTCCGGGACACCGCGGCCGCGCACCTCCGAACGGCGAGCGGCCTGACCGTCAAGGTGCAGTTGCTGTCGTCGAAGGATCGGACGGTGTGGCCCGCCGAAACTCGCGCCCTCGCGCAGCGCTACCTCGATTCGCCGCCAGCACAGTTGACGGTGCCCACACGTGCAGCGTTCGCCGCGTCGAAGACCGCGACCTGGCACGACCGCCGCGCATCACGCGATCTGTGGGACCTGTGGGCGCTGGCCGGAATCGGAGCCATCGACGACGAGGCAGCAGATCTCTACCGGCAGCACGGGCCGACTGGCAAGCCGCCCGGCGGGCACCTGTTCGTCACGCCACCGACCGACAACGACTGGACAGCGCAGCTGGCCGGACAAACCCAGCTGTCTGTGACCGCGCGCGATGCGCTGATCGCGGTCGGCGCTGCCTGGGCGCGTGTGACCGAACCCGAGGCCGTGCAGGAAGATGGAGAGCCGTGGCCGACACCGTAGACGAGGCCCCCGCCGCGACACCCAGGCTCACCGCGCTCGAGGCCAAGGCCAACACCGAATTCCCCGGACTCGTCGTCCGCAAGGATCTCGTCGGTCGGGTGTGGGGAAACGCCGTCGTCCCCGGGTATGTGCTTGAGTTCCTCCTCGCCCAGTACTGCGCCACCGACGACGAGGCGACGATCGACACCGGCATCGAAAGCGTCCGCAACATCCTCGCCCAGCACTACGTGCACCGCGGCGAAGCCGAACTGGTGAAGTCGACCATCCGGGACCGCGGCTGGCACCGCGTCATCGACAAGGTCGCCGTCGTCCCGCGCGCTCGACATCCCGGAGGACGCGATGGGGTACTCGTTCGAGGGACTGCTGATCCTGATCCCGCACCTGCGTGGCGCGACGAGGATCGAGATCGTCGACCCGTACATCCGGGCGCCGCACCAACTCCGGAACCTCTACGAGCTGCTCGTCGAGATCATCGCGGCCAAACCGGGGCGCGGCCTGGACGTCTTCCAGCCGTTTGAGAGTGCCGGGAGGTACGACATCCGGAGTCGGCGGCAGGACCGTCGACGCATGAAGGCCTGCACGATCACCTACCTGAAGGGGGAGCAGAGCGTGTGAAAGAGTTGATCTGGTACGGCCTCAACGAACCGGGTGCTGCGCTGTTCGGTGAGGGACTCGAACTGCGACACACCTTCGCCGACGCCGCAAAGTGGTGCGACTGGGCAGGTGTTATGAAGCTGCTCGACGAGCACCCGGATCTCGTGAACAGCACCCGGCCGGGTGGCCCTCCCTGTTCACCCCGCTACATCAGGCCGCATACAGCAACGCGCCCGCCGAGGTGATCCGTGAACTCGTTGCCCGCGGCGGATGGCGCACCCTGGAAAACGCCCGCGGCGAACGTCCCGTCGACGTCGCAGTCGGACGCGGCCACAGCGCGGCGACGGCTGAACTGGAGCCGCACCTCGCATGTGTCGTCCCGCACGGAGTCTTGCTCAAGATCCAGCAGCAACTTCATGCCGTGATTCGCCGCGAGGTTGCGGAACTGGTTGATCGGCACACACTGCGCCTACCGGAACTTCAGCCGATTCTGGAGGCAGATCGAAACACGCGCTTCTTCTTCCAAGTTCCCGGCATGTATGGCGGCTTCTTCTACAGTCTCGGCGAGGAAGGTGTCGCGGCGAAGCTCGCGGCGATTGCCTCATCTCGTCAGGGTGGATCACGATATTACGAGATCACTTCCGCGGGAAGTGAGGTGGTGGGTGAAGGGCCCTGAACGGACACGAGATATGACGCTTCAGAGCGGGCGGCCCTGCTCTGTACGGGCCAGGAGGGCATGCAGTTGCGTTCGAAGCTCTGCAACACTGGCGACAGGTTCGCCGCCTTCGTTTACGGGCACCTGGTTCCCTGCAGGTGCACCTTCGCCGAAGGCGAGGACGTAGTGCTTGATTCCCTCCGGAAGCACCAGAACGAGCGAGCCATGAGTCGCCGCATATTCTCCGCGGCACACGAATTGAGCTGCAACCATGGCCGACGATGTTCGATGCCGTCGCAAGCCGGAGTAGGGGCGATTCGCCCTGAACGGGCGGTTGTCGGGGCATCGGCCGAAAGGCGATCCCGATATCCACCCGTTCGCTGCGTTCAGTTGTGGTGCGCGACCACGTTGATCACCGTGCCGTCGGGTGCGCGCACGAAGAACCGCCGCACGCCCCACTCCTCGGTGGTCAGCGGGTGCACGATCTCGTGACCCGCCCGAACGGCCTCGTCGTACGCGGAGTCGACGTCGTCCACGTGCACGGAGATCGCCGAGTCCTCGGGTGCGGTGGCGTCGCCGGTGACCAGCTGGACGTGCGCGCCGGTCCCGGGGTCGGTGTAGCGGGCGACCCAGCCGAGGTTGAACTCCTCGATGCTCAACCCGAGGAAGTCGGTGTAGAACCTCTTCGCGGTGTCGATGTCGGCGACCGGCAGATTCGTGGTGACCTGGATGACGCGCATGCTGTTCTCCTGTCTGAACGGTGTGGGTCGATCATCGGACGGACTCCGCTTCGCGTCGAACTGGATCGCGAATTCGTATTGGTGGTCTCGCAGGCCTTCGGAACGTCCGGCGCGACACGATCCGGGCCGCGGCAGCGGTGGCCGCTAGGCTCGTCGGCATGCGTGGTGAGTACAAGGTCCCCGGCGGCAAACTCGTTGCGGTCGATGTTGAGGTGGCGGACGAGCGGCTGGCTCGGGTTGCGCTCTCGGGCGACTTCTTCCTCGAACCCGACGAGGCGCTCGGCGACATCGTCGACGCGGTGACCGGCATGCCCGCGACCGCGGATGCCGCGCAGTTCGGCCAGGCCATCGACCGCGCGCTCGGAGCCGAGGTGTCGATGATCGGGTTCACCCCGGAATCGGTCGGGATCGCGATCCGCCGCGCGCTCGGGCACGCCACCAGCTGGCACGACCACACCTTCGACGTGATCGGCCCCGTCGTCCTCGATCCGGCAATGCACGTCGCCCTCGACGAGGTGATTACCCGCGAGGTCGCCGCGGGTACCCGCCGTCCGACCCTGCGGTTCTGGGACTGGGATTCGCCGCTGGTGGTGCTCGGCTCCTTCCAGTCGGTGCGCAACGAGGTCGACGAGGAGGCGGCGGCGCGGCACGGCATCGGCATTGTCCGCCGCATCTCCGGCGGCGGCGCGATGTTCATGGAACCGGGCAACTGCATCACCTACTCGCTGGCCGTGCCGACGTCGCTGGTCGACGGGCTCAGCTTCGAGCAGTCGTACGCGTTCCTCGACCAGTGGGTGATGGGCGCGCTCGCCGACGTCGGCATCCGGGCCAGCTACGTGCCGCTCAACGACATCGCGTCCGAGCACGGCAAGATCGGCGGCGCCGCGCAGAAGCGGTTCGCGGCCGGTGCGGTGCTGCACCACGTGACGATGGCCTACGACATCGACGCCGACAAGATGACCGAGGTGCTGCGCATCGGCAGGGAGAAGATCTCCGACAAGGGCATCACCTCCTCCGGCAAGCGGGTCGACCCGATGCGCTCGCAGACCGGGATGGTCCGCTCCGCGATCATTGCGGCCTTCGTCGCGCACTTCCGGGCCCGCTACGACACCGCCGAATCCGCATACACCGACGCCGAACTCGCCGCGGCCCGCGAACTGGTTGACAGCAAGTTCGCGACCCTGGAGTGGACCAACCGGGTGCCGTGACTCACCGGCGCAGCCGCAGCCGGGCGATGCGGTAGCCGTCGAGTTCGGTGACCGTCAGCCGGTGCTCACCGACGGTGACGGTGTCGCCGACGGCCGGGATGTGCTGCAGCCGGTGCATCACGAAGCCGGCGATCGTGTCGTACGGGCCGTGCGGAACACGGATCCGGGTCTGCTTCGCGAAGTCGTCGACGTGCAGCAGTCCGCTCACCGTGACCGGATCGCCGTCCGGGATCGGCGCGCCCGACTCGAGGTCGAACTCGTCGCCGATCTCGCCGACCAGTTCCTCCACGATGTCCTCGATGGTCGCGATCCCGGCCGCGCCGCCGAACTCGTCGATCACCAGCACCATCTGGGTGTTGTCGCGGCGCATTTCGACGAGGGTGGGCAGGGCGCGTTTGCTGCCGGGGAACTGCGCGAGCGGCCGCACCAGGTCCGCCACGATGCCGTCGTCGCGGGCGGTGAACAGGTCCCGCAGGTGCACGAACCCGAGGACGTCGTCGAGGGACCCGCCGACCACCACCGGAAAACGGCTGTGGGCCAGGGTGATCGCGCGGTCCCGGGCGGCCGGGACCGCGGTGTCCGCTTCGAGGCAGTCCACCTCGGTGCGCGGCCGCATCACCTCGGTCAGGGTCCGCGGTCCGGCGTCGAACACCTCCGACAGCACCTCCCGCTGGTCGGTGGGCAGGGCGTCGTGGCCGAGCAGCATGTCCCGCAACTCGTCCGCGGACACCTCCTCGGAGGTGCGGGACGGGTCGCCGCCGAGGATCCGCACCAGCAGGTCGGTCGACGCCGACAGCAGCCAGATCACCGGGCGCATCAGCCACGCGAACCGGTCCAGCGGCGGGCCGGTGACCAGCGCTACCCCGGTGGCGCGTTGCAGGGCAATGCGTTTCGGCACCAGTTCGCCGAGGACCAGGGACAGGTAGGCGACGACGAGGGTGGTGCCGATCAGTGCGATCACGTCGGCGGTCTCGTCCGACAGCCCCCACCCGGCGAGGGTGGGGGCGATATCGGGGGCGATCGTCGACGCGCCGAACGCGGCCGAGAAGAAGCCAGCGACCGTCACCCCGATCTGCACCGCCGACAGGAAGCGGTTCGGGTTCCTGGCCAGCGCGGCCGCGCGCGCCCCGCGGCGGCCGCGCCGGCCCAGCGCCCGGATCTGCCCCTCGCGCAGCGACACCAGCGCCAGTTCCGTCGCCGCGAACACCCCGCCGACGAGGACGAACACCAGCACCAGGCCGACGTTGAGCGCCGTCGTCACGACCTCACCCCGCTCGGCCGCCGGGGACTGCCGTCACCGCGCATCGGCTCCTCCCTCGAGGTGGGGTTGGGTCAGTCTAGGAAGTGGGCAGCAGCCTCGCGAGAACGTCGGCGAGCGTGACCAGGCCGACCAGGTCGCCCCCGTCGGCGGCGCGCACGACCGCGATGTGGCTGCGGGTCTCCCGCATCGTCGCCAACGCCTCGTACACCGGGGTGCTGGCGTCGAACGTGAGCACCGGCCGCATCAGGTCCCGCGCCCGGGTGCCGTCCGCAGCGCCGAGGCTGTCGCGCACGTGCACCACGCCCCGCACCCCCTCCGCGCCGCGCACCAGCAGTCGCAGATGACCGCTCGTCTCGGCCGTCGCGCGGATCGCGTCCGCGGTCGTGTCCGGGGCGACGGCGGACGGGTGCGGGTTCGGCCGGACGATGTCGCCGACCGTCAGCGACTGCAGCTCCAACGCGCCGGTGAGGTGACCGTGGTAGCGCTCATCGAGGGTGCCGACGGTCGCCGAATGCTCCACCAGATGCCGCAGCGCCTCCGGATCCTGACCCGACGCCACCTGGTCGACGGGTTGGACGCCGACCAGCAGCAGGCACCGGTTCGCCAGCCGGTTCAGCGCGACGATCAGCGGACGGGTCAGCCACATGAACCCGCGCATCGGGATCGCCAGCAGGGTCGCCGACCGTTCCGGGTGCGCGATCGCCCACGACTTCGGGGCCATCTCGCCGACCACCAGGTGCAGGAACGTCACGATCAGCAGCGCCAGCACGAACCCGGCCACGTCGGCGAGCCAGGTCGGCGCACCCCAGCCCGTGAACAGCGGCGTGAGCCAGTGGTGCACGGCGGGTTTCGTCACCGCCCCCAACGCCAGGGTGCAGACGGTGATGCCCAACTGTGAACCGGCAAGCAGCACCGACAGTTCCGACGCGCTGCGCAGGGCGGCCCGCGCCGATCGGCTGCGCGGCGCCGCGTCCTCGAGGCGGTGGCGTCGCGCCGCGATCAGCGCGAACTCGACCGCGACGAAGAACGCGCTCGCCGCGATTAGTGCCACCGTGACCGCCAGCACGACCCACGGGCTACTCATCGTCGGACTCCTTCTCCCGCAGTGTCACGAACAGCGACGACGGCACGTGCCTGCCGACGCCCCGCACCTCCACCAGCAGCTGCCTGGCCGGGGCTGGATGGTCCGCGACCAGGTCGGCCGGGTCGCCGGGGAGGTCGACGATCACGGTGTCGCCGACCGTCGGGAGCCCGCCGAACCGGGCGATGACGAGACCGGCGAGGGTTTCGTAATCGTCGTCCTCGGGCAGCTCACGGTCCAGGATGCGGCCCACCTCGTCGACGTGGACCCCGCCGGGAATCAGCCAGCCGCCGTCGACGACGGCCGCCTCGCCCGACTCGTGGTCGGGGTCGTGCTCGTCGGCGATCTCGCCGACCAGTTCCTCCGCCATGTCCTCGACGGTGACGACGCCTGCGAACCCGCCGTACTCGTCGATGACCAACGCCATCTCGTCCTTGGCCGCGGTCAGCCGGGCGAGGACGTCGGGCAGGGGCAGCGTGGTCGGCACGATCACCGCGGGTCGGGCGTGCTCCGCCGCGCTGCCCGCCGCCCGCGCGCCGAGCAGGTCGTGCAGGTGCACGACGCCGCGCAGGTCGTCGCTGCTCGTCCCGACGACGGGGTAGCGGGTGTGACCCGTTCCCATCCGGGCGACGACCTCGGCGACCGGTGCGTCGGCGGGCACCGTGTCCACCCGCGACCGCGGGATCATCGCATGTTCCGCTGTCCGCGTCGGGAAGTCGAGGACCCGATCGAGGAGGGCGGACAGTTCCCTGGGGAGTTCGCCGGAGTCGCGGGACTCGGCGACGATGTGCTCGAGGTCGCGGACCGTCGCGGAATGCTCGACATCGTGCACCGGTTCGATGCGCAGTGCCCGCAGCAGCAGGTTCGACGACGCGTCGAACAGCCGGATCAGCCAGCCGAAGACCGCCAGGTACAGGGTCGTCGACAGGGCGAGCCGCCCGGCGACCGGTTCGGGGCGGGCGATGGCCAGGTTCTTCGGGAACAGTTCGCCGAACACCATCTGCACGACCGTCGAGAACAGCACGGCGAGCAGCGCGCCCGCGGCGACACCGACGGCGGTGGGGATGCCGACGCCGCCAAGGAGTTCGCCGAGCCCGCGGCCGATGAGGGGTTCGGCGACGTATCCGACGAGCAGGCCGGTGACGGTGATGCCCAGCTGCGCGCCGGACAGCATGAACGAGGTGCGGCGGGTGACGGCGAGCGCACGCGACGCGGTGGCGTCGCCCGCCTCGGCCCGGGCCTTGAGGCGGGACCGGTCGACCGCCATGTACGCAAATTCCTGCGCGACGAAGTATCCGGTCAGCGCGGTGATCGCCAGGACGACGAGGATCCCGAGGGCGATGGAGAGAACGGTCAGCACGTCCGTGCCGTCCGGTGCGGGGCGTGATCAGTGCGGGGCGGGACGGGTCTTCGAGGTGTGCGCGGTGCGCGTGTCATCGACGCTCTCTTGGAGATGGGACGGGTACCCCGTCGAGAATAGGACAAAACGCCTACGTCGCACGAGTCGGCGGGTGGCGGCACACTGGGCACATGCACACGTGGGGCGATGTCGTCGCGATCGGGAGCGGGCTGCCGGGAGTCGAGGAGTCCACCTGGTATCGCACACCCGCACTGAAGGTCGCAGGCAAGGGGTTCGCCCGGCTGCGCACCGACGCGGAGGGCGCCCTGGTGCTGCTGTGCGGGCTCGACGAGAAGGAGGCTCTGCTCGCGTCCGGTGACCCCGCCTACTTCACCACCACCCACTACGACGGGTACGGCGCGATCCTGGTAAACCTCGACGTCGTCGACCACGATCAGCTGCGCGAGCTGATCGAGGACGCGTGGCGGCGGACGGCGCCGACGCGGCTGCGCGCGGAGCGGCCCGAGCCCGGGCACTAAACTCCCTGGCGTGGCCCATCCGATGATCGCCCCGTCCATCCTGTCCGCCGATTTCGCTCGACTCGCCGACGAGGCCGCCGCCGTCGCTGGCTCCGACTGGCTGCACGTCGACGTGATGGACGCGCACTTCGTCCCCAACCTCACCCTCGGCCTTCCGGTCGTCGAGTCGCTGCTCAAGGCCACCGACATCCCGCTCGACTGCCACCTGATGATCGAGAACCCGGGCCGCTGGGCGCCGCCGTACGCGGAGGCGGGCGCGCACAACGTCACCTTCCACGCCGAGGCAACCGACGACCCGGTCGCCGTCGCCCGCGACATCCGCGCCGCCGGCGCCAAGGCCGGCCTGTCGATCAAGCCCGGCACCCCGATCGAGCCGTACCTGGAGATCCTCAAGGGCTTCGACACCCTGCTGGTGATGAGCGTCGAACCCGGCTTCGGCGGGCAGTCGTTCATGCCGGAGGTGCTGTCCAAGGCCCGCGCGGTCCGCAGGCTCGTCGACTCCGGGGAGCTCACCCTGATCGTGGAGATCGACGGCGGCATCAACGCCGATACCGTCGAGGCCGCCGCCGAGGCGGGCGTCGACTGCTTCGTCGCCGGGTCCGCCGTCTACGGCGCCGCCGACCCGGGCGAGGCGGTCCGCAAGCTGCGCGCGCAGGCGGCGTCCGCGTCGCCGCACCTGACCCTGGCCGGGTAGCGGTGACCGAGGCGGACCTGTCCGCGCTGCGGGTGGCGGTCGACGCCGCCGAGGCGGTGCGCGGCACCACCAACCCCAACCCGCCGGTCGGCGCCGTGATTCTCGACGCCGCCGGCCACGTCGCCGGTGTCGGTGCGACGCAGCCGGTCGGCGGACCGCACGCCGAGGTGATGGCGCTGCGGGCCGCGGGCGCGCGGGCGCGCGGCGGCACCGCCGTCGTCACCCTGGAACCGTGCAATCACACCGGACGCACCGGTCCGTGCGCCCGGGCCCTGCTCGACGCGGGCATCGCGCGCGTCGTGTACGCGGTCGGTGACCCGAACCCGCAGGCCTCGGGCGGCGCGGCCGCCCTCCGGGCCGCGGGCGTCGACGTGGTCGCCGGCGTCGGGACGGACCTGGTCGAGCGCGGGCCGCTGCGCGCGTGGCTGCACCGGCAGCGCACCGGCCGCGCCCACGTGACCTGGAAGTTCGCCGCGACCCTCGACGGCCGCAGCGCCGCCGCCGACGGCACCAGCCAGTGGATCACCGGCCCGCAGGCGCGCGCCCGCGTGCATGCCGAGCGGGCGCGGCTCGACGCGATCGTCGTCGGCACCGGCACCGTCCTTGCGGACGACCCGTGGCTGACCGCGCGGCGGCCGGACGGCTCCCTCGCCGCGCGGCAGCCGCTGAGGGTGGTGGTCGGGGAACGCGAGATACCCGCCACGGCAAGGGTTCTCGACGATGCGGCGCCGACACTGGTGCTGCGGACCCGGGATCCCAACGAGGTCCTCGCCGCGCTGACCGACCACCCCGACGTCCTGCTCGAGGGTGGGCCGCACCTGGCCGGGGCGTTCCTCGCCGCAGGGCTGATCGACCGGGTCCAGGCGTACCTGTCGCCGGTGCTGCTCGGGGCGGGCGCCGCCGCCGTGGAGAATGCCGGTGTCGGCACCATCGCGGACGCGCTGCGATTCGAGCGGGAGTCGGTCGAGGCCCTCGGACCGGACCTGCTGCTCACCCTGATCCCGTCCCGACCCTGACCCTCCGCACCGACCCTGACCACCGAGAGAGAAGAGACACAGTGTTCACCGGCATCGTCGAAGAACTGGGCGAGATCGTCGCCAAGGAGGACCTGGCCGACGCGGCCCGCTTCACGGTCCGCGGACCGCTCGTCACCTCCGATGCCGGGCACGGCGACTCGATCGCGGTCAACGGCGTCTGCCTGACCGTCGTCGAGGTGCTCGGCGGGGACACCTTCACCGCCGACGTGATGGCCGAAACCCTGAATCGGTCGAGCCTCGGCGCCCTCGTCGTCGGCAGCAGCGTCAACCTGGAGCGGGCCGCCGCGCTGAACAGCAGGCTCGGCGGTCACCTGGTGCAGGGCCACGTCGACGGCACCGGCACCATCATCAGCCGCTCCCCGTCGGAGAACTGGGAGATCGTCCGGATCGCGCTGCCCGCGCAGCTGTCCCGGTACGTGGTGGAGAAGGGGTCGATCACCGTCGACGGCGTCTCCCTGACCGTCTCCGGTCTCGGCGGCGAGGGCGACGACCAGTGGTTCGAGATCTCGCTGATCCCCACCACGCTCGCGTTGACCGTCCTCGGCACCGCGACCCCCGGCACCCCGGTGAACCTGGAGGTCGACGTGATCGCCAAGTACGTCGAGCGGTTGTACAGCGCCGGACGGTAGACACGATGGCGGCCGCACCGGGCGGGGGCCGTACTGTTGAGGTGCACCGTGTCGGTGCACGGAGCATTCAAGACTGATGGAGCACAGCACGTGACCAGGTTCGACAGCATCGAGCGCGCAGTCGCCGACATCGCCGCAGGCAAGGCGGTCGTCGTGGTCGACGACGAGGATCGCGAAAACGAGGGCGATCTCATCTTCGCCGCGGAGAAGGCGACACCCGAGCTGGTGGCCTTCATGGTCCGCTACACCTCGGGCTACCTGTGTGTCCCGCTCGCGGGCGAGGACTGCGACCGCCTCGGGCTGCCCCCGATGTACTCGACCAACCAGGACAAGCACGGCACCGCCTACACGGTCACCGTCGACGCGAAGGACGGCATCGGTACCGGCATCTCCGCGTCCGACCGGGCGGCGACCATGCGGCTGCTCGCCGACCCCGAGTCCGGGGTCACCGACTTCACCCGCCCCGGCCACGTGGTGCCGCTGCGCGCCAAGGAGGGCGGCGTGCTCCGCAGGCCCGGCCACACCGAGGCCGCCGTCGACCTGGCCCGGATGGCCGACCTGCGTCCCGCGGGCGTGATCTGCGAGATCGTCAGCCAGAAGGACGAGGGCGAGATGGCCCGCACCGACGAGCTGCGGGTCTTCGCCGACGACCACAACCTCGCGTTGATCTCGATCGCCGACCTGATCGCGTGGCGGCGCAAGCACGAGAAGCACGTGGTGCGGATCGCGGAGGCGCGGATCCCCACCCAGCACGGCGAGTTCAAGGCCGTCGGGTATCAGAGCGTCTACGACGAGGTCGAGCACGTCGCCCTCGTCAAGGGGGACATCGCCGACGGCGACGGCGCCGACGTGTTGGTGCGGGTGCACTCCGAGTGCCTGACCGGCGACGTCTTCGGCTCGCTGCGCTGCGACTGCGGTCCGCAGCTGGACGCGGCGCTCGAGATGGTCGCCGCCGAGGGTCGCGGCGTCGTGCTGTACATGCGCGGGCACGAGGGCCGCGGGATCGGCCTGATGCACAAGCTGCAGGCCTACCAACTGCAGGACGCGGGCTCCGACACCGTCGACGCCAACCTCGAGCTCGGCCTGCCCGCCGATGCCCGCGACTACGGCATCGGTGCGCAGATCCTCGTCGACCTCGGCGTCACCTCGATGCGGTTGCTCACCAACAATCCCGCGAAGCGGGTCGGGCTCGACGGCTACGGACTGCAGATCCTGGCGCGGGTGCCGATGCCGTTGCGCGCCAACGCCGAGAACCTGACCTACCTGCGCACCAAGCGGGACCGGATGGGGCACGACCTGGCCGGTCTCGACGAGTTCGAGAAGGGTGGCGCGCTGTGAGCGGGGAGGGACTTCCGGACCTGCAGCTCGGTCAGGCGAAGGACCTGACGCTCGCGATCGTCGCCGGATCCTGGCATCCGGAGATCTCCGAGGCGCTGATCGCGGGCGCCAAGCGGGTCGCGAAGCAGGCGCAGATCGAGGACGTCACCCTGATCCGGGTCGCTGGCGCCATCGAACTGCCGGTCGTCGCGCAGCAACTGGCCCGCACCCACGACGCCGTCGTCGCGCTCGGCGTCGTGATCCGGGGCGGAACGCCGCACTTCGAGTACGTCTGCGACGCCGTCACCTACGGGCTGACCCGGGTGTCTCTCGACGAGGGCACCCCCGTCGCGAACGGTGTGCTGACCACCGACACCGAGAAACAGGCCAGGGACCGGTCCGGGCTGCCCGGGTCGGTGGAGGACAAGGGTGGGCAGGCGTGCGCGGCGGCGATCGACACCGCGGTGACGCTGAAGACCCTGCGCGAGCGGGCGGGGCTGACATGACCACATGGGACCTCGACGTGCGGTGCAAGAAGTCGGCGCGGGCGGCGATGATCGTCGCAGGCGGCTGCATTCTCCTGTTCGTCGTCCTCGGGATCTTCCTCCGCAGCTCCGCGACCGGCGTGTACTTTCGGGTGGTGGACCAGCTGTCGATGGTGGGGATCGGGATCCTGCTCGCCGGCCTGGTGCTGCTCCTCGCGCGGCCGCGGCTGCGGGCGAACGCGGACGGGGTGCTGGTCCGCAACGCGTTCGGTGAGCGGAAGGTGGACTGGGACCTGGTGCAGGGGCTGTCCTTCCCGGACGGCGCGGCGTGGGCGCGGATCGAACTGCCCGACGACGAGTACATCCCGGTGATGGCGATTCAGTCGAATGACCGCGAGCACGCGGTGTCCGCGGTCCGCTCGTTCCGGTCGCTGGCCGCCCGGTACGCCCCCGCCAGCGGGGACAAGGGAACTGTCGGCACCGCCGACTAGCCTGGATACGTGCCCGATCCAGCCACCTACCGCCCCGCGACCGGAACCATTCCGACCGAACCCGGCGTCTACAAGTTCCGCGATCCACACGGCCGGGTCATCTACGTCGGCAAGGCGAAGAGCCTGCGCAGCAGGCTGAACTCGTACTTCGCCGACGTGGCGTCGCTGCATCCGCGGACCAGGCAGATGGTGACGACGGCGGGCAGCGTCGAGTGGACGGTGGTCGGCACCGAGGTCGAGGCGCTGCAGCTTGAGTACAACTGGATCAAGGAGTTCGACCCGCGGTTCAACGTCCGCTACCGCGACGACAAGACGTATCCGGTGCTCGCGGTGACCTTGAACGAGGAGTTCCCTCGGCTGTTCGTCTACCGCGGACCGCGCCGCAAGGGGGTCCGCTACTTCGGTCCGTACTCGCATGCGTGGGCGATCCGGGAGACCCTCGACCTGCTGCTGCGGGTGTTCCCGGCGCGCACCTGCTCGGCCGGTGTGTTCAAGCGGCACAACCAGATCGGCAGGCCATGCCTGCTCGGCTACATCGACAAGTGTTCCGCGCCGTGCGTCGGGCGGGTCGATGCCGACGAGCATCGCCGGATCGTGGAGGACTTCTGCGACTTCCTCGCAGGCCGCACCGACAAGCTGGTCCGGGAGGTCGAGGCGCGGATGCACCGCGCCGCCGACGACCTCGACTTCGAGGCGGCGGCGCGGCTCCGAGACGACCTCGGGGCATTGCGCAAGGCGCTTGAGAAGCAGGCGGTCGTCCTCGGTGACGGCACCGACGCCGACGTCGTCGCGTTCGCCGCCGACGACCTCGAGGTGTCGGTGCAGGTGTTCCACGTGCGCGGCGGCCGGGTCCGGGGTCAGCGCGGCTGGGTCGTCGAGCACTCCGGTGACGGCGACGCCGCCGACCTGGTCGAGCAGTTCCTGACCCAGTTCTACGGGGAGCAGGCGGCGCTGGCGGGCACACCGGGCCCGCAGGCCGACACGGCGACCGTCGTGCCCCGCGAGGTCCTCGTCCCGGTGCTGCCGGACGACGTCGACGAGGTGCAGCAGTGGCTCAGCGGGCTCCGCGGGTCCGCCGTGTCGCTGCGGGTGCCGCAGCGCGGCGACAAGAAGGCGCTCGCCGAGACCGTGGAACGCAACGCGAAAGAGTCGCTGGCCCAACACAAACTCAAACGTGCCGGGGATCTGACGTCGCGGTCGGCGGCGCTGCAGGGCATCCAGGACGCGCTCGACCTCGACGAGGCGCCGCTGCGCATCGAGTGCATCGACATTAGCCACGTCCAGGGGACCGACGTGGTGGCGTCGCTGGTGGTGTTCGAGGACGGGCTGCCCCGCAAGTCGGACTATCGGCACTACTCGATCCGGGAGGCGGCCGGGGACGGGCACTCCGACGACGTCGCGTCGATCGCGGAGGTCACCCGGCGCCGGTTCCTGCGTCACGCGCAGGACGCGGCCCGTGTGGATCCCGGTGCGGCGGTGGACGAGTCGAGTGGCGGCGATCTGGCGCCTGCGGCCGCGCTCGACCCGCAGACCGGGAGGCCGCGCCGGTTCGCGTACCCGCCGAACCTGTTCGTCGTCGACGGCGGCAAGCCGCAGGTGACCGCGGCCGCCGCGGTGTTCGACGACCTCGGCATCACCGATGTCGCGGTGGTCGGCCTGGCGAAACGCCTCGAGGAGGTGTGGGTGCCGGGGGAGGAGGACCCGGTGATCCTGCCGCGCACCAGCGACGCCCTGTACCTGCTGCAACGGGTCCGCGACGAGGCGCACCGGTTCGCGATCACCTTCCACCGCAGCAAGCGGTCGCGGCGGATGACGGCGTCCGCCCTCGACTCGGTGAAGGGCCTCGGCGAGACCCGACGCACCGCCCTGGTCACCCACTTCGGGTCGGTTGCCAGGCTCAAGGAGGCGACGGTCGAGGAGATCACCGCCGTCCCCGGGATCGGTGTCGCCACCGCACGGGCCGTGCTCGCGGCCCTCGGCGGGGCTGCCGCGGCGCCGACCGGGGGAGACACGGGCCAGAAAACCGACGATTCGGTCCGGGTGGGGGATGATGATGCGCGGCCGGTGACGGCCGAGCCGAGCACGATCGAGTCGAGGAGGGCAGGAGTCGAGTGACGGAACGGACCGGTCAGCAGCCGGACATCGACGTCGCCCTGGTGACCGGATTGTCCGGCGCAGGGCTGAGCACCGCCGCGAAGGTGCTCGAGGACATGGGGTGGTACGTCGCGGACAACCTGCCACCGGAACTGATCACCCGGATGGTGGATCTCGGGCTGTCCCCGTCATCCCGGATCCCGAAGCTTGCCGTCGTGATCGACGTGCGCAGCCGCCGCTTCACCGGCGACCTTGCCACCGTCGTGAAGGAGGTCGCGGAGAAGGCGACCCACGCCCGGGTGCTGTTCCTGGAGGCCACGGACCCGGTGCTGGTGCGTCGCTTCGAGAGCAACCGCCGCAGCCATCCGCTGCAGAGCGAGGGCAGCGACGGGACGCTGATCGAGGGCATCGCCGCGGAGCGGGTGCGGCTCGCGCCCGTCCGGGCCGACGCGGACCTGGTGATCGACACGTCGGCGCTGTCGGTCCACGAACTCCGGCACCGGGTCGAGGCCGCGTTCGGTGGCGGGGCGGTGCCGTCGGTGGCGGTGACGGTGCAGTCGTTCGGCTTCAAGTACGGGCTGCCGATGGACGCGGACCTGGTCTGCGACGTACGGTTCCTGCCCAACCCGCACTGGGTCCCCGCGCTCCGCGAGCACACCGGGCAGGATCCGCTGGTCCGGGACTACGTGCTCGACCAGGACGGGGCGCAGGACTACCTCGACACCTACCATCACGTCGTCGAGTTGACGACCGACGGCTACCGCAGGGAGGGCAAGCGTTACATGACGATCGCGGTCGGATGCACCGGCGGCAAGCATCGCAGCGTCGCGATGACCGAGGCCCTCGCGGCGCGACTGGAGGCGGACACGGGAATCACGGTGAAGATCGTGCACCGTGATCTGGGGAGAGAATGACCGCGCAGGAACGGGACGGTCGGGGACCGTCGATCGTGGCGTTCGGGGGCGGGCACGGCCTGTACGCGACGCTCAGCGCGGCGCGTCGGTTCAGTGACGACGTCACCGCGGTCGTCACCGTCGCCGACGACGGCGGTTCCTCGGGCAGGCTGCGGGCGGAACTCGGCGTCATCCCGCCCGGAGACCTGCGGATGGCGCTCGCCGCGCTCGCCGCCGACGAGCCCGACGTGCAGACCTGGGCGACGACGATGCAGCACCGTTTTGGTGGCACCGGGGCGCTGGCCGGGCATTCGGTCGGGAATCTGATCCTGGCCGGGCTGACCGAGGTGCTCGGGGACACCGTCAGCGCGCTCGACGAGATGACGCGGGTGCTGCGGATCCGGGGCCGGGTGCTGCCGATGTCGCCGATCCCGCTGGCGATCGAGGCCGATGTCGTCGGACTCGAGGCCGACCCGCGGGTGTGCCGCACCATTCGCGGGCAGGTCGCGGTCGCCACCACCCCCGGCCAGGTGCGCCGAGTCCGGCTGCTTCCCCCCGATCCACCCGCCACCCCCGACGCGCTCGCCGCGGTCGAGCGGGCGGACCTGATCCTGCTCGGGCCGGGATCGTGGTTCACCAGCGTGATCCCGCACGTCGTTGTTCCGGAGCTGGCCGCCGCGCTGCGCGACACCACCGCCAGGAAGGCGCTGATCCTCAACCTCGCCCCCGAACCGGGGGAGACGGCAGGCTTCTCCGCCGAACGGCACCTGCACGTGCTCGCACAGCACGCGCCGGACCTGCGGGTCGACGACATCCTCGTCGACGCGGAGTCGGTGCCTGCCGGCCGCGAACGCGAACACCTGTGCCGGGCGGCGGCCCGCCTCGGCGCCACCGTCCGGTACGCGGACGTGGCGCGGGCCGGGACCGCGACCCACGATCCGACCAAACTTGCTGCCGCGCTCGACACGGCACCGCTCGACACGGCACCGCCCGACCGGGAGACCCCCGGACGGCAGTCCACCGGCACGGCCGCATTCGGCGCGACAACGTCACACACGGGAAGGGAGCCCATTTCGTGGCAATGACAGCAGAGGTCAAGGACGAGCTGAGCAGGCTCGCGGTGACCCAGGTGTCCGCACGCAAGGCGGAGGTGTCGTCCCTGCTGCGGTTCGCTGGCGGACTGCACATCGTGGCCGGGCGGGTGGTGGTCGAGGCCGAGGTGGACCTCGGGTCGACGGCGCGTCGCCTGCGCGGTGAGATCCACGACCTCTACGGGTACGCCGCCGACGTGCACGTGCTCGGCGCTGGCGGCCTGCGCAAGAGCGCCCGGTACATCGTGCGGGTCAACAAGGACGGTGAGGCCCTCGCCAGGCAGACCGGCCTGCTGGACATGCGCGGGCGGCCGGTGCGGGGACTGCCTGCCCAGGTGGTCGGTGGCAGCGTCGTCGACTCGGAGGCGGCGTGGCGGGGCGCGTTCCTCGCGCACGGCTCGCTGACCGAGCCGGGCCGTTCGTCGGCGTTGGAGATCAGCTGCCCCGGTCCGGAGGCGGCGCTCGCTCTGGTCGGTGCGGCGCGCAGGCTCGGGGTGTCGGCGAAGGCCCGCGAGGTGCGGGGCGCCGACCGTGTCGTGGTCCGCGACGGCGAGGCGATCGGGGCGCTGCTGACCAGGATGGGCGCCCAGGACACGCGGTTGACCTGGGAGGAACGCCGGATGCGGCGCGAGGTGCGGGCCACCGCGAATCGGCTCGCGAACTTCGACGACGCGAATCTGCGGCGTTCGGCGCGGGCCGCCGTCGCCGCGGCGGCGCGGGTGGAACGGGCGTTGGACATCCTCGGCGAGGACGTGCCCGACCATCTCGCCGCGGCGGGCAGCCTGCGGGTGCAGCACCGGCAGGCCTCGCTCGAGGAACTCGGGCAGCTCGCGGACCCGCCGATGACGAAGGACGCGGTCGCCGGGCGGATCCGGCGGCTGCTGTCGATGGCGGACCGCAAGGCGAAGGAGACCGGAGTGCCCGACACCGAGTCGGCGGTGACCGCCGATCTGCTTGACGACGCCTGACGGCCGATCCCGGTCCGTGCGCACTAGGCTGTGGCACACACCTGATCGATCAATGCACACGACAACCGTCAAGGAGTGAATTGTGACTGTTCGGGTAGGCGTGAACGGCTTCGGCCGGATCGGACGCAACTTCTTCAGGGCCGTCGACGCGCAGAAGGCGCTCGGGACCACCGACATCGAGATCGTCGCGGTCAACGACCTCACCGACAACACGACCCTCGCTCACCTGCTCAAGTACGACTCCATCCTCGGTCGCCTGCCCCACGACGTCGTCCTCGACGGTGCGGACACCATCGTCGTCGGCGACACCCGGGTCACCTCCCTCGAGGTCAAGGACGGGCCTGCCGCGTTGCCGTGGGGTGACCTCGGGGTCGACGTTGTCGTCGAGTCCACCGGGATCTTCACCGACGCGGCGAAGGCGCGGGGCCACCTCGATGCGGGCGCGAAGAAGGTGGTCATCTCCGCCCCAGCGAAGGGGGAGGACATCACGATCGTGATGGGTGTCAACGACGACCGGTACGACGGCAGTCAGAACATCATCTCCAACGCGTCCTGCACCACGAACTGTCTCGGACCGGTCGCCAAGGTCCTCGACGACGAGTTCGGCATCGCCCGGGGTCTGATGACCACGGTCCACGCCTACACCCAGGACCAGAACCTGCAGGACGGCCCGCACCGGGACCTGCGTCGGGGCCGCGCCGCAGCGGTGAACGTCGTCCCGACCAGCACCGGCGCAGCGAAGGCCATCGGCCTGGTGCTGCCGCAGCTCGCGGGCAAGCTCGACGGCTACGCGTTGCGCGTGCCGATCCCGACCGGCTCGGCCACCGACCTCACCGTGAACCTGGTGCGGTCGGCGTCCGTCGCGGACATCAACGCCGCGATGGCGGCCGCCGCCGAGGGCCCGCTCAAGGGCATCCTGAAGTACACCGAAGCCCCGATCGTGTCGTCCGACATCGTCACCGACCCGCACTCGTCGATCTTCGACGCCGGTCTGACGAAGGTCATCGATGACCAGGCGAAGGTCGTCGCCTGGTACGACAACGAGTGGGGCTACTCGAATCGTCTCGTCGACCTCATCGGTCTAGTTGGAAAGGCTCTTTGATCACAGTGGCAGTCAAGACTCTGAAGGACCTCCTTGACGAGGGGGTCGCGGGCCGCGCGGTGCTGGTGCGCTCCGACCTCAACGTCCCGCTCGACGGTGGTGCGATCACCGACCCGGGACGCATCCTCGCCTCGGCGCCGACCATCTCGGCGCTCGCCGAGGCCGGTGCGAAGGTCATCGTGATGGCCCACCTGGGCCGTCCGAAGGGTGCCGTCGACCCGGCGCTCTCGCTGGCGCCGGTCGCCGCGAAGCTCGGCGAGGTGCTCGGCCGCAACGTGCAGCTCGCGGGCGACGTCGTCGGCCAGGACGCGCTCGCGCGCGCCGAGGGCCTCACCGACGGCGACGTGCTGCTGCTCGAGAACATCCGCTTCGACCCGCGGGAGACCAGCAAGGATGACGCGGAGCGGCTCGCGTTGGCGAAGGCGCTCGTCGAGCTGACCGACATGGGCGGCGCGTTCGTCTCGGACGGCTTCGGTGTCGTGCACCGCAAGCAGGCGTCGGTCTACGATGTCGCGACCCTGCTGCCGCACTACGCGGGCACGCTGGTCGCGGCGGAGGTCGACGTCCTGCAGAGGCTGACGCAGGATTCCGACGAGCCGTACGCGGTGGTGCTCGGCGGGTCGAAGGTCTCCGACAAGCTCGCCGTCATCGAGGCCCTCGCGTCGAAGGCCGACACCCTCGTCATCGGCGGCGGCATGTTCTACACCTTCCTCGCCGCGCAGGGCGTGTCGGTGGGCAACTCGCTGTGCGAGGAGTCGATGATCGAGACCTGCCGGTCGCTGCTCGAACGGTTCGCCGACGTCATCCACATCCCGCAGGACGTGGTGGTCGCCGACTCGTTCTCCGCGGACGCGGAGGCGAAAACGGTGTCCGCGTTGGAGATCCCGGACGGCTGGATGGGCCTGGACATCGGTCCGGAGTCGGTGGAGCGGTTCGCCGCGATCCTGTCCGGGGCGCGGACGGTGTTCTGGAACGGGCCGATGGGCGTCTTCGAGTTCGAGAAGTTCGCGGCGGGCACCAAGGGTGTCGCCGAGGCGATCATCGGCGCCACCGGGAAGGGCGCGTTCAGCGTCGTCGGCGGCGGCGACTCCGCGGCCGCGGTGCGGCTGCTCGGGCTGCCGGAGGACGGTTTCTCGCACATCTCCACCGGCGGCGGCGCGTCCCTCGAGTACCTCGAGGGCAAGTCCCTGCCCGGTCTGGAGGTACTCGATGGCGCGTAAGCCGTTGATCGCAGGCAACTGGAAGATGAATCTCAACCACCTCGAGGCCATCGCCCTGGTGCAGAAGATCGCGTTCTCGTTGCCGGAGAAGTACTTTGACCGCGTCGACGTGACCGTGCTCCCGCCGTTCACCGACCTCCGCTCGGTGCAGACGCTGGTGGAGGGCGACAAGCTGCTGCTCAGCTATGGCGCGCAGGACATCTCGGCGCACGCGTCGGGTGCCTACACCGGTGAGGTCAGCGGTGCGATGCTGGCCAAGCTCGGCTGCAGCTACGTGGTCGTCGGGCACTCCGAGCGCAGGCAGTACCACGGTGAGACCGACGCGGTCGTGCTCGCCAAGACCAAGGCGGCGCTGGCACACGGCATCACGCCGATCGTCTGCATCGGCGAGGGACTCGACGTCCGGGCGGCGGGCGACCACGTCGGGTACAACGTCGCGCAGCTGCGGGGTTCCCTCAAGGGCCTGTCCGCGGAGCAGATCGGCAAGGTCGTCGTCGCCTACGAACCGGTGTGGGCGATCGGCACCGGCAAGGTGGCCTCGGCCGCCGACGCGCAGGAGGTGTGTGCCGCGGTCCGCGCCACGCTCGCCGAGCTCGCCTCCGCGGAGGTCGCGGCGGACGTGCGGGTGCTCTACGGCGGTTCGATGAACGCCAAGAACGTCGGCGAACTCGTCGCGAAGCCCGATGTCGACGGCGGCCTGGTCGGTGGCGCCTCGCTCAAGGCCGACGAGTTCGCAACGCTGTCCGCGATCGCGGCCGGGGGGCCGCTCCCGTGAGCTGATCGCGGCACCGCCGGTGGGCGGGTGGTGTCCCCTTGGCAGTTGTCTCTTATACACCTCT
>NZ_JBSGXD010000004.1:189249-193000 GCF_053609225.1 Rhodococcus sp. NPDC054953 | reverse complement strand
AACCCCACCCTTCCAACCTCTCCTCCCCCACTGTGGCTTGTCCCCCCCCTCCCGTCCTCTCCCCCACCCCCTTCTGTTCTCCCTCCTCCTTTCTTGTCCCCCCCCCCCCACCGGCGTTCACGGGTCGGCGGCGCGTACGGGGGGTACGGACGCGTCGGCGTGCGGCGCTATGGCCTCGGGCCGAGGCCCAGTTCACGCAGCCGGGCGTCGAACGCCTCGATCCGGGCGGTGTCCTCGTAGAAGTCCTCCTGCTCGACGATGCGACCCCACCTGGTGCGGACCTGCAGGATGGTCCTGTTTCGGTAGGCGACGGTGCCGTCGGGCGCGAGCGCATGGTCGTTGAAGCGGACGAGGATCGTCATCCGCCACGGCGGCCCGCCGAAGTAGGCCTCGACGATCTCGCCGCGCAGCCCGGCGTGGACGAAGCTCTTCAAGAACTCCTCGATCGCGTCCCGGCCGGCGTGGACCCCCGCCCACCGGTGATCGCCGTCCGCGAATCGCAGTACCGCATCGCGGTGGTACGAGCGCAGCAGCGGCCGGTGGTCGCCCGCGTTGAGGGCGTCGACGTTCCGCTTGAACTTGACCAGCAGCATCCTGAGCAGCACGTAGCGGCCGGTGAATGCCGTCGTCGCACCGGCCGCGAACCACGCTCTCATGACTGTCAGTGTCCCTCATTGGGGAGCGGCCTGTCAGCGGCTTCGGGGGCGAGGTGGCCGCGGCCCCGCTCGGGCCTACCCGGCGAGGAAGTCGCGCTGGAAGATGCCCATCCGGGTCGCGTCGCGGTAGCGCCCGGCGGCGAAGAACTCCTCCCGCAGCACTCCCTCGACGGTGAACCCGACCTTCTCGTAGATGTGCACCGCGGCGTGATTCTCGGTGTCGACGAGCAGATACACCTTGTGCAGATTGAGCACCCCGAACGCGTGGGCGAGGACCTTGCGGGTCGCGATGCCCGCGTAGCCCCTGCCCTGGTTGCCGGGTGCCACGATGATCTGGAACTCGCAGTTCCGGTGGATGTAGTCGATCTCCACCAGTTCCACCAGCCCGACCGCGTCGCCGCCGGATTCGATGACGAAACGCCGTTCCCGCTCGTCGTGGATGTGGCGGTCGTACAGCTGGGTCAGTTCGGCGAGCGACTCGTACGGCTCCTCGAACCAGTACCGCATCACCTGGGAATCGTTGAACAGCAGGTGCACGAACCGCAGGTCGTCGCGTTCGAGGGGACGCAGGTGCACGATCGTCGAGGTGTCGGCCACGGGGTCGAGGGTATCGGCTTCCCGCGCGGTGCGGCCGCCGCGCCGCGCGGCGGCGCGACCGGAATGTCCGGAGTTCCGCCTCCCCAGCCGCTCGATACACTAGTGTATCGAGCATGGCCAGGAGTCGAGCGCAGACCCGGGAACGGCTGCTCGCCGCCGCCCTCGACGCGTTCGCCGAGGAGGGCGTCGGCCGCGCCACCGTCGAACGGGTCTGCGAGCGTGCGGGATTCACCCGCGGCGCGTTCTACTCCAACTTCGGTTCACTCGACGAACTGTTCCTCGCGATGTGGGAGCAGCGGTCAACGGCCATGCTCGCCGACCTCCGCGCCGCCGTGACGACGGCCATGACAGCGGCGCTGCCCGACGGCCCACTCGACCTCGATCACGCGGCCGCGCGCATCCTCGACGCGATCCCGGTCGACGACCGGTGGTACCGCGTCACCGCCGAGTTCACCGCGCACGCGCTGCGCAACCCGGCCCTCAAGCCGGTCATGGCCGCCCGCGAGGCGGCGATCCAGGCGACGATCATGCCCATCGTCGAGTCCGCGCTCACCCGAGCAGGGCGCCGCATCCTCAACCAGCAGGCGCTCGGCCGCGCGCTCGTCGCGGTCCACGACGGCACCTCCAGCCAGGTGCTGATGGAACCGGACGACCCCCGAGTATCCCGTGCACGTACCGACCTGTTCGTCCATGTGCTCCGCAGTTACAGCGAGGAGAAGTGATGTCCGAGACAGCCGATGTCATCGTCGTCGGGGCCGGCCTCGCCGGCCTGGTCGCCACCTACGAACTGACCCGGGCGGGCAGAACCGTCCTCGTCGTCGACCAGGAGAACGAGGCCAACCTCGGCGGTCAGGCGTTCTGGTCGCTTGGCGGACTGTTCCTCGTCGACAGCCCCGAGCAGCGCCGGATGGGCATCAAGGACTCCTACGAACTCGCGCTGCAGGACTGGCTCGGCAGCGCCGGGTTCGACCGGGACCGCGAGGACCACTGGCCCCGGCAGTGGGCGCGTGCCTACGTCGACTTCGCTGCCGGTGACAAGCGCGCCTACCTGCACGAGCTGGGCCTGCGGGTGATGCCGAACGTCGGCTGGGCCGAGCGCGGCGGCGGGCTCGCCACCGGGCACGGCAACTCGGTGCCCCGCTTCCACATCACCTGGGGCACCGGCCCCGAGGTGGTGCGGGTGTTCCTTGAGCCGGTGCTCGACGCCGCAGCCCGCGGGCTGGTCACCTTCCGGCACCGGCATCGGGTCGACGAGCTGATCGTGGAGAACGGCGCCGCGGTCGGCGTCCGGGGCGCCGTCCTCGCCCCGGCACACGAACCTCGCGGTGTCCGGTCCAACCGGGACACCACCGGGGAGTTCGAACTGCGTGCGCAGGCCGTGATCGTCACCTCCGGCGGCATCGGCGGCAACCCCGACCTGGTGAAGCGGAACTGGCCGGTGGAGCGTCTCGGTCGCGCGCCGGAGCGGATGATCACCGGCGTCCCCGCCCACGTGGACGGCCGGATGCTCGGCATCACCGAGGACGCGGGCGGCAACATCGTCAACCGGGACCGGATGTGGCACTACACCGAGGGCATCATCAACTGGAACCCGATCTGGCCCGACCACGCGATCCGGATCATCCCCGGCCCCTCGTCGCTGTGGCTCGACGCCACCGGTACCCGACTGCCCGTCCCACTGTTCCCCGGTTTCGACACCCTCGCCACGCTCAAGTACATCCTCGGCACCGGCCACGACCACACCTGGTACATCCTGACCCAGTCGATCATCGAGAAGGAGTTCGCGCTGTCGGGTTCCGAGCAGAACCCCGACATGACCGGCAAGGACCTCAAACTGCTGCTCGGCCGGGTCAAAAAGGGTGCGACCGGGCCGGTTGAGGCGTTCAAGCAGCACGGCGAGGACTTCGTCGTCCGCGACAATCTCCGCGACCTCGTCGACGGGATGAACGCCATCAACCCCGGCCCGCCGCTGGACTACGAGCAGGTCGAGCGGGAGGTGATCGCGCGGGACCGGGAGGTGGACAACGCCTACTCGAAGGACATGCAGATGATGGCGATCCGCAACGCCCGCGCCTACCCGGCGGACAAGGTGGTGCGCGTCGCGAAACCGCACAAGCTGCAGGACCCCGAGCACGGCCCGCTGATCGCGGTGCGCCTGAACCTGCTCACCCGCAAGACCCTCGGCGGGCTCGAGACCGACCTCGACTCGCAGGTGATCCGGCCCGACGGCACCGCGTTCGACGGCCTGTACGCCGCGGGCGAGGTCGCGGGGTTCGGGGGCGGCGGCGTGCACGGCTACAACGCGCTCGAGGGCACCTTCCTCGGCGGCTGCATCTTCTCCGGGCGCAGCGCAGGCCGCGCCCTGGCCCGCCGCCTCTAGTGCGCTTCGCGCCCGTGGGGGGGTTGTGCCCCCCCCCGGGGGCGAAGCGAGCACAGACCATCCTCACCCAGCAGGGCGGAGGGGGGGAACTTTGGGCAAAAACCGTTTTTTGAAGGGA
>NZ_JBSGXD010000004.1:142440-189239 GCF_053609225.1 Rhodococcus sp. NPDC054953 | reverse complement strand
GTCGTGCTGCATGGATGTCTCCTCAGATGGGTGCTGCTGGGTGGTTGGGGGTCCCAGCGGGCGGGGGGTGGTCCCAAAAGACAGGGGACAAGGTTGGGGGGGCGGTCGGAAGCGGGGGGGTCCCCCCCTCCCCCCCCCCTCCTCCCCGCCCCTCACTCTTCTTCCCCCCTCCCCCCCCCCCAGGCCCCACACCCCCCCCCACGGCCCGCTGCCCGG
This sequence comes from Rhodococcus sp. NPDC054953, assembly GCF_053609225.1. Lineage (NCBI taxonomy): Bacteria > Bacillati > Actinomycetota > Actinomycetes > Mycobacteriales > Nocardiaceae > Rhodococcus > Rhodococcus sp. NPDC054953. Next base: position 189,023 of record NZ_JBSGXD010000004.1, on the reverse strand, counting down.
CGTCGGGTAGGCTGGGACGACTTGTGGCCACCACCGTTTCGTGAAGGGCAGCGTACCGCCGAGATGAGACTTTTCCTGGACATCCTGCTGATCGTTACCAGCCTCCTGCTGGTACTGCTGGTGCTGCTGCACCGCGGCAAGGGCGGCGGCCTGTCCAGCCTGTTCGGCGGCGGCGTGCAGTCCAGCCTGTCGGGTTCCACGGTGGTCGAGAAGAACCTCGACCGGCTGACGGTCTTCACCGCCGCGATCTGGCTGATTGCGATCCTCGGCATCGGCCTCGAGATCAAGTTCAGCTGACCTGGCGGCGCGCCCGTCCAACGACCGCAGGTTCGCGACACCGTCGCGTCCGGCGATGATCCCGACGCTTCCCTGATCCACACCCTCGCCGCCCCGGACCCCGCGCCGGGCGGGGGGATTTTGGCGTACCTCCGACACGCCCTGTGCGGGGCCCGCTCTCGGCCAACGCCTTCGGTCGAAGCACCGGACCGTTGTGGTGAGTGGGGTGTCAGTCGTTTGTGTCGGATTCGCGTGAAATATCCTCTTCGGTAAGTGGGACTTCCAGGTCGGCGAGAACCGGGTCGGCGGACGGGACGGACGCGGCGCCGGGGGTACGGCGGCCACGGAAACCCGGTGGGGTACAGCAGGTAGACGCATTCTCGACGTAGGCGCGGTCTCAGTTCGGATGCCGGCCTCCGTCGCGCAACCGCGTGTTCATCCGCACCCGCGACAGTGCTCACCCATGCGAACGACACGTTGACCGCGACCACAACAGGAGGACAGATGGGATTCTGGGACCAGCTCAAGGCGAAGACTCAGGAACTGAACGGGCAGCTGCAGACGAAGACCGCCCAGTTCAAGAACAAGGAGTTCGCGAACGGCTCGATGGCCATGTGCGCCTTGATCGCCGCGGCCGACGGCAGGATCGACCCGTCCGAGCGCCAGAAGACGGCGGCGCTGATCATGTCGAACGAGTCGCTGAAGGTGTTCACCCCCGACGAGCTGCGCGAGAAGTTCGACTGGTACTGCGACAAGCTGGCTGGCGATTTCGACTTCGGCAAGGTCGAGGCCACCGCCACGATCGGCAAGCTCAAGTCCAAGCCCGAGCAGGCCCGTGCGGTGATTCAGATCGGCATCATCATCGGCGGCGCGGACGGCAACTTCGACCAGTACGAGAAGAACGCGGTCAAGGAAGCATGCTTCGCGGTCGGCATCGACCCCGGCGAGTTCGACCTCTGATCGTCGCATCGGCCGTCGATCGACCGCACACCGGCCACCGGCCGGAAGGTGCACCTACGACGTCGGTTTCCGGAACACGCCGGGAACCGTGACAGCACAACGAGTCCAGGAGGACCAAACATGGGCGTGAGCCTGACCAAGGGTGGCAATGTCTCGCTGACGAAGGAGGCCCCCGGGTTGACCGCGGTGGCCGTCGGTCTCGGATGGGACCTGCGCACCACGACCGGGCAGGACTTCGACCTCGACGCGTCCGCGATCGCGCTGGGTACCGACAAGAAGGTCGTCTCCGACCAGCACTTCGTGTTCTTCAACAACCTCAAGTCCCCCGACGGAGCGATCGAGCACACCGGCGACAACACCACGGGTGAGGGCGACGGCGACGACGAGATCATCAAGGTCGACCTGGCCGCCGTGCCCGCGACCATCGACTCGATTGTCTTCCCGGTGTCGATCTACGACGCCGACAACCGCAGCCAGTCGTTCGGCCAGGTCCGTAACGCCTACATCCGCGTCGTCAACCAGGCCGACAACTCCGAACTGGCCCGCTACGACCTGTCGGAGGACGCGTCCACCGAAACCGCGATGGTGTTCGGCGAGCTGTACCGCAACGGTGCCGACTGGAAGTTCCGCGCCGTCGGCCAGGGCTACGCGTCGGGACTGTCGGGCATCGCCCGCGATTTCGGCGTCAACGTCTAGCACGTGACACGCGGGTGGCGGCGCACCGAGGAAAACGGTTGCGCCGCCACCTGTCCCGGGGCCAGCGCAGTCGCCCCTCTCGTGCCGTAGCACCGTTCGCACCATTCCGAGACGGGGGACGTCGTCGTGCGGTCCCCCTTCCCGGCTCACCACTTTCGGATGGAGATTCCATGAGCGTGTCACTCGCCAAGGGCGGCAATGTTTCCCTGTCGAAGCAGACGGCGAACCTGACGTCGATCACCGTCGGACTCGGCTGGGATCAGCGCACCACCACCGGCGCCGCCTACGACCTCGACGCCTCGGCGCTGCTGACCGGAGCGGAGCGCAAGGTGCTCTCGGACAGCCACTTCGTGTTCTACAACAACCTCAAGTCCCCGGACGGTGCGGTCGAGCACACCGGCGACAACCTCACCGGTGAGGGCGACGGCGACGACGAGTCGATCAACATCGACCTCACCGCCCTCGACCCGAAGGTGACGAACATCTTCTTCCCCGTCTCGATCCACGACGCGGTCGAGCGCGGACAGTCCTTCGGCCAGGTCATCAACGCGTTCATTCGCGTCGTCGACCGCAACACCGGCATCGAACTGGCCCGCTACGACCTGTCGGAGGACGCCTCCACCGAGACCGCCATGATCTTCGGCGAGGTCTACCGCAACGGTGCCGAGTGGAAGTTCCGTGCCGTCGGCCAGGGCTACGCATCCGGTCTGGCGGGCATCGCCCGCGACTACGGCGTCAACATCTGACGTTCCACTTCTCGGTGGTGCCCGAGCCGCAGTGACCCGGCGCCGCCACTTCATTCCCCATTGAGAAAGGCCACCTCCCGTGGTACTCCGCACATTCGGCATCTCCATTGTCGTCACTGTCGTCTCCCTGGTGGTGGCGTTCCTCTACGGTGGACCGCAGGCACTCCTGCTGTGCCTGATCCTCGGCATCTTCGAGGTCTCCCTCTCGTTCGACAACGCGGTCATCAACGCGACCGTCCTGCGCCGGATGAGTGAGTTCTGGCAGAAGATCTTCCTCACGATCGGCATCGTCATCGCCGTCTTCGGCATGCGACTGGTGTTCCCGCTCGTCATCGTCTGGCTCGCCTCCGGGCTCGGCCCGATCGCGGCCCTCGACCTGGCACTCAACCCGCCGGCCGACGATGCCGCCTACTTCCCGGACGGGTCACCGAGCTACGAAACCCTGATCACCGACGCGCATCCGCAGATCGCGGCCTTCGGCGGCATGTTCCTGCTGATGCTCTTCCTCGGTTTCATCCTCGAGGAGAAGGAGATCACCTGGCTGTCGTGGATCGAGCGGCCGCTCGCCAGGATCGGCAAGCTCGATCAGCTCGACGTCGTCATCGCCGCAGGTCTGCTCGTACTCACCGCGGTGTTCATCGCCCCGGCCGACGAGACATCCACCGTCATGATCGCCGGTGCGCTGGGCATGATCACCTACATCGCCGTCAACGGCCTCGGTGAACTGTTCAACGTCGCAGAAGAGGACGAGTCGACGGGACGGTCCGGACCGACCGAGCTGGCGAAGGCCACCGGCAAGGCCGGCTTCTTCCTGTTCCTCTACCTTGAGGTTCTGGACGCGTCGTTCTCGTTCGACGGTGTGATCGGCGCGTTCGCGATCACCTCGGATCCGATCATCATTGCGCTCGGCCTCGGTTTCATCGGCGCCATGTTCGTCCGCTCGCTCACCGTGTACCTGGTGCGCCAGGGAACGCTGTCGGAGTACGTGTATCTCGAGCACGGTGCGCACTGGGCGATCGGTGCCCTCGCGCTGATCCTGCTGTACTCCATTGGAACCCACGTCAACGAGGTCTTCACCGGCCTAATCGGCGTTGTCCTGATCGTTGCTGCCCTGGTCACCAGCGTCATTCGCAATAAGCGCAGTGCCGACACCGGCGGTGACCTCGATCCGGACGATCGCGCCGCGGTCAACGCCTGACCCGCTGGCACCACCCGCGTTACTCGCCGCCCCACCCCGCAGGCCGGGGTGGGGCGCGACATCAACCAGACAAGGAGTCGCACCATGGCGATCAACCTGAACAAGGTGACCCTCGACAAGGCCACCCCCACCATCTCCCTGGCGAAGTCGGGTGACGGCCAGGGCACGATGCGCGTGAACCTGAACTGGACCGCCGGAGCAGCGGCGCCCGCGGGCAAGGGCTTCCTGGCGAAGCTCAAGGCAGCGGCGGCGCCGAGCATCGACCTGGACCTCGCGGCGATGTACGAGCTGGCCGACGGCTCCGTCGGCGTGGTCCAGGCGCTCGGAAACTCGTTCGGCGCATTGAACCAGCGACCGTTCATCCACCTCGACGGCGACGACCGCAGCGGCAGCAACACCGCAGGGGAGAACCTCCACATCAACCTCGCCGACATCAGCAAGTTCCGGCGGATCCTGATCTTCGCGTACATCTACCAGGGTGCGCCGAACTGGTCGCAGGCCAACGGTGTCGTCACCCTGTTCCCGACGTCGGGACCGCAGGTCGAGGTCAAGCTCGACTCGGCGGACAACCAGGCCATCTCCTGCGCGATCGCGATGTTGCAGAGCAACGGTCGCGAGCTGACCGTCACCCGCGAGGTCCGCTACATCCGTGGTGCGCAGAAGGAAATCGATGAGGCGTACGGGTTCGGCATGAACTGGACCGCTGGCCGCAAGTAGCAGGCGAGCAGCCCGGCCAGGGTGTGGGCAGGCGTGTCTGAGGACCGCCCGCCCACACCGGGCACGGCCTTCCCTTGAAAGGATCCGTTCACCTCGTGATCACCCTGACTCGCGGCGCCAACACGACCAGGATCGCAACCATGCGGGCACTCCGGGCCGCCCCGAACCAGCGCCGATAGCAGCGCACCGTGGCCAGGACATTCATGCGTCGACTCTTCGCAGGCGACTCGGGCGACGACCCCGCCGCCGTCGACTCCTACAGCGCGATGACGACGGCATTCCTGCAGTCCGATCAGCTGATCACCGACATCGAAAACGGTGTCGCGGCGGCCCGTGCAACCGACCCGACGGGCCAGGCGACGCAGCAGTGGGCACCGATCAGGGAACAGCATTCCGCGGCGACCGCGAGCTACCTCCAGTTGCAGCGAGCGGAGCCCGATTCGCCGTACCAGGCCGCGTCGGTGTACCAGGAGTGCACTCGCACCCTGGACCGGGTGTGTGCCGAGATGATCCGGTTCCGGGACAGGTTCAGCGACGCGCTCGGCCGGGCCCGCGCGGTGCAGCAGCTCGCAGCCAACGCATCACAGCAGGCACGGGCCGACGCGAATGCCGCCGTCACCGCGCTCGACCGCACGGAGAACCTGCCGTTCCTGCAGTACCCGTCGGTGATCGCCGCCGTCGACGTGCTGGCAGGGCAGGTCCGCACACTCGACGCGGTCACCAACAGCGCCGACGAACGGGACGCCGCGGCCGCGGTGACCGACGCGGCCGCAGCCGTGCACGCGCTACTCGCGGCGGCCCCGGGCCGCGGCGCCGAGGCGCAGAATGCTGTCCGGTCGATCGCGACCCGGATCAGTGCGGTCGCGACCCGCGCCGACCAGCTGGGGCCTGCCCGGTCGGCGTTGCTGCGCGAGTTCAGTGCCGCCTGCTCGAACGACCTGGTCGACAACGACCGGATCGCCGCATCCGCGGCGGCCGCCGCCGAGCAGGAGGTGGCGGCCGCCCGCGGCGAGATCGCCGCTGGCCGGCCCGAAGCCGCGCTGGCGCACTGCGCGTCGGCGCGTGACCACCTGCGGGAGGCCGACGCCGCCGTGGATGCGGTCACCGACCGGCTGCGGTCCCTGCGCGAGGTCCGCGCGAACCCCGCCCGGACGGCGGACACGGTGCGGTTCCGATTGCGGGACGCGCAACAGCTGGCGATGCAACGCGACCTCGTCGGCGAATGGGGGTCGGTCCTCGACGCCCAGGTCGACCGCATCGACCGCGCGTGTGCCGCACTCGACGGGGTGCATCCCGACTACTGGACCTACACGACCGACCTCGAGGCGATCGAGCGCTTCATCGTCGGGGTCGTCGACCGCATGAGAGGACGCGGATGACCCGCCACCTTGCCGACCCCGAGCCCCGGATCGGGCAGACCCTGACGCATTTCCACCAGCTCGATCCACAGACCCGGGACCGGCTGTTCCTGCACCGGCCGACCCCGTTCACCGACACCGACACCCGGGAACGGTTGGCCGTCGCCCTCGGTGCCACCCTGTACGTGCCGGGGAACCGACCGGACCTGGCCGACACCATCATTCGCCGGTGCGCCGAGGGGGTGATGTCGATGGTCATCGACCTCGAGGACGCGGTCGCCGACGACCAGGTCGACGCCGCCCTCGCCGGCGCGGTCGCCGCACTCGACGCCCTCGCCGCCACCCCGGCCCGCGGGATGCTGCTCTTCGTTCGGGTCCGCACCGCCACCGAGATCCGCGCCGTCACCGCGGCGCTCGGCGCCGGAGTCGAGGCACTGACCGGGTTCGTGATCCCGAAGTTCACCGCCGCCACCGGAGCCGGCACCCTGAACGCGGTGCGGGAGGCGTCGGAGACCCTCGGCAAACACCTGTACGTGATGCCGGTCCTCGAATCCCCGGTGCTGGCGTACCGGGAGGCCAGGGACACCGAACTGCAGACGATCGCCGCGCTGCTCACCGAGCATCGGGAGCGGGTGCTCGCGGTGCGGGTCGGGGCCACCGACATGTGCGCACTGTTCGGGATCCGGCGCGACCGCGACCTGACGATCTACGACGTGCGCGTCGTCTCCGATGTGATCGCCAGCATCGTCAACTATCTCGGCCGCACGGACGGCACCGGGTTCGTGATCACCGGCCCGGTGTGGGAGTACTTCGCCGACCACGAACGCATGTTCCGGCCGCAACTGCGGGAAACCCCGTTCGCGGAGCACGACGCGGTGCGGTTCCGCCAGCAACTCGTCAGCCGCGACCTCGACGGCCTGCTCCGGGAGATCGCCCTCGACCACGCCAACGGCATCCAGGGCAAGACCGTCATCCACCCCTCGCACGTCGCGCCGGTGCACGCGCTGGCCGCGGTCACCGCCGAGGAGTACCACGACGCGGTCGACATTCTCGGCGGCGACACCGGCGGGGTCCTCGCATCGGGATACGGCAACAAGATGAACGAACTCAAACCGCACCGGGATTGGGCACAGCGGGTTGCGCTGCGCGCGTCGGTGTTCGGCGTGACCAACCCGGGAGTGACCTTCGTGGACCTGCTGACCGCCCTGGCGGCCCGATGACCACCACCACGGCCACCGGCATCGCACCGGCGTGGGCGACCGCACAGTTCGGCCTCGCCCTCCACGACAGCGACACCGACACCGATTCCCGGTGGCGGGTCACCGATCTCGTGCGGCCCGGACTGCGCCGCAACCCGCGGCGCGCGCACCTGCTGGTGTCCACCGTCCTCGGCAAGCACGTGCCGACCGACCCGGCGCGGGTGCGCGCGGCCGCGGACGCCCTCGCCGATCGGGTGGTCACCGTTCTCGGTGGCGACGCTTCGGCAGCGGTCGTCCTCGGATTCGCGGAAACCGCGACCGGTCTCGGGCATGCGGTCGCCGCCCGGATGGGTGCCGCCTGCTACCTGCACTCGACCCGCCGCCGCACTCCGGGCGTCCCGGTCCTGGGCGGGTTCGAGGAGGGGCATTCGCACGCCACCTCGCATCTGCTGCAGCCGACCTCCCCGGACCTGTTCACCGGTGATGCGCCGCTGGTCCTCGTCGATGACGAGATCTCCACCGGCGCCACCGCCGTCGACGCGATCCGGGCCCTGCACCGGATCGCGGCCCGCGACCGGTACGTGATCGCGTCGCTGGTCGACATGAGCGAACCCCACCACCGGGCGGCGATCGACGTGGCCGCCGCCGAACTGGGCGTGCGGATCGACCACGTCGCGCTCGCCGCCGGTCGCACCGAACTCCCGGACGGGCTCACCGAGCGGGTCACCGCCCTCGCCCCGCCCGTTCTCAACCCGGCCGGCGACCCGGCGGGGGACACGGTGGTCGTGCCGGTCGGCTGGCCGGCGGACCTGCCCGACGGCGGCCGCTACGGCATCCTCGACGCCGACGCCGACGCGTTCACCGCCGCCGTCGCGGCGGCCACGGACACGCTCGTACCGCACCTGGACCCGGCACGCCCGGTGATCGTGATCGGGCACGAGGAGCTGATGTACCTGCCGCTGCGGATCGCCGAACACCTCGCGGACGCCGGGTTCGCCGTCCGCTACCAGACCACCACCCGATCCCCGGCCTACGTCCACGACGATCCCGGCTATCCGCTGCGCCGCGGCTTCGAGTTCCACGCCCCGGAACCGGATCCCGACGCCCGCCGCTACCTGTACAACGCGACCTGGCCCGGCCCGGGGCCGGATGCGCAGCTGCTGATCGTGATCGACACCCCCGCCGACACCGCCGAGCTGCGCTCTCCCGGTGGGCTTCTCGACGTCCTCACCGCCGCCAGCCACGACGTCGTCGTCGCTGTCGTCCCGGCCACCGACCACCACGCCCTCACCGCAGCGAGGAACCGCCCATGACCACCATCCCTGTCGCGCCGTCGCCGTTGACCGGACCCGGCTTCGGCTCCTACGCCGCCGACGAGGTCGCCTGGCTGCTCAAGGACCTCTCCGCCCTCGACCTCGAGGCCGACCTCGCCGAACGCGAGCGGGCCATCCAGGCGGGGACCGCGCACTACGCCGAGTCCCTGCCCGTCGAATACCAGCCCGACGCCGCCTACCGGGACCTGTTCGACACCGCCCTTGCCGACTCCGCGGCGCGTCTCGCGCACGCCGTCGGCACCGTCACCGAACTCCTCGTCGCCGAACGCGGACCGAACCTGACCCTGGTGTCGCTGGCGCGGGCCGGTACCCCCGTCGGCGTCCTGATCCGCCGCTGGGCCACGCGATTCCATCAGGTGTCGTGGCCGCACTACGCGGTCTCGATCGTCCGGGGCCGCGGCATCGACACCGTCGCCCTCGACCACATCACCGGCCGCCACGACCCCGACTCGGTGGTGTTCGTCGACGGCTGGACCGGCAAGGGTGCCATCACCCGCGAACTCACCGCCGCACTGGACGCCTACGCCGCCGCCGGGGGTCCGCGCCTGTCGGACGACCTCGCGGTCCTCGCAGACCCCGGCCACTGCGTGCGCACCTACGGCACCCGCGACGACTTCCTCATCGCGTCCGCCTGCCTGAACTCCACCGTCTCCGGACTGGTGTCGCGCACCGTCCTGAGCGACCGGCACATCGGGCCCGGCGAATTTCACGGCGCCAAGTTCTACCGCGACCTCACCGGCCAGGACGTGTCGAACCGCCTGCTGGACACCGTCACCGCCGAGTTCGACGCCGCCCACCCTGCGGCCGTCACAGCCGCCGGTGCGATCGCCGCGGGGGACCGGACACCGTCGTGGACGGGATGGGCGTCGGTGGACGCGGTCCGTGCCGAGTACGGCATCGGCTCGGTGAACTTCGTCAAACCCGGTGTCGGGGAAACCACCCGCGTCCTGCTGCGCCGCATCCCGTGGAAGGTCCTCGTCCGCGACGCCGACGCCCCCGAACACGCCCACATCCGGATGCTCGCCGCCGCCCGCGACGTCCCCGTCGAGGTGGTGCCCGACCTCGCGTACTCGTGCATGGGCTTGATCAAGGAGCAGCCGTGACCGCACGTTCGTCGCTGGTGGCCACCGACCTCGACCGCACCATGATCTACTCCCGCGCCGCCGCCGGGGCCGACCAGTTCGCGGCGACCGCGCCGGTGTGCGTGGAGATCTACGACGACGCGCCGCTGTCGTACATGACCGCCGCCGCCCACACCCTTCTCGCCGACCTGACCGCGCGCACGGTGGTCGTGCCCACCACCACCCGGACCCCCGCCCAGTACCGGCGGATCGACCTGCCTGGCGGCCCGTACCCGTACGCGGTCACCAGCAACGGCGGCGCCGTCCTCGTCGACGGCCACCCGGACCCGGTGTGGCGGCAACGGATCGACCGGATCGTCGCCGCCGCAGGCCCGCCGGTCACCGCGGTCGTCGACGCACTGCGCACCCGCATCGACGACGGCTGGGTGCGCAGCCTGCGGACCGCCGACGACCTGTTCTGCTACCTCGTCGTCGACACCGCCGCCCAACCCGACGACTTCGTCGCCGCCTGGCGGGCGTGGTGCGCGCCGCGCGGCTGGAACGTCTCCCAGCAGGGCCGCAAGATCTACACGATGCCGAACGCGGTCACCAAGAGCGCCGCCCTGCGCGATGTCCACGACCGCCTCGTCGCCGACGGCGCACTGCACGCGGGCAGCCGGGTCCTCGCCGCCGGTGACGGTGTCCTGGACATCGACCTCCTCGAACACGCCGACGCCGCGATCCGCCCCCGCCACGGCGAACTCGAGGACACCGGCTGGCAGCACCCGGACGTCGCCGTCACCGCGGCCAGCGGTATCGCCGCAGGCGAGGAGATCCTCACCTGGTTCCACCACCACACCGCCCCCACCGAAGCACTGCTCCCGCAAAGGAAGTCGACGTGACCCACCAGCTGACCAAAGGCCAGAACGCGCCCCTGCAGACCGACACGATCGTCGTCTCCGTCGCCCTGTCGACGCAGGCCGACGTGTCCGCGCTGCTGCTCACCGAATCCGGGAAGGTCCGCACCGACGCGGATTTCGTCTTCTTCAACCAGCCCACCGGCCCCGGTGTGCAACTGGTGAGCGGCGCCGCCGGGACGAACCTGCGGATCACCACCGGTCAGATCCCCGCCGACATCGATAAGGTCCGCGCGATCATCACACTGGACGATTCGGGTTCCTCGTTCGGCCAGTTCCCGGCGCCGACCGCGCACGTCGCCGACGCGTCCGGGGCTCCGCTGTTCGAGTACTGCATCGACGGGCTGTCCAGCGAGTCCGTCGTCATCGCCCTCGAGATCTACCGCCGCCAGGACACCTGGAAGGTGCGGGCGGTCGGGCAGGGATACGCCGGTGGGTTCGCGGCCCTGGTCACCGACCACGGCATCACCGTCGACGACGCACCCGCACCCGCACCGACCCCGCCCCCGGCGCCCGCACCGCAGCCCGCACCCGCCCCCGCGGCGGCGCCCGCCGAGGTCAACCTGACCAAGGGGCGTCCCGTCAGCCTCGCCAAGGGGCAGAAGGTGAACCTGCGCAAGGACGGTGGTGTCGCGCTGACGATGGTGAAGATGGGTCTCGGCTGGGATCCGGTGGAGAAGCGCGGCATGTTCGGCAGCCGCGCCGTCGACATCGACCTGGATGCCTCCGCCGTCCTGTTCGCCGACGACCAGATCGTCGACGTCTGCTACTACGGGCAGCTCCGCTCGAAGGACGGTTCGATCCACCACCAGGGCGACAACCTCACCGGCGCCGGGGACGGCGACGACGAGGTGATCAACGTCGACCTCACCCGCATCCCCCCGTACGTCACCACCGTCCTGTTCATCGTCACCTCCTACAAGGGGCAGACGTTCGCGCAGGTGCAGAACGCGTTCTGCCGGCTCGTCGACGCCACCACCAGCAGCGAACTCGCCCGCTACACCCTGCACGGCGGCATGCCGTTCACCGGCATGGTGATGGCCAAGGTGTTCCGCGGCCCCGACGGCTGGAAGCTGCAGGCGATCGGTGACGGCATCCAGGCCAGGCATGCCGGTGAGGCCGCACCGCACCTGGTGCCGTTCACCCGGAACTGAGCACACTCGACCGAGGAGGAACGACGGTGCAGCTGACCCGCGGGCAGAACTCCGTGCTGCCGACCACGACACTGCGGTTCACCGCCACCGGTGACATCGCACTCGACGTGTCCGCGTTGGTCACCGACGCCGCCCTGCAGGCACTGTCGTCCGAGGACTTCGTGTTCTACAACCAGCCGCACACCCGCGGTGTCCGGATGGGGGAGGGCAGCGTCGAGGTCGACCTCGACGCTGTCCACCCCGACGCCAACGCGGTGCTGTGCATCGCCAGCGTCGACCCCCTCGCCGGAGCCGGGGCCGTCGTCACCACCGTCACCGCCGTCCTCACCGACCCGGCGGGGACACCGGTCGCCGGCTGCGACATCGATTGCCGGTCCGCCGAAACCGCGGTGATCTGCTGGGAGCTGTACCGGCGCGGCGGGAAGTGGAAGGTCCGGGCCGTCGGCCAGGGCTACGCGGACGGGCTCGCCGGCCTGATCACTCACCACGGTGTCGACGTCGACCGCGGGGACACCGAACCCGAACCCGCCCCGCCGGCCCCGGCGCCCGCCACCGGCGAGTACGGGCCGATCGAACCACTCGACCCGAACCACATCATCGAACGATTCACCATGATCTTCGAGGACGCGGCCCGCAGCGCCGGTGCACTGATCGCCGCCCGCCGCTTCGCCGAAGACCGTCTCGACCGGGAACTGACCGACGCGGTCGCCGACCCGGCCACCCGCAACAGCGCCCACACCGCGGGCATCCGCGACCAGGCCCGCCGCCGCCACGACACCGTCGTCGCCGACGCCGACGCTCGCTACCGCGGCGACACCGGGCACCTGGACACCGAACTGCGCACGATCGGCCCGCTGTTGCCGCGGTCGTTCGCCGACTGGGACGCGCCCGCCTGGACCGCGGGCACCCCGGAACCCGGTCCGGCCGACGGGATCCGGATCGGTGATCTGTCCGCGCCCGAGTGCGGACCGCTCCGGGTCCCGGTCTGCCTGCCGTTTCCGCTGCGGCGGCCGCTGCGCATCGTCGGCGCCGACACCCCGGCGACCGCGTCCGTCACCGCCGCCGCCGTCCTGCGGATCCTGGCCGCCGACCCGAACATCGTCCTTGACGTCGTCGACCTGTCCGGTGGGCTCCGCCCGCTCACCGACGGATTCGCCCACCGCGGGGGAGTCACGATCACCCGGGCCGATGACATCGGCCCCTACCTCGACACCACCGCGGCGGCAGCCGAACTCGCGCTCCTGGACCGCGGCACCCCGCACGGCGCCCCGCCGCAGCCGCGGTTGATTGTGCTCGACCACTTCCCGTACGGATACGACCCGAGGCGGCTACCGGCCATCGCGTTCCTCGCCGAACACGGCCCGGCGCTGGGGGTGGTCACCGTCCTCGTCACCGACGATCTCGCCGCGGTCGAACGGATCCACCCCGACCTGCCGCGCGGCAGCTACGCCCTGCCCGTGGCGGGCGCCGACGACTGGCGCGACCCCTGGACCTCGACCCCCTGGACGTTCACCGCCGACCGCGCCCCCGCCGACACCGGCCGGGTCGTCGACGTCCTCGCCCGCACCACGAGACGGTAGGCCGGTCCGGGGCGGGGGAGCTCAGTCGTCCTCGACCTCGAGGCCGTAGCCGGTGGCCATCGCCGCCAGATCGTCGTCGTGGCCCTGGCCGACGGCACGAATCCGCCAGGCGCCGTGCCGCCGGTAGATCTCGGTGAGGATCATGGTCCGCTCGACGGTGCCCGCGTCCAGCACGAACGTCGCGAAGGTGTGGTCCGGGCCGTCGACGCTGACCGCGACCGCGCCAAGATCACCGAAGGTGCGGCCACCCTCGATCGCCGCGGCGATCACGACGCGGTGGCAGTCGTCGGGCAGCGCCGCGAGGTCGACCCGGACGCACTGCTCGCTGCCGCCGTCGATGGAGAGCACGACCGCGTCGTCCCCGTCGGTGGGATTGTTGTAGAACACGAAGTCCTGATCCGAGTCCACCCGCCGGTCGTCGCCGAGCAGGAAGGCGACGACGTCGACGTCGAACTCGTCGCCGACGCTCTCCGCCCGCCACGACACGTTGACGGACCACACCGTCGGTGTCGCGGGCAGGTCAACCGTCTGCCCGCGCAACAGGATCGGCGCGGACACCCGCGACTCGTGCCGCATGTGCGGCGGGACGAACCCGGAGGTGATCCCGTCGGTCACGTCGGACTCCCGAATCACCGGCAGTCCGCGTGCCTCGACCCGCGGCATCCGCCGATCGGCGCCGCCGCCCGACAACACCAGCACGTCGGTGACGGCGGCGGTGAGGTTGAGGGACGGGCGGGCACCGAGTTGGATGATGCGAGACCGCATCATCACGCACTCCAGGTGTGTTCCGCCCATCAGCAGGATCCGGCGACCCCGCCATGCAGCACCGGCACGGGAGGCCGCCGGTGCTGGCGCGGGATGCACCACCTCGACCGGGTTGCCCGGTGGGGCGACCGCGGCCCGCGTCGCCTTCGGCTGACCCGGGACGACCCTGGTCAGGAGCCCGTCCAGCTGCGCCTCGGAGATGATCGGGATGCCCTCCGCGGCAGCCCGTCTCACCTTGGCGCGCGGCGACTGCGGATCGTCGCAGACGACGACGCTGGTGTGGCGGCTCACCGAGTTCATCACGTCGAACCCGGCCCCGGACAGGGCGGCGGCGATCGCGGGCCGCGGTGCACGAGTCGGTCCGCTGACGACGATCCTCATGCCCTGGACGAGACCGACCGCCGGGTCGAACCGACCCGGATTCCGGTACCCGGACGGCACCCGCTGCACCTGCTCCGGACGCATCGCCACGCGTCGCCCCGCACACGCGACGACGGGGAGGGGCAGCTGCAGCGCTTCCGCCAATGACACGCTGCGCGTGAACACCTCGGTGAGAACGCGGGCATCGTCGAGGGCATCGTGTGCGTGGAACTGGGGCACTCGCCAGTAGTCCGCCAGGGTGGCCAGCTGATGATTGTGGACGTCGAGTTCGAGTCGCCGCGACAACGCGAGCGTGCACAACCGATTCTCGATCGGTGTGCGCACCCCGGCGCGCTGGAACTCCGCGTCCAGGAACCCGTAGTCGAACGACGCATTGTGCGCGACCATCGTCCGGCCGGCCAGGAGTTCGGCGAGCTCGGCGGCGATCTCGCCGAACTGGGGCGCCCCCGCCAGCCTGCCTGCGGTGAGACCGTGGATGTCGACGGCTCCCGGATCGACGCCCGGATTCAGCAGCGTGGAGAATTCCCGTTCGACGGATCCGTCCTCACGCAACACCACGGCCGCCACGCTGAGGACCCGATGCGACGCCGCATGCATGCCGGAGGTCTCGGTGTCGACCACCACCCACCGGTGGCCCGTCGATACGTCACGAGAACCGGTCTCGCGCGCCGCCACGCTCGTCATTCACTACCTCCGATGTGTGCCACTGCTGTGGAATCCCCGGCAATCATCGCCGATACCGCAGACCTGTACCGCCGCGCCCCGGCCCGGACCCGGATGATGCCGCTGCCGGGTGATCCGAATCCCCGGGTACCCGGCCGCTGAACCGGCGTCTGATCAGGGGGAGTCGGAACCGAGGCGGTGGTGCCCGCGTCAATTCAGGTAGCAGCAGCGTCGATCCAGGAAACGACACGGGGCGGGGACCACCATGGAGCAGTGCACTCGAACGCGGGACTGGCGCACGGGCGTCCGTGCATCCGCATACGCGCGGAGCGCGCCGCGCAGCCGTTCGCTGCTCCGTGGCATCCGGGCGGATGCGGCGCCGCGCGAGACGAATCCGATTGCCGCGGACGAGGAGCCGACCCGGGAGTGAACTCCTCAGGCAGGCAGGTTCGCGGCCGCCGCCCGGTCAAGGAACCAGACGGTCTCCTCGGCGCCGAGCGCACCCGCGGCGGGGATGTCGACGGCATCCGCACCCGCGATCGCGGCGGCGACCGCGTCCGCCTTGTCCGCGCCGGCGACCAGCAGCCACACCCGCCGCGACCGGCGCACCGCGGGCAGGGTGAGGGTGACCCGCTCGGCGGGCGGCTTGGGGGAGTCGGTGACACCGACGACGAAGCGGTCCGCTTCCCGGACCGCATCGGTGTCGGGGAACAGCGAGTTGACGTGTCCCTCACCGCCCATGCCGAGCAGGTGCACGTCGAACTCCGGGATCGGTCCGCCGCCCGCGTGGGCGGCGAGGAGATGCTCGTATGCGTGCGCGGCCGCGTCCGGGTCCCCCGCGTAGGCGCCGTCCCCGTACGGCATCGGGTGTAGCCGCGCGGACTCGACGGGGACGTGGTCGAGCAGCGCGTCGTGGGCCTGCACCTCGTTGCGGTCCGGATGGCCGCGCGGGACGAAACGCTCGTCGCCCCAGAACACGTCGACCCGTGACCAGTCGATCGCACCCGAGTCCGCCCGCAGCTTGCGCAGCAGCCCGATCCCGTTGCCGCCGCCGGTGAGGACGACCGACGCGGACCCCCGTGCGGCCTGAGCGTCGACGATCACCTCGACGAATCGGCGCGCGGCGGCCGAGGTGAGGGCGTCGGAATCGTCGTACGTCTGCACGGTCACGGAGTCAGTCATGGCGAACACCCTATTCGCTGGGGTCTCTCAGGGGGAGGACCGTTTTCGAGTCGAAGGACCTACCCGAACTCGACGCGGGCGAGCCCGGCGAGCGCGGCATGGTAGATCTCGTCCGGATCCAGCCTGGGCAGATCCTCGGCGAGGCAGTCCCGGGTCTCCCTGCGCGCCAGGGACACCAGCGAGTCCGGTGCCCCGGTCCGGCTGAGGGTCGCCGTCTTCCCGGTCTGCGGCCTGCTCAGGGCGATCGTTCCGCTGGTGCGGTGCAGTTCGATCCGCAGGTCCCCGGCCAGTCGGCGCACCGGGCCGTCGATTCGGCTGGCGAGCCACCCGGCGATCAGGTCGACCGCCGGTTCGGTGGGCAGCCCCGACACGGTCGCCGACAGCAGTGGCTGGTGCGGCGGCTGATCCAGGGCGGACGTCAACAGCGCCCGCCACGGGGTGGCGCGCGCCCATGCCAGGTCGGTGTCGCCCGCGGTGTACGCCTGCAGGCGGGACTTGATCGTCGTCGCCGGGTCGGGTGCGCCGGTGGCGTCGGTGATCCGCCGAATGGCCAACCGCCCCAGCGGATCACGTGCGGGAACGGCGGGCGGCTTGTCGGGCCACCACGCGACGACCGGGGTGTCCGGCAACAGGAACGGGATGACGACGCTGTCCTCGTGCCCGGCGAGCTCGCCGTACAGGCGCAGCACCACGACCTCGGAGGCTCCGGCGTCGCCGCCGACCCGGATCTGCGCATCCAGCCGGGACTCGCCGTCCCGGTCACCGCGAGTGACCACGATGACGCGACACGGGTGTTCGCGGCTCGCCTCGTTGGCGGCCTCGATGACCGACTCGGCGTTCTCGTCGTCGTCGGTGCTCACCACCAGCGTCAGCACCCGCCCCAGCGTGACGGCGCCACCGGTCTCGCGGATCTCGACGAGCCGCTTGTTGACGGCGCCGGTCGTTGTTGCGGGGATGTCGATGATCACGAGTGGAATTCTCCCATCAGGAGCGGCGTCACGGCCGCCGCCATTCGCGTCCGGTCCGGCGGAGCATCTCGTGCGCCGACTCCGGACCCCAGGTACCCGCCTCGTACGGGTCGGGTTGTCCGCTCGCCGCCCAGTGCTCGAGCACCGGGTCGAGGATCTTCCACGACAGTTCAACCTCGGCGTTGACCGGGAACAGGGACGGCTCGCCGAGCAGCATGTCCAGGATCAGCCGCTCGTACGCCTCGGGGGACGACTCGGTGAACGCCTGCCCGTAGCTGAAGTCCATGTTGACGTCCCGGACCTCCATCGAGGAGCCGGGCACCTTGGACCCGAACCGCATCGTGACGCCCTCGTCGGGCTGCACCCGAATCACCAGCGCGTTCTGCCCGAGTTCCTCGGTCATGGTGGCATCGAACGGCAGGTGCGGTGCCCGCTTGAACACGACGGCGATCTCGGTGACCCTGCGGCCAAGCCGTTTACCGGTGCGCAGGTAGAACGGCACGCCTGCCCAGCGGCGGGTGTCGACCTCGAGGGTGATCGCGGCGAACGTCTCGGTCGTCGACTCGGGGGAGAAGCCCTCCTCCTCGAGCAGGCCGACCACCTTCCGTCCGCCCTGCCAGCCGCCCGCGTACTGACCGCGGGCGGTGGTCTCGTCGAGGGGTTCGGCGAGCCGGGTCGCGGACAGCACCTTGATCTTCTCCGCCTGCAGTTCGGCGGGTTCGAAGCTGACCGGCTCCTCCATCGCGGTGAACGCGAGCAGCTGCAGCAGGTGGTTCTGGATGACGTCCCTGGCCGCGCCGATGCCGTCGTAGTAGCCTGCCCGGCCACCGAGACCAATGTCCTCGGCCATCGTGATCTGCACGTGGTCCACGTAGTGGGCGTTCCAGATCGGGTCGAACAGCTGGTTCGCGAATCGCAACGCCAGGATGTTCTGCACCGTCTCCTTCCCGAGGTAGTGGTCGATGCGGAACACCGAATCCTCGGGAAAGACCGTGTTGACGACGGCGTTGAGCTCCTTCGCCGAGTCCAGGTCGTGGCCGAACGGCTTCTCGATCACCACCCGCCGCCACTGGTCCGCGACCGGCTGCGCCAGCCCCGACCGCGACAGCTGCTCGCACACGGTCGGGAACGCCGCGGGTGGGATCGCAAGGTAGAAGGCGTGATTGCCGCCGGTGCCGCGTTCGGCGTCGAGCACGGTCAGGGTCCGGGTCAGCTCCGCGAACGCGGCATCGTCGTCGAAGCTGCCCTGCACGAAGCGGATTCCCTCGGAGAGTCGGTCCCACACCTCCTCACGGAACTCGGTGCGGGCGTGCTCGCGGACCGCGTCGTGCACGACCTTGCCGAAGTCCTCGTTCGCCCAGTCGCGGCGGGCGAACCCGACCAGCGCGAACCCCGGCGGCAGCAGGCCCCGGTTCGCCAGGTCGTACACGGCGGGCATCAGCTTCTTCCGCGCCAGGTCGCCGGTGACCCCGAAGATCACCAGGGAGCACGGGCCCGCGATCCGCGGCAGTCGCTTGTCTCGCTCGTCGCGCAGCGGATTGATCCACTCCTGCGCGGCTCCCGTGCTCCCCATCGCCATCTACGAGGCCGCGGTGAGGGACGCGGCGGTGGCCTCGAGGAGCTCGTTCCAGGAGACCTCGAACTTGTCGACGCCCTCCGACTCGAGCTTGTCGAAGACGTCACCCAGGTCGACCCCGACCCCGGCGACCGCGTCGAAGACGTCCTGCGCGGCGGCCGCGGTGCCGGAGATCGTGTCGCCGGTGACGACGGCGTGGTCGGCGACCGCGTCGAGCGTCTTCTCCGGCATCGTGTTGACCGTGTTGGCTGCGACCAGTTCGGTGACGTACAGGGTGTCCGGGTAGTCGGGGTTCTTCACACCCGTCGACGCCCACAGCGGACGCTGCACCCGCGCACCGGACGTCGCGAGCGCGGCAAACCGGTCGCCGGACTCGAAGACGTCCTGGTAGGCCGCGTACGCGAGCCGGGCGTTGGCGACGCCGGCCTTGCCGCGCAGCGCCAGCGCCGCGTCGGTGCCGATCTGCTCCAGCCGGGCGTCGATCTCGGTGTCGACACGGGAGACGAAGAAGGACGCGACCGAGTGAATCGTCGACAGGTCGTGCCCGGCGGCCTTCGCAGCCTCGAGGCCTGCCAGGTAGGCGTCGATGACCGCCCGGTGCCGGTCCACGGAGAAGATCAGCGTCACGTTCACGCTGATACCCTCCGCGATCACCCGGGTGATCGCGGGCAGGCCCGCGAGGGTGGCCGGGATCTTGATCAGCAGGTTCGGCCGATCCACGATCTTCCACAGCTCGATCGCCTGCGCAACCGTGCCGTCGGTGTCGTTGGCCAGCCGCGGATCGACCTCGATCGAGACCCGGCCGTCGACGCCGCCGGACGCCTCGTGCTGCGGCGCCAACAGGTCGCAGGCGTTGCGGACGTCGTCGGTGGTGAGCGCGCGGACCGTGTCGTCGACGTTCGCTCCGCGGCCGGCGAGCTCGTGCAGCTGCGCGTGGTACTCCGAGCCCTGGAGCGCGGCCTGGAAGATCGACGGGTTCGTCGTCACGCCGACCACGGACTTCTCCGCGACCAGCTGCGCGAGGTTGCCCGTCTCGAGTCGGTTGCGGGACAGGTCGTCGAGCCACACCGAGACACCGGCGGCCGACAGTGCGGCGAGATTCTCGTTCTGTGCCATGGCAATTCAGCCCTTCACTGCGGTGATTGCGCGGCGGGCCGCGGCCGTCACGTTCTCGGCCGTGAACCCGAACTCGCGGAACAGGGTCTTGTGGTCGGCGGAGGCGCCGAAGTGCTCGATGGATACGGCCTCGCCCGCGTCGCCGAGCAGTCGCCACCACGGCATCGCGATCCCGGCCTCGACGGAAACCCTGGCGCGGGTCGCGGGCGGCAGCACCTCATCGCGGTACGCCTGGTCCTGCTGGAGGAACCAGTCCAGGCAGGGGACGGACACGACCCGGGTGCCGATGCCGTCGGCCTCGAGGGCGGCGCGGGCCGCCACGGCGAGGTGCAGCTCGGAACCGGTCGCGAGCAGGATCACCTCGGGAGTTCCGGTGGCGGAGTCCTCAAGCACGTACGCGCCCCGCTTGACGCCCTCGGCTGCCTTCTCCTTCGTGCCCTCGAGCACCGGGATGTCCTGACGGGTCAGGGCGAGCGCGGTCGGCCCGGTGGTGTGCTCAAGCGCGTACCGCCAGGCCTGCGCGGTCTCGTTGGCGTCACCGGGACGCAGCACCGACATGTTCGGGATGGCGCGCAGTGCGGCGAGGTGCTCGATCGGCTGGTGCGTCGGGCCATCCTCGCCGAGACCGATCGAGTCGTGCGTCCACACGTAGACGGCGGGGGTGCCCATCAGCGCCGCGAGCCGGACCGCTGGCCGCATGTAGTCGCTGAACACCAGGAACGTGCCGCCGTAGGGGCGGGTCGGACCGTGCAGCGCGATGCCGTTGAGGATCGACCCCATCGCGTGCTCGCGGATGCCGAAGTGCAGCGTCCGGCCGTACGGCTGCGCGGTCCAGTCCTTCGTGGAAATCGATGTCGGACCGAACGAGTCGGAGCCGTCGATGGTGGTGTTGTTGCTGCCCGCGAGGTCGGCGGACCCGCCCCACAGCTCCGGCAGGATCGGGCCGAGGGCATTGAGCACCTTGCCCGAGGCCTTGCGGGTGGCCGCGCCCTTAGCGTCCGGCTCCCAGGTGGGCAGCGCGTCGGTCCAGCCTTCCGGGAACTCCCCGGCGTGCAGCCGGTCGAACAGCGCCTTGCGCTCGGGCTCGCGGGCGGCCCAGGCGTCGAACTCGCCCTGCCAGGCGGCGTGGGCGGCCGCGCCGCGGTCGAGGACCTCCCGCGCGTGCGCCAGGGCGGCCGGGTCGACGTCGAAGCTCTTCTCCGGGTCGAAGCCGAGGGCCTTCTTCACCCCGGCGACCTCCTCGGCGCCGAGCGCGGCACCGTGCGCGTCGCCGGTGTTCATCTTGGTCGGCGCCGGGTACCCGATGATGGTGCGCAGCACGATGATCGACGGCCGGTCGGTGACCGCCTTCGCGGCCTCGACCGCATCCAGCATCGCGGAGACGTTCTCGCCGCCCTCGACCCGCTGCACGTGCCAGCCGTACGCCTCGTACCTCGTGGCGACGTCCTCACCGAACGCGATGTGGGTGTCGTGCTCGATGGAGATCTCGTTGTCGTCGTAGAAAACGATCAGGTTGCCCAACTGCTGCACGCCCGCGATCGACGACGCCTCCGAGGTGACGCCCTCCTGCAGGTCGCCGTCGGAGGCGATCACGTACACGTGATGGTCGAACGGGCTGGCGCCCGCGGCGGCGTCGGGGTCGAACAGGCCGCGCTCGCGCCGCGCCGCCATCGCCATGCCGACGGCCGACGCGAGACCCTGACCGAGCGGTCCGGTGGTGATCTCGACGCCGGTGGTGTGCCCGTACTCGGGGTGACCGGGCGTCAGCGACCCCCAGGTGCGCAGCGCCTCCAGGTCGGCCAGCTCGAGGCCGTACCCGGACAGGTACAGCTGCAGGTAAAGGGTGAGGCTGGAATGCCCGCAGGACAGGACGAAGCGGTCCCGGCCGACCCACTCCGCGTCCGCGGGGTCGTGGCGCATGATGCGCTGGAAGAGCGTGTAGGCGAGCGGGGCGAGGCTCATCGCGGTGCCGGGGTGGCCGTTGCCGACCTTCTGCACGGCGTCGGCGGCGAGGACACGCACGGTGTCGACCGCCTTGGTGTCCAGGTCGGTCCAGTCGCCGGGGTGCACCGGCTGGGTGAGGACGCGGATCTCGTCTGTGATCGACACGAGCTTCAAGTCTCCTGACATCGGGTGATCGGCACGGTGACGGCGGGACGGACGGCGGGTGCGGTGAACCCGGCGTCGGCTCCGACACTCCAGCGTAGTTCCGACCCAAGGGTAGTGCGCGCGTGCACGCCGGTCGATCCGGCGTCCGCCGCGGCGGTGGTCGCGGGCCTGCTGGCCGCCGCGGCGTCCGATTCGGGTCGTTCGACCCGTGCCCGGTTCGGATCTGTTCGCGCCGCCGTCTACCATCGGGTGTAGTAGTGCTCGGGTCCCCGGCCGTGGCGCCGCGTCCGCGGCTGCCCCTGCACCGTGGACCACCGGAGCGGATGTCGCACGGCGCCAGGCCAGTGGGGCGAACCGTGATACCGGGCCCTCGTCGGGGCCCGAGAAGTAGGAGTGACGGTGCGGATAGTGGAGCGTGGCGGACACGGTCTCGCTGGTGCCCCCGATGCCACCCCCCGGAACGGGTCGGACTCCCTCTGGGGTCGGATCACCGGGAAGGTTCTCGCCTACCTGGCGCTGACCAAGCCACGGGTCATCGAACTTCTTCTGGTGGCGACGATCCCGGCGATGCTCCTCGCGGATCGCGGCACCGTCGACTTCCCGCTGATCCTCGCCACCCTGTTCGGTGGCTGGATGGGCGCCGCCAGCGCCAACACCCTCAACTGTGTCGTCGACGCCGACATCGACAAGGTGATGAAGCGCACCGCGCGCAGGCCGCTGGCCCGGATGGCGGTCCCCACCTCGCACGCGCTGGTGTTCGGCCTGGTGCTCGGCGCCGCGTCGTTCTGCTGGCTGTGGTGGGCGGCGAACCTGCTCGCCGGCATCCTCGTGCTGCTGACGATCGCGTTCTACGTGCTGGTCTACACGATGGTGCTCAAGCGGCGGACCTGGCAGAACGTGATCTGGGGCGGTGCCGCCGGCTGCATGCCAGCGCTGGTCGGCTGGGCCGCCGTCACCGGCAGCCTGAGCTGGGAACCGATCGTCCTGTTCCTCGTCGTCTTCTTCTGGACGCCGCCGCACACCTGGGCGCTGGCAATGCGGTACAAGGAGGACTACAAGGCGGCCGGGGTGCCGATGCTGCCGGTGATCGCCACCGAGGAGCGCGTCACCAAGCAGATCCTCGTCTACACCTGGTTGACCGTCCTGACCACCCTGGTGCTCGTTCCGGCCGCCGGCGTCATCTACGCCGCCGTCGCGCTCGTCGCAGGCGCCTGGTTCCTGCTCATGGCGCACCAGCTGTACTCGGGGGTGCGGAAGGGGCAGCCGATCAAGCCGCTGCGCCTGTTCCTGCAGTCGAACAACTACCTCGCGGTCGTGTTCTGCGCGTTGTCCGTCGATGCCGTCCTCGGCTGGGACACCGTCGCCACGTTCTTCTCCTGACCCCGCACCGCCCGCGCCCGCGGTCAGGGAAGCAGGACGATCGACCCGGTCGTCCGGCGGGACTGCAGATCCCGGTGCGCCTGCGCGGCGTCGGCGAGCCGATATGTCCCGCCGACCCGGATGGTCAGCGTGCCGTCGGCGATCGTCGCGAACACGTCACCGGACCGCCACAGCAACTCCTCCCTGGTTCGGGTGTAGTGCGCCAGTGTCGGGCGGGTCACGAACAGCGAGCCTGCCGCGTTCAGGCGCTGCAGGTCGAACGGCGGCACCGGGCCGCTCGCCGCACCGAACAGCGCGAGGGTGCCGCGGACCCGCAGCGACGCCAGGCTCGCCTCGAAGGTGTCGGCCCCGACCCCGTCGTACACCGCAGCGACCCCGTCACCGCCCGTCAGTGACCGCACCCGCTCGGCCAGGTCGGTGCCGTACCGCAGGACCTCGGCCGCCCCGCACTCCCGGGACAGCGCCTCCTTCTCGCCCGTCGATACCGTCGTGATCACCCGGATGCCACGCGCGACCGCGAGCTGCGTCAGGATCTGCCCGACCCCGCCGGCGCCCGCGTGCACCAGAATCGTCTCGCCCGGCTGCGCCGGATACACCGAGTGCAGCAGGTAGTGGGCGGTCATCCCCTGCAGCAGCGCCGACGCGGCCTGCCCGGCCGGAACGTCGGCAGGCACCGGCACCGCGGCCGCGGCGGGTACGACGACGAGTTCGGCGTAGCTCGACGGCGCGTCCGCCCACGCCACCCGGTCCCCGGCCGCGAGATCGGTGACGTTCGCGCCGACCGCCTCGACGACACCGGTGCCCTCGCTGCCCGCGATGTACGGCAGGCTCATCGGATAGGCGCCGGTGCGGCGGTAGGTGTCGATGAAGTTCACGCCGACCGCGTCGGTGCGGACCAGGACGTCATCGGCGCCGGGAACCGGGTCGGGCTGGTCGGTCAGGGTCAGGACGTCGGGTCCGCCGAACTCGGCGACGGTGATTGCGCGCATGAACCCGATTCTGCCCTGTCGTATCCTGAGCGCATGAGTGTGGACACCCAGGATTCCGGCGCGGCAGCGCCGTCCGTCGTCGCGCCGGCCCGCACGGTCACCGCGGTACGCAAGTTCGTCGCCGAGCACGGTGGTTCCGCGACCGCCGTCGTCCAGCCGATCGGCCTCGACGGGGTGCGGATCACCCTCGTCGGCGCCGACGGCGTCCTCGGCGACCAGGTCGTCGACGACCTCGCGACCGCGAAGGCCGTCGTCGCGGGCGTCGACGGCGTCACCGCCTCCGGTTGGGAGCGCTCGGTGACCAGCATCGTCACCCCGCGGGTCGGGCACTGGCAGAAGATGGCAGGCTGGGTCGCGAAGCAGACCCGATTCCCGAAGGCCCGCAACGGCCTCGGCTGAACCACGACACGACGGGCCGGCTCACCGACAGCGGTGAGCCGGCCCGTCGCGTTCCGGACAGCTACCGGTCGGCGAGCCGGGTGAGTGCGGCCAGGTTGGCGGCCATGCCGTCGCGCCACACCGACATCCGATGCTCCAGGATCACGGCCTCCTGCTCCGGATGCCGGTCGATGAACTCCGACAGCGGGGACGCGCCGGTACCGACCTTCGCCCACTGCCGGACGACGGCACCGCTGTCGCCGCCGTCGACCTCGAAACCCCAGAGCGCGATCGGGGACTCCGCCGCCCCGACCCGCCAGACCCAGCGCCTGCCGTTCTCGACCTCGACGACCTCCGACTCGGTCTGCCACTCGCCCATCACGGTGTTGGCGTTGTGCCCACGGAACCGGGCGCCCACCGCGACCCCGGTCGCGCCGTCCAGCCACTCGACCCGCTGCAGTTCGCCGTCGGTGCGGGTCGGCAACTCGATGTCGGTGACCAGGGCCCAGGCCCGCTCCGGGCTACAGGTGAGGCGTTCGGTGACCTCGACGGTGGGGGTGTCGCGCAGACGCATGCCGGCTCCTTCGGATGGATGATCGGAGGTGACGCTGCGCAGATCGTATTCGGTGGGACCCGATCAGTCCGCGACCGCTCCCGCCGTCGCCGCCCCGACACCCGCACGCACCGGTTCCCGCACCCGACCCGCCGCGTACAGCGCCGCGGTGGCGGCGGTGCAGGCACCGGCCAACGCGACATGGATCGACACCAGCGCGGCGGGCACATGCGTCCAGAACTGGACCAGCCCAATGCACGCCTGCAGCGCGACCAGCGCGACCACCACCTTCAGGCGCAGCTTCAGCGCGTCCCGCGCAGCGACCGCGTACAGCGCGAACCCGAGGCCGACCAGCAGCGCCAGGTAGGCGACCAACATCTCGGCATGCAGATGCACCAGATTCGTGATGTCCAGGTCGAGCCGCTCCACGGTCCGTTCCGGATTCTTGTCCCCGGCATGCGGCCCGGCACCGGTCACCATCGTGCCCGCAACCAGGGTGGCCGCCAACGCGACCCCGGACAGCGCCGTCAGCCAGCGCAACTGCCTCGGCAGCACCACCGTGTCGACACCGTCGTCGGGCTGATCGATCTTGTGGTACAGGATCACCGCCAGCCACACCATCGCCATCGACACCAGCAGGTGAATCGCGACGGTCCACCACAGCAGCCCGGTCAGCACGGTGATGCCGCCGATCACCGCCTGCAGCACCGTCGACGCCGGCATCAGCCAGGCGTAGACGAGGACCTCACGGCGACGGGCGGCGCGGGTGACCGCGATGACCACCGCCGCGGACACGGCAACGACGACGAACGTCAGCAGCCGGTTACCGAACTCGACGGCCTGATGGAACCACGGCGCGGTGGAGGTACCGGTCGGGATGAAGCTGCCCGGATGGCACTGCGGCCAGGTGGTGCAGCCGAGGCCGGACGCCGTCACCCGCACCACGGAGCCGGTGACCGCGATGCCGCCCTGGGCGACGATCACCGCGAACGCGATCCACTTCTGAACGGCAAGCGACGGCAGGGGCAGACGGTTGACCAGGCTCACGAACCCGCGATACAGCACGGGGTCGATCGTAGAGCCCGGTCAACTACGCCGTGTCGTTGGGGCGGCTCGCCGCCGTGTCGTCGGTCCGGCTTGCCGCCGTGTCGTCGGTCCGGCTTGCCGCCGTGTCGTCGGTCCGGTTCGCCGCCGTGCCACCGGTCCGGCTCAGCCGCGCGCCACCCGCACGACACCGTTGAGGGTGCCCTGCAGGTAGTCCCCGTCGTCGGTGATCAGGCCGGACATCTGGATCGTGTCGCCGAGCGTGCTGCGCGGCAGGTCCGTGGTGGCCCGGACCGCGCCGTTCGCCGGGTCGATCGCCGCGAACGTGAACCCGTCCAGCGCGCCGCCGGTGCCCGAGCGCAGCACCGTGTAGATGTTCCCGTCGGCGGCGGACAGGTGCGGGACCGCGGCACTCTTGACGTCGGTGTCCCAGACGACCGTGCAGCCCGCCGCGCCGACGTCGACCCGGGTCATGCCGCCCGCGAACGGCGCGGACCCCGGCACCGACGGCCCCGCGCTCTCCGGGACGGCCGGGTACGGGTAGCCGTAGGTGCCCGCGACGAACACGCTCGACCCGACCGCGATCGGTGAGTTCTCGCTGCCCGGACCGCCGTCGGCCAGGACCGGGGTGGAGCACACCTGCGCGCCGTCGGAGACGCGGTACACGAGCAGCGAGACCCGGGTGTCGGCGTTGTCGACGATCGTCACGTACTCGTGCCCGGTGGCCGGACCGAAATAGGTGGGGGTGGAGCCGGTACCCCAACTGAGTTGGCCGGGCTTGCGGGCACTGCCCCGGTCGTAGGCCGTGCGCCAGTCGATGCGGGGGGTGCCGTCGGGACCGGCCGACAGCTGATAGAGCGCGTGTGTGGTGGCGACGGAGGTGCCGGACGGCGAGGTGGAAATGCTGTTCTCGACGCGTTCCCCGGCGGGCAGGTCCACCGTTCGGGCCACCCCGGCGGCGTCGACCACGCCGACCCGCCCGGCGCCGGTCGCGAACCACACGTTGCCTGCCCAGTCCGGGGAGAGGCCGGTCACGGCGTCGTCGGCGGCGATCGCGCCGGACAGGTCGACCGATTCGTCGACGGACAGGGTCCACCTGCCGCCCGAGGCGGCGTGCCCGATCCGGACCAGCCGCCGGGTGCCGTCGACCGCGACGAGGCGGTTCTCGTTGTCCAGGTACGCGTAGACGCCGCCGAGCAGGCTGCCCTTCGGCAGTTGCAGCTCGGCCAGCGACGCGCCCGCGGCCCGGCCACCCGTCGAGGCGGACGCGATCGAGCCGAGGTCGGTCGACCCAAGCCCGCCCGCGGACCCGGACGCGTCGGTGTCGATCAGGTGCACCGTCGGATTCCGGCCGACCATCGTGGTGCATAGCGCGAGGACCATCGAGTCGGATCCCTGCAACAGCGTCGGGCAGGCCGAGGCGAGCGAGGTGGCCCCGACCGTCAGGTTCCCGGTGCCCGGACCGGCGAGCGGGGTGACGTCGGAGGAGCCTGCGTCGCTATGCATCGTCGAGGTCCCCGGGGGTCCGAGGAATGGGTTGTGCGGGGCCAGCGGCCCCCAGGTCGGCTGCGCGGCTGCGGCGCCCGCGCCGAGCGAGACGGACAGGGTGGCGGCGGACAGCGCGGCGATGGCGCGCAACGTTGCGGTGAGCACGGACACTGATCTTGCACAATTGCGATCCGGAATGGGTCGAAACGTCGCAGCGCCACCCCGATCCGGGGTCAGGTGAACTTGAACCAGCGGGTCGCGAGCCACGCCGCGACCGCCCCCCACACCACGATCACGGCGATCGCGAACCAGTCCACCGACCCGGCGACCGCGTGGTCGAGGGCCTCCGCGAGCGCACCCGACGGCACCAGCCGCGCCAGGGTGTGCAGCGCGTCGGGGATACCGTCGCCGCCGAACACGACCGCACCGATGCCTGCCATCACGAACCACAGCACGTTCGCGAGCGCGAGCACGATCTCCGCCTTCAGCGTCCCGCCGAGCAGCAGCCCCAGCGCGGCGAACATCGCGGTGCCGAGTGCGATCACGACCGCACCGCACAGCAGACCGACCACGCCCGGTCGCCAGCCGAGGGCGAACCCGATCCCGCCGAGCACGAGCATCTGGATCGCGACGACGATCACCACGGCCGCCGACTTGCCCGCGATGATCCCCCAGCGGGGCAGCGGTGTCGCGCCGAGCCGCTTCAACGCCCCGTAGCGTCGGTCGAACCCGACCGCGATGGCCTGACCGGTGAACGCGGTCGACATGACCGCGACCATCATCACCGCGGGCATCACCCGGTTGACGCGGGGATCGCCGAGGTCACCGAACGGCAGCAGGGTCAGGCCGATCAGCAGCGTGATCGGAATGAACATGGTCAGCAGCAGCTGCTCGCCGTTGCGCAGCAGCAGCGTCAGTTCCATCCGGGTCTGCGCCGCCAGCATCCGCGCGGGCGGCGCGGCCTGCGGGCGCGGTGCGAAGATGCCGGGCTCGAACCGGTTGTCGGCGAGGCGGTCGGTGCGGGACATGGTCAACCCCGAAGCTCCCTTCCGGTGAGGTCGAGGAAGACGTCCTCGAGGCGGCGCTGGTCGATGCGGATCTCGGTCGCGAGCACGTTCAGCCCCGCACACCAGGTGGTGACCGCGACGAGCACGGACGGGTCGATGTCGCCCTCGACGACGTAGCTGCCTGGGCTCGGCTCGCTCGGGGTGAAGCCCGCGGGCAGCGCCGCCGCCAGCGCGTTCAGGTCGAGGTGCTCGGGGGCGGTGAACCGGAGTTGGCCCGCCGCCCCGTGCCGGGTCAGTTCGCTGGGGGTGCCCTCGGCGACGACCCGGCCGTGGTCGATGATCACGAGGCGATCGGCGAGGGCCTCCGCCTCGTCCATCAGGTGGGTGGTCAGCAGCACCGACACCCCATCCCGCCGCAGCGCGTCGATCAGCTCCCACACCATCAGCCGGGCCTGCGCGTCGAGGCCAGCGGTCGGCTCGTCGAGGAATACCAGCTCGGGGCGGCCGACCAGGGCGCACGCGAGCGCCAACCGCTGCTGCTGCCCGCCCGACAGGCGCCGGTACGGGGTGCGGACCGCGTCGGTGAGACCGAGTTCGCGCAGCAGCCACGCCGGGTCGAGCGGATCCGCCGAGTACGCGGCGACGAGATCGAGCATCTCGCCCGCCTTGGACCCGGGATAGGCGCCGCCGCCCTGCAGCATCACCCCGATCCGGGCGCGCACCTCCCCGGACGCGGTGACCGGGTCGAGCCCGAAGACGCGGACGGTGCCGCTGTCGGGCCGCTGGAAGCCCTCGCACATCTCGACGGTGGTGGTCTTCCCCGCGCCGTTCGGTCCGAGCAGGGCAAGGACCTGGCCGCGGTCGAGGGACAGGTCGAGCCCGTCGACCGCGGTGGTCTCGCCGAACGTCTTGACGACGGCATCGAGTTGGAGCACGGGCGGTGCGGACGCGGAAGAACTCACGGGACCCCAGCGTAGGCGGCGGCCGATGGGCGTCCGTCGCCGGACTCCGCCCGCCACGGCAGCAGGTTGCGGGTGGCGACGATGACGGAGCCGCACACGAGGATCGTCGCGATCGCCGCCTGCACGATGATGAACGGTTCGTACTCGCCGCCGTTCGGCATCACGATCAGGCTCACCACGGACGAGAAGGCGATGGCCGGGATCCGGAACACCGGCCGGGTCGCCCACGCGGCGAGCGGGATCACCGCCCACAGCAGGTACCAGGGCTGGACGACGGGGAACAGCAGCACCAGGAAGCCGAGCGAGACGCCGAGCGCGCCGACCGGGTGGATCCGGCCGACCAGGACGGCGATCAGCATCCGCAGCGCGATGAACGCGGCGACCAGCGAGGCGATCGGACGGGTGAGGCCGAGGACGGCGGTGGTGTGGTCACCGAGACCGAGCAGGACTCCCGCAAGGCCGGTGCCGAGACCGAGCAGCGTCGGCAGCGACATCCAGCTGCGCACCTCGTTCGCGGTGCCGAGGGTGTCCGGGTTGAGCCACCCGAAGCCGAGCCCGCTGACCAGGCTGACGCCCGCGATCACCGTCACCGACACCCCGAGCAGCAGCGCCGCCGCCGAGCCAACGGACCGCAGCGACCCGCCCCACCGCCGGGCCAGCGCCATCCCGACGAAGCCGAGGGCGAGCAGCGTCGGGATCTTCACGGTCGCGGACAGCGCGATCAGTCCGGAGCCGGCGAGCAGCAGCCCGAGGCCGCCGCCGCCCCCGAACCGGAGCGGGGCGGACTGTTCGATGGCCCGCAGCGCGAGCTCGAGCCCGGCGAGCATCAGCCCGATCATCAGGGCCTCGTTGTGGATGCCCGCCACCAGGTGGAACAGCAGCAGGGGATTCGCGGCGCCGAGCCACAACGCGCTGACCGCGGCGACCCCGCACCGGCGGGCCAGCCTGGGTAGCGCCCACACGATCAGCGCGACACCGGCCAATGCGAGCAGTCGGTGCAGGAAGATGCCCGCGACGATGTTGTCCCCGGTGATCGTCGAGATGCCCTTGCCGAGCCAGATGAACAGCGGTCCGTACGGCGCGGGGGTGTCCCGCCAGATGTTCGGGACGGTCCGGGCGAGGACGTGATCCACCCCGAGGGCCTGCGCGGGGCCGATCGCGTACGGGTCCATGCCGCGGGCCGCGATCTCGGACTGCGCGAGGTACGAGTACACGTCCTTGCTGAACATCGGCGGCGCGATGGTGAGCGGAATCACCCACAGCAGCAGGGTGCGGTCGAGTTGGGAGCGGGTCAGCCGCCGCACCGGTGACCCGGCGCGCAGCGAGCCGATCGCGAAGCGGCCGAGCAGCAGCCAGGCCAGCACCACCATCACGCTGCCGGTCAGCGTGATCGTCATCGCGACGCTCGGCATCCGCGCGGGCAGTCCGAGGAGCCGCATCCCCTGAACGGGATTCTGCAGGACCGGTTGGGCCCCCGCGCCGAGGGCGCCGAGGGTCATGAGCAGGGCGCCGGTGGCGCCGAAGCGCCGCACGCGGCGCAGCTGCTCGGTCTCGGTCGCGTTCAGCCCCGGCGCCTCCGCCTCGTCGCCGTGCAGGCTGCTGACCACGAACCGGTCCGGGCGGCCGTCGAGTCCGAGCGCCCGGACGGCCAGCGTCCTCGACCGGGACAGCACGCGACCGACCCGACCTGTCCGGGGTCCGGTCGTCACGCTGTCACCGGGCTCCGGTGTGTCGTCGGTCTGCGGCACACGTCGAAGCGTAGCGGCCCTACCCAGGGCACCCTTGGTGGACCGTCGGATCGAATTCCGTCACACTGGTGTTGTGAAAACGGCAGCAACCCCCAACGCGTACGGTGAAAGCGCAGGTCACGTGCCTGTAGCTGCGCCGCGTCCGGGGCAGTCGCCGGCCACAGTGGCGGGTCATGAGGGTCACACCCGGGCCGCCGTCGTCACCCTCCTTCTGGAGCGGGGGCCGATCACCGCGACCGAGATCGGTGCCGAACTCGGGTTGAGTGCGGCGGGCGTGCGGCGTCACCTTGAGGTGTTGATCGACGCGGGGGAGGCCCGCGCAACGCGGTCCGCCAGCTGGCAGCAGAAGGGGCGCGGCCGCCCCGCCAAGCAGTTTCAGCTCACCGCGGCGGGCCGGTCCCGGCTCGGACACTCCTACGACGACCTGGCGGGCGCCGCGATGCGCCAGCTCAGGGAGATCGGCGGCGACACCGCGATCGTCGAGTTCGCCCGCCGCCGCGTGCAGACGATCGTCGCCGACATCGACCCCGCTGGCGGGCACGACCCCGTCGAGGTGGAGCAGACGGCAGGCTCGATCGCCGAGGCGTTCACGTCCGCCGGCTTCGCGGCAACCACCCGCCCGGTCGGCAACGGCGTGCAGATCTGTCAGCATCACTGCCCGGTGTCCCACGTGGCGTCCGAGTTTCCCGAACTGTGCGAGGCGGAGACCCAGGCCTTCGCCGAACTGCTCGGCACCCACGTTCAGCGGCTCGCGACGATCGCGAACGGCGACTGTGCCTGCACCACCCACGTGCCGCTGGTTCCGCCGGGGGCGCAGCACCAGGAAGCGACCTGACCTGACCTCCAGCACCTCACCCCGACACCGTCATCTCCGTGGGCGCTCAGCCCGCACCGCGGATCCGAGAAGTACCAACGCAACAAGACTCCGGAAGGAGCTCGCATGACCGTCACCCAAGACCAGGCGGCCGGTGGTTCGCAGGCCATGACGCAGGACGAGACCATTGCCTCGCTCGGCCACTACGGCTACGGCTGGTCCGACTCCGACGTCGCAGGCGCCAGCGCCCAGCGTGGCCTGTCCGAGGCCGTCGTGCGGGACATCTCCGCGAAGAAGAACGAGCCGGAGTGGATGCTCGACATCCGCCTCAAGGCGCTCAAGACCTTCGACAAGAAGCCGATGCCGCACTGGGGCTCCAACCTCGAGGGCATCGACTTCGACAACATCAAGTACTTCGTGCGGTCCACGGAGAAGCAGGCCGAGTCCTGGGAAGACCTGCCCGAGGACATCAAGAACACCTACGACAAGCTGGGCATCCCGGAGGCGGAGAAGCAGCGGCTGGTCGCCGGTGTCGCCGCGCAATACGAGTCCGAGGTGGTCTACCACCAGATCCGTGAGGACCTTGAGGCCCAGGGCGTGATCTTCCTGGACACCGACACCGGGCTCAAGCAGCACCCGGAGATCTTCAAGGAGTACTTCGGCTCGGTGATCCCCGCCGGGGACAACAAGTTCTCCGCGCTGAACACGGCCGTGTGGTCCGGCGGGTCGTTCATCTACGTGCCGCCCGGCGTGCACGTCGACATCCCGCTGCAGGCCTACTTCCGGATCAACACCGAGAACATGGGCCAGTTCGAGCGGACCCTGATCATCGTCGACGAGGGCGCCTCCGTGCATTACGTCGAGGGCTGCACCGCGCCGATCTACAAGTCCGACTCGCTGCACTCGGCGGTCGTGGAGATCATCGTGAAGAAGGGCGGCCACTGCCGCTACACGACGATCCAGAACTGGTCGAACAACGTGTACAACCTGGTGACCAAGCGCACCAAGGTGGACGCGGGCGGCTCGATGGAGTGGATCGACGGCAACATCGGCTCCAAGGTGACGATGAAGTACCCGGCCGTGTGGATGATGGGCGAGCACGCCCGCGGCGAGGTCCTGTCGGTCGCGTTCGCGGGCGAGGGCCAGCATCAGGACACCGGCGCGAAGATGCTGCACCTGGCGCCGCACACCTCCTCGACCATCGTGAGCAAGTCCGTTGCCCGTGGCGGCGGCCGGTCCTCGTACCGCGGCCTCGTCCAGATGAACAAGGGCGCGCACGGATCGAAGGCGAGCGTGCAGTGCGACGCGCTGCTCGTCGACCAGATCTCCCGCTCGGACACCTACCCGTACGTCGACATCCGCGAGGATGACGTCTCGATGGGTCACGAGGCCACTGTCTCGAAGGTGTCCGCGGACCAGCTGTTCTACCTGATGAGCCGTGGCCTCACCGAGGAAGAGGCAATGGCGATGGTGGTGCGCGGCTTCGTTGAGCCCATCGCCAAGGAGCTGCCGATGGAATACGCCCTCGAGCTCAACCGCCTGATCGAACTGCAGATGGAAGGGGCCGTGGGTTAGTGGCCAACGCAAGTGAGGCGACCGGCGTGAAGGCCGCCGTCGCCGGTGAGAATGCCGTGCCTGCCGCAAATAAGGGCGAGGTCTTCACCTCGTTCGACGTGAACGCGTTCGAGGTGCCCGCCGGCCGTGACGAGGCGTGGCGGTTCACCCCGCTGCGCAGGCTGCGCGGCCTGCACGACGGCACCGCGGTCCGCTCCGCCGATGCCACCGTCGAGGTGTCGGCAGCGGACGGTGTCACCGTCGAGACCGTCGGTCGCGATGACTCCCGCCTCGGGCAGGGTGGTGTTCCCGCGGATCGTGTTGCCGCGCAGGCCTACTCGAGCTTCGAGACCGCGACGGTGGTGACCGTCGGCGCCGAACGTGAGGTCGCCGAGCCGGTCACCGTCGTGGTCACCGGCCCCGGCGCCGGCCAGGTCGCGTTCGGGCACATCCAGATCCGGCTCGAGGCGTTCTCCGCCGCGACGATCGTGCTCGACCAGAAGGGCAGCGGCACCTACGCCGAGAACGTCGAGTTCGTCCTCGGGGACAGCGCCAAGCTGACCGTCGTCGCTGTCCAGGACTGGGCCGACGACACCGTGCACACCGCGGCCCACCACATCCGGGTCGGACGGGACGCGACGCTGCGCTACACGGCGGTCACCCTCGGCGGCGACGTCGTCCGGGTCACCCCGACCGTCCGCTACGACGGCCCCGGCGGCGACGCGGAACTGCTCGGCCTGTACTTCGCGGACGCGGGCCAGTTCTTCGAGCACCGGCTGCTCGTCGATCACGCGCAGCCGCACTGCAAGTCGAACGTCGTCTACAAGGGCGCGCTGCAGGGCGAGGCGGGCGGCGCGCACAGCAGGGACGCGCACACCGTGTGGGTCGGCGACGTCCTGATCCGCGCGGCGGCCGAGGGCACCGACACCTATGAGATGAACCGCAACCTGGTGCTCACCGACGGCGCCCGCGCCGACTCGGTGCCGAATCTCGAGATCGAGACCGGCGAGATCGTCGGTGCAGGCCACGCCAGCGCCACCGGCCGCTTCGACGACGAGCAGCTGTTCTACCTGCGCTCGCGGGGCATCCCGGAGGATCAGGCCCGCCGCCTGGTGGTCCGCGGGTTCTTCCACGAGGTCATCAACCGCATCGCGGTCCCCGAGGTGCGTGAGCGTCTCGAGGCCGCCATCGAGGTCGAACTCGCCGCGGTCGGCGTCTGAGACCGGGCGCCCGTCACCGCCCTCGACACACCACATTCCCAAAGGACTTCATCACATGACGACCCCCGAAAACTCCGTGCTGGAGATCAAGGACCTGCACGTCCGCGTCGCGCAGACCGACGAGAACGCCGAGCCGATCACCATCCTCAAGGGCGTGAACCTCACCGTCCGCTCCGGTGAGACGCACGCGATCATGGGCCCCAACGGGTCCGGCAAGTCCACGCTGTCCTACGCGATCGCGGGCCACCCGAAGTACGAGGTCACCTCCGGCAGCATCACCCTCAACGGGGAGGACGTGCTGGAGATGAGCGTCGACGAGCGCGCCCGCGCTGGCCTGTTCCTGGCGATGCAGTACCCGGTCGAGGTGCCGGGCGTGTCGACGTCGAACTTCCTGCGCACCGCCGCCACCGCCGTCCGCGGTGAGGCACCCAAGCTGCGGCACTGGGTGAAGGAGGTCAAGGAGGCGATGACCGAGCTGGAGATCGATCCGGCGTTCGGTGAGCGGTCCGTCAACGAGGGCTTCTCCGGTGGCGAGAAGAAGCGCCACGAGATCCTGCAGCTCGGTCTGCTGCAGCCGAAGATCGCGATCCTCGACGAGACCGACTCCGGCCTCGACGTCGACGCGCTGCGCATCGTCTCCGAGGGGGTCAACCGCTACCAGGAACGCGAGCACGGCGGCGTCCTGCTGATCACCCACTACACCCGCATCCTGCGCTACATCACGCCGCAGTTCGTGCACGTGTTCGTCGGCGGCCAGGTGGTGGAGTCCGGTGGACCCGAGCTCGCCGACGAACTCGAGGCGAACGGCTACGTGCGGTTCACGCAGGCCGCGGCCGCGGGAGCCTAACTTCATGACCACCACCGCGGCCGCGCTCGACGTCACGAGCATCCGCAAGGACTTCCCGATCCTGGCCCGCACGGTCCGGGACGGGAAGCCGCTGGTCTATCTCGACTCCGGCGCGACATCGCAGCGGCCGGTGCAGGTGCTCGACGCCGAACGCGAGTTCCTCACCACCTCCAACGCGGCCGTGCACCGCGGCGCCCATCAGCTCGCCGAGGAGGCGACCGACGCGTACGAGGAGGCCCGCGCCGCGATTGCCCGGTTCGTCGGCGCCGACCCCGACGAGCTGGCGTTCACGAAGAACGCGACCGAGGCGCTCAACGTGGTGACGTATGTGCTCGGCGACGACCGGTGCGACCGGCACGTCGGGCCGGGCGACGAGATCGTGATCACCGAGCTCGAGCACCACGCGAACCTGGTGCCGTGGCAGGAACTGGCGCGCCGTACCGGTGCGACCCTGCGCTGGTACGGCGTCACCGACGAGGGCCGCATCGACCTGGACTCGCTCGAGCTGAACGAGAACGTGAAGGTCGTCGCGTTCACCCACCAGTCCAACGTCACCGGCGCGGTCGCCCCGGTCGAGGAGCTGGTGCGGCGGGCACGGGCGGTCGGCGCGCTGGTCGTGCTCGACGCCTGCCAGTCGGTGCCGCACATGCCGGTCGACTTCCACGGCCTCGACGTCGACTTCGCGGCGTTCTCCGGGCACAAGATGCTCGGCCCGTCCGGTGTCGGCGTGCTGTACGGCAAGCGGGACCTGCTCGCGGCGATGCCGCCGTTCATCACCGGTGGCTCGATGATCGAGACGGTCACGATGGAGGCGAGCACCTACGCGCCGCCGCCGCAGCGGTTCGAGGCGGGCGTGCCGATGACCTCCCAGGTCGTCGGGCTCGGCGCTGCGGTGCGGTACCTGGAGGCGATCGGGATGGACGCCGTCGCCGCGCACGAGCACGAGCTGACCGCGCTGGCCCTTGAGCTGCTCGGAGGCATCGACGGGGTGCGGATCGTCGGACCGGCCACCGCCGAAAACCGGGGTGGCGCGGTGTCGTTCGTGGTCGACGGGATCCACGCCCACGACCTCGGGCAGATCCTCGACGACGAGGGCGTCGCGATCCGGGTCGGGCATCACTGCGCGTGGCCGCTGCACCGCCGGTTCGGCATCGCGGCGACCGCGCGGGCCTCGTTCGCGGTGTACAACACCGTCGACGAGGTGCATGCGCTGGCGGCCGCGATCCGGCGGGCCCAGGAGTTCTTCGGGACGCACCCGAGCACGGGCGGCTCCGACGACACGATCGACGGGGCGTCCTGAGATGCGGATGGAACAGATGTACCAGGAGGTGATCCTGGACCACTACAAGCATCCGCACGGCCGCGGGCTGCGGGAACCGTTCGGTGC
This sequence comes from Rhodococcus sp. NPDC054953, assembly GCF_053609225.1. Lineage (NCBI taxonomy): Bacteria > Bacillati > Actinomycetota > Actinomycetes > Mycobacteriales > Nocardiaceae > Rhodococcus > Rhodococcus sp. NPDC054953. The sequence continues at coordinate 151,696 of NZ_JBSGXD010000004.1, read as the reverse complement.
CGAGGTGCATCACGTGAACCCGACCTGCGGCGACGAGATCACGCTGCGGGTCGCGATCACCGACGACGGCCGGGTCGGCGACGTGTCCTACGACGGGCAGGGCTGTTCGATCAGCCAGGCGTCGACGTCGGTGCTGTTCGACCAGATCGTCGGGATGCCGCTCGACGAGGCGCTGGGCACCGTCGAGGCGTTCAACGAGATGATCACCAGCCGGGGCACCGTCGACGGCGACGAGGACGTGCTCGGTGACGGCATCGCCTTCGCCGGGGTCGCGAAGTACCCGGCGCGGGTCAAGTGCGCGCTGCTGGGATGGATGGCGTTCAAGGACGCCGTTGTTCAGATAGTCGACGACGGCACGACGGTGCCGGCAGGGACCGGAGGAATCGCATCATGACCGACACCACTGCGGCGGAGACGCCGGACTCGGCAGCCACCCCCGACGAGGCCGGGCAGCCCGCGGCGCCGCTCACCCCCGAGCAGCAGGCGTTCGTCGACGACCTCGAGGAGGCGATGCGGGACGTCGTCGACCCCGAGCTCGGGATCAACGTCGTCGACCTCGGACTCGTGTACGGCATCTCGGTCGACGAGGCGGCGGAGACCGTCGCGACGATCGACATGACCCTGACGTCGGCGGCGTGCCCGCTGACCGATGTGATCGAGGAGCAGGCGCGCGGGGCGCTGGTCAAGAGCGGCCTGGTCGACGAGCTGAAGATCAACTGGGTCTGGATGCCGCCGTGGGGTCCGGACAAGATCACCGAGGACGGGCGCGAGCAGCTGCGCGCGCTCGGGTTCACCGTCTAGAGATCCGCGCCCGACACGAACGGGAGCCCACACCGCGCCGGACGGCACGGTATGGGCTCCCGTTCCGCGTTGGCGGTCAGCAGCAGGTCGGGTCGGTGATGAACATCGTGAGGCCGATCTGCTTGAGGAACCCGTTGATGGCGTCGCCGAACGGATCGGCCGCCGCCACCTCGACGGTGACCGGGGACCGACCCATCCCGCCGCCGCAGTTGAACGTGACGGTGTGTGGTCCCGGCGTGACGTTCGTGAACAGCGTCGCGCCGGGGGCGTCGAGGGTGACCTGGTAGTGCTGGACCGGCCCACTCTCGAGGTGGGCGTTGCAGGTGGAGGTGCCTCCCGGCGTCGATCGTTCGGTGGCGACGAGCACCCGGGTGGGTCCCGCGGTGACGGTGGTGGTGAGGTGGCTGCTCGCCTGGGCGGGCCCGGCGCCGACGAGGAAGACCGTCGGCGCGAGCAGGGCGGTCGCGGCAAGCGCGCGCGCTGTGTGGGTGACCATGATGAGACCCCGTGTTCGGATTCGATCAGCCCGGATTGGCTGAGGGGGCATCTCGATCGTCCCACCGGACGTCCGCGCGGAACAGGGAACGCGCGTTCGACGCCGGGGCAGCCGATCGCGGAATCCCGTCGAGACCCGGTGCGGTGCCCTACACTCGCGCCGGATGTGAGTCGCGATTCGCTGCCGGGTTCGGGCGGATCCGGACCGACGCAACTGGGGGAGCGGTGGGAACACGAGCGCGTGCTGCGGTGCTGACCGGCATCGGTGAGCCGGTGCGGGTCCGGGACGTCGAGATCGACACGCTGCGCGAGGACGAGGTGCTGGTGCGGATCGCGGGGGTGGGGATCTGTCACACCGATCTGACCGCGGCCGCGGGCGGAGTCCCGATCCCGCTGCCCGCCGTCCTCGGTCACGAGGGGGCCGGGACGGTCGAGGCGGTGGGCAGCGGCGTCGATACCCTCGCGCCCGGCGACCGGGTGGTGCTCAGCTACTCGGCGTGCCGGGACTGCCGCAGCTGCCACAACGGGCACCCCGCCTACTGTCGGCACTTTGCGGTCCGCAACTATTCGGGCCGCCGTCTCGACGGCACCACCACACTGCACATGAACGGTGCTGCGCTGCACGGAAACTGGTTCGGCCAGTCGTCGATGGCCAGCCACGCGGTGGTGCGTGCCGCCGACGCGGTCCAGGTGTCCGGCGACCTCCCGATCGAACTGCTCGGGCCGCTCGGGTGCGGTATCCAGACCGGGGCGGGGGCGGTGCTGCGGGTGCTGCGCCCGCGTCCCGGCGCCTCGATCGTGGTGTTCGGCGCCGGAGCCGTCGGGCTCGCCGCGGTGCTCGCCGCCGTCGTCGCCGAGTGCGCGTCGATCGTCGTCGTCGACCCGCTCCCGGACCGGCGCGAGCTGGCCCTGAGCCTCGGCGCGACCGCCGCCGTCGACAGCGCCGAAGCGGACCTGCTCCGGCTGCTGCGGACGGCGACCGGCGGCGGCGCCGACCACAGCGTCGACACCGTCAGCACCCAGGAGGTTCTCGCGGCCGCGACGGCGGTGCTGCGCTCGCCGGGCAGCTGCGCCACCGTCGGGCTGCGCGGCAACCGCAACCCGGTGACGCTGGACCAGTCCGCGCTGCTGATGGGGCGCAGCGTCACCGGTGTGATCGAGGGCGACGCCGACCCGCAGCAGTTCGTGCCCGAGCTGATCGCGCTGTGGCGCTCGGGACGCTTCCCCTTCGACCGGATCCTCACCCCGTTCGCGTTCGACGACCTCGACGCCGCCTGGGAGGCCGCCCGGACCGGCGCCGTGGTCAAACCCGTCCTCGTCCTCGGCGCGAACCCCGATCAGGAAGGAACCCGATGAACCACCACGAGCGGACCGAGGAGCTTCTGGCAGCGGAGTCCGTCGACCCGCGGGACCTGGACCGGTTGTGGGCGCAGCTGCCGGTGGTCGGGGTCGACGAGCTGTCGGGGCGCTGGCGGGGCCGCGGTTTCCGGACCGGGCACCGCACCGGCAGGCTGCTGGACACCACCCGCTGGTACGGCAAGACGTTTGGCTCCCGCGTCGACGTGCAGCCGCTGATCTGCCGGGGCGAGAACGATGAGCTGTTCTCCGACGTCGCGGGCGGCAACGGCGAGGCCAGCCTGTGGATGGTCGAGTTCCGCGGCGAGGTCACCGCGACGATGGTCTACGACGGGATGCCGGTGTTCGACCACTTCAAACGGGTCGGCGAGGACACGCTGCTCGGGGTGATGAACGGCAAGAACGTGCTCGACGGCGGGGAGCACTTCTGGTTTGTGCTCGACCGCGACGGGGCATGAGCGGGCGTCGCCTCCATTTGCCTACAGTATGTAGTTAGCTGCATAATGCCATTAGCCAGATTGGGGAGTGCTGATGGTTCGAGTGGGGTTGACCCCTGACCGGCTGACCCTCGCGGGCGCCGAGCTCGCCGACCAGGTGGGCTTCGAGCAGGTGACCGTGTCGGCGCTCGCGCGGCACTTCGGCGTGAAGTCCGCGAGCCTGTACTCGCACGTGAAGGGCACCGAGGACCTGAGAACGCGGATCGCATTGTTCGCCCTCGCGGAACTCGCCGACCGTGCCGCCGACGCCGTGGCAGGCCGGTCCGGCAAGGACGCGCTCGCCGCGTTCGCCGATGCCTACCGCGACTACGCGCGTGAGCATCCCGGCCGATTCGACGCCGCCCGATTGCGCCTGGATCCCGAGACGGCGGCGGCGAGCGCGGGAGTGCGGCACTCGCAGATGATGCGCGCGATCCTGCGGGGCTATGACCTGACCGAGCCCGGTCAGACCCATGCGGTTCGCCTGCTGGGCAGCGTCTTCCACGGCTACGTCACCCTCGAGCTGGCCGGCGGGTTCAGTCACACCGCCGTCGACTCGCAGCAGTCCTGGGAGTGGGTCGTCGACTCGCTCGACATCCTGCTGCGCACCCGAGCAGTCCCTGCCACCGAGAAGTAGGCGAGAAGTAGGAAATGACAAAGACCGACACCAGGTGGGTGACCACACCCATCACCGCAGATCTGCTGCGCGGCTTCCTGGACCTGGAACCGACCCGGCGCGGCGTGCTGCCGCATCGATTGCCCGCGGCGGCGCGCAAGCAGATCCCCGACAGTCAGCTCGCCATGGCCGAGGTGCAGCCGTCCGGAGTGCGGCTCGAATTCCGAACCCGCGCCACCACCATTGAACTGGACTCCCTGCCCACGAAGCGGGCCTACCGTGGCATGCCCGCGCTGCCGGACGGGGTCTACGACCTGCTCGCCGATGGCAAGCTCGCCGCGCAGGCGACGGTCGACGGCGGCAACGTCCACACGATCACCGACCTGCGCACCGGGGCAGCCGAACTGGCGGAGGGGCCAGCTGGCACCGCGCGGTTCACCGACCTACCCGCCGGTGACAAGCACATCGAGATCTGGTTGCCGCACGCGGAGATCACCGAGTTGATCGGCCTGCGCACGGACGCCCCGATCGAACCGATCACCTCCGACGGACGGCGGGTGTGGCTCCACCATGGCAGCTCTATCAGTCAAGGGTCCAACGCCGCGCACCCGAGCAGCATCTGGTCTGCGCTCGCCGCTCGGCACGGCGGCGGGGTCGAACTGATCAACCTCGGCTTCGGCGGTAGCGCGCTGCTCGACCCGTTCACCGCCCGCGCCATGCGCGACACTCCCGCGGACCTGATCAGCGTCAAGATCGGCATCAACATCGTCAACACCGACGCCATGCGGCTGCGCGCGTTCGGTCCGGCGGTGCACGGCTTCCTGGACACCGTCCGCGACGGGCACCCGCACATTCCGCTGCTGGTCGTGTCGCCGATCCTGTGCCCGATCCAGGAGGACACCCCCGGCCCGCTGGCGCCCGACTTCTCGACCGGCAGCATGCGGTTCAAGGCCACCGGCGACCCCGCCGACGTTGCGGCGGGTCGGCTGACGCTCAGCGTGATTCGCGATGAGCTGGCTCGGATCGTCGAACAGCGGGCCGTCGACGACCCGAATCTGCACTATCTGGACGGCCGGGACCTGTATGGGGACAACGACTTCGTCGAGCACCCGTTGCCCGACGCACTGCACCCCAACCCGGAGGGCCATCGCCGGATCGGGGAGAACTTTGTGCGGCACGTCTTCGCGGCCGGACGCCCGTTCGCGGAGTGAGGGCAGCTCGGCGCCGAGGCCTACTGGGTGCGGCGGTAGCGGGACTCGTAGTCGTCGCGTTCGGCGTCGAGCCGCTGCTGCCGATGCGCGTCGAGGAGTTCGGGATCGAGGCCGTGGCTGACGAGTCGGTGGCGCAGGTAGATCCGCTTGAGCGCGAACAGGAAGTAGACGAACGGCAGGAACAGCAGCAGCACCATGCCGATGCGGATGATCCAGGGTCCGGGGATGAGCAGCGGGGCGGCGAGGATCGGGACGCGTTAGAAGGTCTGATTCGGTACCGTCAGCCGGTCTTCGCCTTGTGCTTCGACGCGGGTTTCCCAGGCTCCTTCCTCGCCTCGTCCACGCTGCGCTGCAGCGCGGCGACGAGGTCGACGACCTCCGCGTCGGCCTCCCGCGTCGCACCAGCGGGAACGGACACCTTCTCGCCGCCTGCGGCGATGGTCTCATCCAGCAGCTTCTGCAGCTGCAGCTGGTAGTCGTCGGTGTACGACTCCGGCCGGAAATCCTCCGACATCGACTCCACCAGCATGGTGGCCATCGCGAGTTCCTTGTCGCTCGGCGTCGACGCGCCCTCAAGCTTCTCGAAGTCGGCGGCCCGGACCTCGTCCGGCCACAGCAGCGTCTGGATCACCAGGACGCCGTCGCGGACCCGCAGCGCGGCCAACCGGGTGCGCTGCCGCAGCGTGAAGTGCACCAGCGCGGTCCGGTCGCTCTCGGCCAGCGTCGACGCCAGCAGCTGATACGCCTTCGGTGAGGCCGAGTCGGGTTCGAGGAAGTAGCTCTTGTCCAGCAGGATCGGGTCGATCTGCTCCGACGGCACGAACTGCAGCACCGGAATTTCATGCTTCTCCGCGGCGGGGAGCTTGTCGAAGTCCTCGTCGGTGAGGACCACCTGCGCGCCGTCCTCGGACCGGTACGCCCGGTCGATGTCGGCGTACTGCACCACCTCGCCGCATTCGGAGCAGACCCGGTTGTAGCGGATCCGTCCGCCGTCCCTGCCGTGGACCTGATGGAACTTGATGTCGTGGTCCTCGGTGGCGGAGTAGACCTTCACCGGCACGTTGACGAGACCGAACGCGATGGAGCCTTTCCATATCGACCGCATCATCCCATGATGGTCCATACTGTGGGATCAGGCCAGGTGAAGTCGACTCGGTTGGCGGGGGCAGATGGCGCACAACGCGGTGGTTCGCGTCGGGAACAGGCGTCTGACCTTGACCAATCTCGACAAGGTGCTCTACCCGGAGTCGGGCACCACCAAGGCCGAGGTGCTGCAGTACGTCACCGAGATCGGCCCGGTGTTGCTGCCGCTGCTGACCGGACGGGCATTGACCCGCAAGCGGTGGCCCGACGGCACCGCGGCCGAGCCGTTCTTCCAGAAGAACGCGGAGACCGCGACGCCGGACTGGATTCCGCGGCACCCGCTCGCGGCGGGCTCGAAGACGGTGGACTATCCGGAGGTCACCGAACTGGCCGCGCTGGTCTACTTCGCGCAGTCCGGGGCCCTCGAGTTCCACGTGCCGCAGTGGCGATTCGCGGACGACGGGACCCCGGCCGACCCGGACCGTCTGGTGATCGACCTCGATCCGGGTCCCGGGGTGGATCTCGACGCGTGCGCGCGGGTCGCGTTGCGGGTGCGGGCAGCGCTGGTGGCGCGCGGCCTCGACGCCCTCCCGGTGACGAGCGGCAGCAAGGGGATTCACCTCTATGCCGCGGTCCCTGCGGGGTGGACGTCGAGACGCTGCAGCGAGGTGGCGAAGGCGATCGCGGTGGAACTCGAGCGGCAGACCCCGGAGTCGGTCACCGCGACGATGACGCGGGCGCACCGGACCGGGAAGGTGTTCGTGGACTGGAGCCAGAACTCGGCGTCGAAGACCACCGTCTCGCCGTACTCGCTGCGCGGGACGGCCCGGCCGCATGCGGCGGCGCCGCGCACGTGGGACGAGCTCGCGGCGCCGGGACTGACGCAGCTGGAGTTCCCCGAGGTGCTCGCGCGGGTGCGGTCGGGCATCGCGCCCGCGGTGCTGCCGGGACCGGGGTCCGCCCCTGCCGCGTCCCCGGCGTGGTCGCCGATGCTCGCGACCGCGACCACCGCTGCCGACTTCGCGGGCCGCGCCGACCCTGCGGTGTGGGCGCTGGAGTACAAGTTCGACGGCATCCGCGCGCTGGTGCACTTCGACTCGGACGCCGCATCCGGCACGGAAACGGTGCGCCTGGTCAGCCGCAACGGGCACGATCTGACCGTCGGCTACCCGGAGCTGGTGCGGATTCCGGCCGCGCTACGCGGGCACGCCGGGGTCCTCGACGGCGAGATCGTCGCGTTCGGCACGGACGGCGCACCGAGTTTCGCGCGGCTGCAGCAGCGGATGGGACGCAGCAGGGCCGCTGACGCGGCGGCGGGCGCCGCGGCGAACCCGGTGGCCCTGCTGGTGTTCGACGTGCTCGAACTCGACGGCACCGTGCTCGCCGGGAAGCCGCTGCGGGACCGGCGCACCGTCCTGGACGCGATCCGGTTCGCGGCCGGGGAGCCCTGGCGGATTCCGGATCTCGCCGCCGAGGGGTTCACCGACGCCCTCGCGGCCAGCTCGGAGCGGCACATGGAGGGGTTGGTCGCGAAGCGGTGGGATTCGGTGTACCGGCCGGGGCGCTCGCCGAACTGGCTGAAGATCAAGCACTTTCGCAGCTGCGAGGTGGTGATCGGGGGCTGGCAGGCAGGGGAGGGCGGACGGGCGCGAGGTATCGGGTCGCTGCTCCTCGGTGCGGGTGACCCCGCAGCGCCGCGGTACGTCGGGAAGGTCGGCAGCGGGTTGACCGCGGCGGCACTGTCCGAGCTCGCCGACCGGACGGCGGCGCTGGAGACCGATCGCCCGTCGCTGGTGGGTGTTCCGGACGCCGAGGCACGGACCGCGCACTGGCTGCGTCCGGAACTGGTTGCGGAGGTGCGGTTTTCTGAGGTCACGCCGGACGGCAGGCTGCGGCACCCGGTGTGGCGAGGGCTGCGGCCGGACCGATCCGTCGAGGATCTGGGTGACCCGCCGTCGTCGGCGCGGTGACCGGGAGGGGGAGATCGGGGGCCGTTCGGCGACGGGACGATGAACATCGCGGCGGGAAGGCCTCCTCGCCGTGCGATTGGTCTAGTCCTAAATCAGGATCGGGTGCGTGACCACGAACAAGCACATCGCAGCAACCACCACCACCCTTCTCGCCGCGGTCGCGGCAGGTGCCGTCCTCGCGGGCCCGGCAGCCGCGCAGGGCCTCGGAACCACCATCGTCGACCTCGGATCCACCTCGGGCGCACCGACACCGACCAAGACCGTCGTCATCGGCCTCGACGGAACCATGCTCGACCAGATCAAGGCCGCCGACGCGCCCCGGCTGAACCAACTGATCGCGGAGGGCACCAGCGGTGAGTCGTCCATCGCGGGCCACCCGACCATCTCCGGGCCGTCCTGGTCGACGATCCTCACCGGCGTCTGGAACGACAAGCACGGCGTGCAGGACAACTCGTTCGCCGGGGCGCGGTACGACCAGTACCCGACCGCCTTCACCCGGATCGAGACCGCGAACCCGGAACTGCACACCCAGTCGATCTCCACCTGGGACGGGATCGCGACCATCGCGGGCAGCGGGTCGCCCGCGGCCGACGTCGTCACCACCACCGCCAACGCGGGCAGCGTCGGCGCGACCGACACCGCGACCGCCACCGCTGTCGCGAACCAGATCGCCTCCGCCGGCCCCGATTTCATCTTCACCCAGCTCGACCAGGTCGACGGCGCCGGACACGCCGCAGGCACCGATGGGCCCGGCTACCAGAAGGCCCTGACCCGGGTCGACGCCGAGGTCGGCAGGATTGTCGACGCCGTCGACAGGCGCGCCGCCGACACCGGCGAGCAGTGGACCATCCTCGTCACCGCCGACCATGGCCACAAGCCGACCGGCGGTCACGGCGGCCAGACCCCGGAGGAGGCGACCACGTTCGTGATCGCCCGCGGCGCCGGGTACGCCGCGGGCGCCACCGACAACGGCTACACGATCGCCGACATTACCCCGACCGTGCTGACCAACCTCGGTGTCGCGCTGCCCGACAACCTGGATGGCGCACCGCTCGCGAAGACCGCGGCCGTGCTCCCGGTCTTCGGTTCGTAGTCCCGCCCTACCCTCTTTTCGCCCGCCTCGGCGGTGGTCTTCCCTTGCGCGGCGGGGTTTTTGTTTGGGGTTCGTGCTTCATTCCCCGCCTCCTTGGCGGCTTTCCTCTATCTTTGTGTGTTTTTTTCTCTTTTTGCAGGGGTTTCTTTTGCGCG
>NZ_JBSGXD010000004.1:0-142430 GCF_053609225.1 Rhodococcus sp. NPDC054953 | reverse complement strand
GGTGCGATTTGTGGGTGACCCCCCCTTTTTCCCCCCCCCCCTCCTTCCCCCCACCCCGCCGAGGCGGCGTTTGTGTCGGAGTCGATTGCTACATTCGGGCCGTCCTGAGCGGCTTCCTTCGGGTGGTGCTCGTGTTCGCCGTCGTCCGAAGGGTTTTCGCGTACGTGATGATGCTCTCATGGTGATGGGTGCGACCCACGCCGTCTCCGGTGCCGTCGCAGGCCTGCTTGCCGCCCAGGTGCTCCCTTCCGAGTGGGGCGGCCCGACGTCGACCGCCGAGATGTTCACCTTCGCAGGGGTGTGTGCTGGCGCGGCGCTGCTGCCGGACCTCGACACCACCCAGTCGACCGTCGCCCGCTCCTTCGGCCCGGCCAGCTGGGCGCTCGCCAAGGGCGTCGACAGCGTGTCGGTCGGGTACTACCGCATCACCCGCGGCAGGCGCGACCCCAAGCGACGGGGCGGGCACCGCACCCTCACCCACACCGCGCTGTTCGCGGTCGCGCTCAGCGCCCTGGTGTCCTGGCTGATCGTCGCGTTCGGACAGCCCGCGATCATCGGCACCCTGTTCCTGACGCTCGGGCTCGCGCTCCGCGGGCTCGCGGGCGGATGGGCGAAACGCAACGGCTGGGTCGCGGTCACCCTCGTCGCCGGGACCCTGTCCGCACTGACCTGGACCTGGTATCCGGACGAGGTGGGGTCGCGGGCGCTTGGGGTCGCGGTCGGGCTCGGCTGCGCGGTGCACTGCCTCGGCGACGCCATCACCAAGGAGGGGGTGCCGTTCCTTGCGCCGTTGCTGCCGTGGCGGGGGCGCCGCTGGTGGGAACTCCAGCTGCCGTCCTGGCTGTCGATCCGCGCGGGCGGCACGTTCGAACGCGCGCTGCTCGGGCCGCTGCTCACCCTCGTCGCGGTGGGGCTTGCGCTGTGGGCGCTGGACGGCGTTCCCGACGCGGTCGGTCAGACCCTCGGCGAGTTCGCGGCGCCGCGCTGAGGGGCCGCGCCGAGGGCGGCGACCAGGTCCCGCACGTGGGCGAGGTCGACGTCGTAGCCGGGGAAGTAGCAGCACACCCGGTCGGCGTTGGCGCCGAAGCGGCGGTCGATCTCGGCCGCGCACTGCTCCGGGGTGCCGCGGACGGCGAGCGTGTCGACCATCGCGTCGTCGACCAACGCCACCATCTCCGCGACCGCGCCCCGCTTGGACAGCGCGTTGAGCGGTTCCTGCCGGTCCGCCCAGCCCTCCACCTCGAGCACCGGACGGTAGGCGGGCGTGGACGCGTAGAACGCGAGCAGCGCCCGCACCCCGGTGGTCGCCGCGGCGAGCTCGGTGTCGGTGCGGCCGGTCGCGACGATCACCTGCGGCACGACCTCGAACTCGCCGCGGTCCCGTCCGGCGCGGTCGAGGCCGAGCTCGACGGCGGGCAGGGTGCGCTGCCGGAAGTGCTGCTCGCTGTGGAACGGCATCACCAGCAGCCCATCCGCCACCTCCGCCGCGGTGCGGGTCATCACCGGGCCGAGGGCGCCCATCAGGATCGGCGGCGGCCCGGACCGGAGCGGACCGGGCACGAACGTCGGCGGCATCAGCGTGTGGGTGTGGAACTCGCCGCGAAAGTCCAGGCGCGACCCGGACTCCCACGCGTCGAAGATGGCTCGGATCGCGAGCACCATCTCCCGCATCCGGGCCGCGGGGCGTGACCACGCCGCCGAGTAGCGCTTCTCGATGTGCGGCCGGATCTGCGATCCCAGCCCGAGCCGGAACCGGCCCCCGGACATCGCCTGCAGGTCCCACGCCGCGTGCGCGAGGTGCATCGGGCTGCGCGGCAACGCGATCGCGACGTTCGTGGTCAGGTCCGCGTCGACGACCGGCGCGGCCGCCACCAGCGGGAAGAACACGTCGTGCGGTCCCTCGAAGGTGAACAGGCCCGCCGCCCCGGTCCCGGCCAGCTCCACCGCCCGACGGGCCGCGTCGGTGGGGGCGGCGTCCAGCTGGATCTCGACCTTCATCGGTGTCCTCTCCGCGGAAATGTGGCGCCGATCAGTGTGCGCCGCACCGGCATCGGCGCGCCGGTGAACAGCCGCCACATCGCGGCGGCGACGGCAACCGGGTCGGCGCGGTCCGACAGGTAGGCGCGCTGCGCGGCAACCGGCAACGCGAAGAACTGCCCGAAAAAGGCGGGGACCCGCTGGGGTGGCAGCGTGAGCAGGGCACGCAGTCCGATCCCGCGCAGCGCCCGCACCGCGCGAGCGGGCGCGGGCCACACCGCCGCCGCCGGGTCGCCCCCGGTGACCAGCGCGTGCACGACGGCGTCGGCGCAGGCGAGGGACGCGGCGACGCTGTACCCGGTGCCGGGGTGCGCGAGGCCGCCGCGGGACCCGAACCCGAACAGGTCCTGCCGCGGCGCGTGCACCGGAAACCGGACCCGCTCAACCGGCGCGTCGTCGGCGGCGGCGACGCCGCGCGCCGCGAGCCGGGTGCGCAGCCGCGTCCGCAGCACGGGCAGCGGCAGCGCGGGGCGGCCGACCAGGCAGGTCTCCTCGAGCAGGACCCGGTCGCTGCCGAGCGGCACCGCGTACAGGAACGACGGTGGCGCGCCGGCGGCGGCGCCGTTGTCGCCGCGCCAGTCCATGAACAGGGCGTCCGCGCCGCCGAGCGCGGGCCGCGCCACCGCACCCGACACGACGATCCCGTACGCCGTCTGCTCCGCCAACCCCGGCGCCCGGCGCACACCGCGCGCGTCGACGACGGCGCGGGCGGCGACGCGGGTGCCGTCGGCGAGGGTGACGCCGGCGGCGTCGGCGCGGGCGGCGCGGCCCCGCAGCACCCGCACCGCGCCGAGGTCGAGCGCGGCAACCAGCGCGCCATTGTCGAGCACGACGTACTCGCGGTCGATGCGGTGCCGACCGCCCGCCCAGACGGTCGGCCGCGGCACCCGCGTTGCGACGACATCGGGGTCGAGCCAGCGCGGCAACTCGTCCGCCCACGCGCCGTAGGTCGGCGTCCACGGCCGGTCCGGCGCCGGGTCGACGGCCACCACGCCAAGCCCGGCCGCCGCGGCGCGATGCGCGAGGGCGCGGCCCGCCGGACCAAGGCCGAGGACTAGGAGGTCGGGGACAGTCACCCCGGTAGCTTGGCACGCGGTCCCGTCGCGTCGCCGCCGTCACCGATGCGGTCACCCCCGCGCCGGACCGGTAGACTGGTGGCTTCGTGCGCCCGCGACTGGCATCGTGCGCCCGCGACACCGCCCGTGGCGGCGTCCCGCCGTCAATCCGTCTGAAGTGCCCCGAGGAGTTCGCGCGTGATCACCGCCACCGACCTGGAAGTTCGTGCGGGCGTCCGGACCCTGCTCTCGGCGCCGGGATCGGCGCTGCGCGTGCAGGCGGGTGACCGGATCGGGCTGGTCGGCCGCAACGGCGCGGGCAAGACCACCACGCTGCGCATCCTCGCCGGGGAGGGGGAGCCGTACGCGGGCGTGGTCGTCCGCAGCGGCGATCTCGGTTACCTGCCGCAGGACCCGAAGGAGGGCAACCTCGACGTCCTCGCGAAGGACCGCGTGCTGTCCGCCCGCGGACTCGACGAGATCATCCGCAACATGGAGAAGCAGCAGGCGATCATGGCCGAGGCGGCCGACGACGCCGAACGCGACAAGGCGGTCCGCAAGTTCGGCAATCTCGAGGACCGGTTCTCCGCGCTCGGCGGGTACGTCGCCGAGTCCGAGGCCGCCCGGATCTGCCACAGCCTCGGGCTGCCGGACCGGGTGCTTGGTCAGCAGCTGCGCACCCTGTCCGGTGGTCAGCGTCGCCGCGTCGAGCTGGCCCGGATCCTGTTCGCGGCGTCCGACGGCTCCGGTGGCAAGTCGAACACGACGCTGCTGCTCGACGAGCCGACCAACCACCTCGACGCCGACTCGATCACCTGGCTGCGCGGGTTCCTGCAGAACCACGACGGCGGCCTGATCGTGATCAGTCACGACGTCGACCTGCTCGACGACGTCGTTAACAAGGTGTGGTTCCTCGACGCCGTCCGCGGTGAGGCCGACATCTACAACATGGGTTGGAAGAAGTACCTCGACGCCCGTGCCACCGACGAGCAGCGCCGCCGCCGCGAACGCGCCAACGCCGAGAAGAAGGCGTCCGCGCTGCGGCAGCAGGCGGCCAAGCTCGGCGCGAAGGCCACCAAGGCGACGGCCGCGCAGAACATGGCCAAGCGGGCCGACAAGCTGATCGCGGAGCTCGACGACGTCCGGGTCGCCGACAAGGTGGCGCACATCCGGTTCCCGGAGCCTGCGCCGTGCGGCAAGACGCCGCTGATGGCGAAGGACCTGACCAAGGTGTACGGGTCCCTGGAGATCTTCACCGGTGTCGACCTCGCGATCGACCGCGGTTCCCGCGTGGTGATCCTCGGCCTCAACGGCGCGGGCAAGACGACGCTGCTGCGGCTGCTCGCCGGCGCGGAGAAGCCGGATCTCGGCGAACTGGTGCCGGGGCACGGTCTCAAGACCGGCTACTTCGCGCAGGAGCACGACACCCTCGACGATCAGGCGTCGGTGTGGGAGAACATTCGGCACGCCGCGCCGGACGCGGGGGAGCAGGACCTGCGCGGGCTGCTCGGCGCGTTCATGTTCACCGGCCCGCAGCTCGACCAGCCCGCGGGCACCCTGTCCGGCGGCGAGAAGACCCGGCTCGCGCTGGCCGGTCTGGTGTCCTCGGCGGCGAACGTGCTGCTCCTCGACGAGCCGACCAACAACCTCGATCCGATCTCCCGCGAGCAGGTCCTGGAGGCGCTGCGCAGCTACACCGGCGCGGTCGTGCTGGTCACCCACGATCCGGGTGCCGCGGAGGCGCTGAACCCGGAGCGGGTGATCCTGCTGCCGGACGGCACCGAGGACCACTGGTCGCAGGAGTACCTGGACCTGATCACCCTGGCCTGATCACCCTGGCCTGAGCGAGCGCCGCCCGGCCCGGTCCGGCGCGCGAGGGCCCTGTGCACACACCTCTTCGGGCACGCACACCGGTGTTGGGCGTGCAGCATCCCTGCGCGTGCTGCAGCGCCGGTGTGCACCGGGGTTCCCGCCGTCCACACCGGGAAGGCCTGTGTGCACACACCTCTTCGGGCACGCACACCGGTGTTGGGCGTGCAGCATCCCTGCGGGTGCTGCAGTGGGGGTGTGCACCGGCGGCCGCGGGTCGCGGCCGGGCGCCGGGAGCGGGCGCCGGATCTGTACTAGCCTGACCATCGAGAAGTGACCGGGATCACAGTCGGAGGTCGGTGATGGCGGAGCTCGCGTCGGTGCGCAAGGGGGTGCGGGTGTCCGGCGGCGCCAGGGACGCACTACAGACCGAGTTGCGCGACCGCTACCTGCGCGGCGCCAGCATCCGCAGCCTCGCCGACGCGACCGGCCGGTCCTACGGGTTCGTCCGGACGCTGCTCACCGAGGCGGGGGTCGAACTGCGCGGCCGCGGCGGCCCGAACCGGCGCCGTGCGACCCACGGCACCTGACGTCGCCGGGCAAGCACCCGTGTGCACACACCTTCTCGCTGACGCACACGGGTTCTGGACGCCGATTCCCCCTGTGCGTGCCGCACGATTTTGCGCTGTGCGTGCCGCACGATTTTGCGCTGTGCATGCGGCAGAAGGTGTGTGCAGGCGAGCGGCATTTACTCCTGCCGCCGGACCGATTCCTCCACGAGATCGAGTACCGCGGACAGGTTCTCGCCGCCGTGCCCGGACGCGATGCGCGCGATCAGCCCGTCGAGGACCAGGTCCAGGTAGCCGACCAGGACATCGGTGGGCAGATCGTCGCGCAGCCGGCCCGCCTCCTTCTGCCGTTCCAGCCGCGCGACGGTGGCCTCGGTGAGTTCGACGCCGCGTTCGCTCCATTCGCGGGCGAACTCCGGGTCGGTCCGTAGCCGCCGGGAGATCTCCACCCGCGTCGCGAGCCAGTCGAACTCGTCCGGTTTCGCGAGCAGGTCCCGCATCACCTGGACCAGGCCCTCCTCGGCGGCGACGTCGGCCATCCGGGTCGCGTCCTGCTGCGCGAGGGCGAGGAACAGGCCGTCCTTGTCCTTGAAATGGTGGAAGATCGCGCCCCGCGACAGTCCGGTGGCGTCCTCGAGCCTGCGCACGGTCGCACCCTCGTACCCGTACTCGGCGAAGCAGCGGCGGGCGCCGTCGAGGATCTGCCGACGGCGCGCAGCCAGATGGTCGTCACTGACCTTGGGCACGGGCTTCCTCCTTCGTCGGTCGCCTGTGCGTGTTTTCGGCCAAGGCAACCCTCCTTCGTCGGGTCACCTGTGCGCGTTTTCGGCCTTCGCGAGATACCTCGCCAACGCACAAAGCGCTCACGACCACGTGATCTCGCACGCTCGCCTTCCAGCGAAGTGGTCGTGAGCGCTTTGTGCTCCCCTAGGGGCCGAAAACGCGCACAGGCGCGTAGCGCCTACTAGCCCCGGATCATGTTGCGCAGCACGTACTGCAGGATGCCGTCATTGCGGTAGTAGTCCGCCTCGCCGGGGGTGTCGATGCGGACGACCGCGTCGAACTCCACCTTCGCGCCGTCGGTCTTGGTCGCGGTGACCTTGACCGTCTTCGGGGTGACGCCCTCGTTCAGCTTCTCGATGCCCGCGATGTCGAAGGTCTCGGTGCCGTCGAGGCCCAGGCTCGCGGCGGACTCGCCCGCGGGGAACTGCAGCGGGATGACGCCCATGCCGATGAGGTTGGAGCGGTGGATCCGCTCGAACGACTCGGTGATGACGGCCTTCACGCCGAGCAGGCGGGTGCCCTTGGCCGCCCAGTCACGCGAGGAGCCGGAACCGTACTCCTTGCCGCCGAGGACGACCAGCGGGATGCCCGCGGCCTGGTAGTTCTGCGACGCGTCGTAGATGAACGCCTGCGGCGCACCCTCGACGGTGAAGTCGCGGGTGTAGCCGCCGGACACGCCGTCGAGCAGCTGGTTCTGCAGGCGGATGTTCGCGAACGTGCCGCGGACCATCACCTCGTGGTTGCCGCGACGGCTGCCCAGCGAGTTGTAGTCCTTGCGCTCGACACCGTTGGCGTCGAGGTACTGGGCGGCCGGGGTTCCGGGCTTGATCGGGCCTGCCGGGCTGATGTGGTCGGTGGTGACCGAGTCGCCGAGCAGTGCCAGCACTCGCGCACCCGTGATGTCGCTGACCGGGGTGGTCTCCATCGCCATGCCGTCGAAGTACGGCGCCTTGCGGACGTAGGTCGACTTGTCGTCCCACGCGAAGGTGTCGCCCTCCGGGGTGGCCAGGTTCTGCCAGCGCTCGTCACCGGCGAAGACGGTGGCGTAGGACTTGCGGAACATGTCCTGGCTGATCGCGGCCTTGATGGTGTCGTCGATCTCCTGCGCGGACGGCCAGATGTCCTTGAGGAAGACGTCGTTGCCGTCCGTGTCCTGGCCCAGCGCGTCGGCCTCGAAGTCGAAGTCCATCGTTCCGGCGATGGCGTACGCGATGACCAGCGGCGGGGACGCCAGGTAGTTCATCTTCACGTCGGGGGAGATGCGTCCCTCGAAGTTGCGGTTGCCGGACAGCACCGCGGTGACCGCGAGGTCGTTGTCGTTGACCGCCTTGGAGATCTCCTCCGGCAGCGGGCCGGTGTTGCCGATGCAGGTGGTGCAGCCGAAGCCGCCGAGGTAGAAGCCGAGCTTCTCGAGGTACGGCCACAGGCCGGCCTTCTCGTAGTAGTCGGCGACGACCTGCGAGCCGGGAGCCATGTTGGTCTTGACCCACGGCTTGGAGGACAGGCCCTTCTCGACCGCGTTGCGGGCGAGCAGCGCGGCGCCGATCATCACCGACGGGTTCGAGGTGTTGGTGCAGGAGGTGATGCCCGCGACCGCGACCGCACCGTGGTCGAGGACGAACTCGCCGCGGTCGGAGGACACCTTCACCGGCTTGCTCGGGCGACCGGTCGCACCGTTCGCTGCCGACGGGACGACGGCCTCGTCGTTGGCGGTGGAGTGCTCGACCGGATCGGAGGCCGGGAAGGACTCCTCGACGGCCTCGTCCAGCGCGGAGTGCGCCGCGGACTCGCCGTTGGTGACGTAGGTGTTGATGTCGCGACGGAACGCGGCCTTCGAGTCGGACAGCAGGATCCGGTCCTGCGGGCGCTTCGGGCCTGCGATCGACGGCACGACGGTGCCGAGGTCCAGCTCAAGGTACTCCGAGTAGGCGGGCTCGTTCGCGGCGTCGTGCCACATGCCCTGCTCCTTGGCGTACGCCTCGACGAGCGCGAGCTGCTCGTCGCTGCGGCCGGTCAGGCGCAGGTAGTTGATGGTCTCGCCGTCGATCGGGAAGATCGCTGCGGTGGAACCGAACTCGGGGCTCATGTTGCCGAGGGTGGCGCGGTTGGCGAGGGGCACCTCGGCGACGCCTGCGCCGTAGAACTCGACGAACTTGCCGACCACACCGTGCTTGCGGAGCATGTCGGTGACGGTGAGCACGACGTCGGTTGCGGTGACGCCGGGCTGGATCTCGCCGGTCAGCTTGAAGCCGACGACGCGCGGGATCAGCATGGAGACCGGCTGGCCGAGCATCGCGGCCTCGGCCTCGATGCCGCCGACGCCCCAGCCGAGCACGCCGAGGCCGTTGACCATCGTGGTGTGCGAGTCGGTGCCGACGCAGGTATCGGGGTACGCCTGGCCATTACGGGTCATGACGGTCGGCGCCAGGTACTCGATGTTGACCTGGTGCACGATGCCCATGCCCGGGGGGACGACCTTGAAGTCGTCGAACGCGCCCTGGCCCCAGCGCAGGAACTGGTAGCGCTCGCCGTTGCGCTGGTACTCGAGGTCGACGTTGCGCTCGAGAGCGTCGGCCTGGCCGAAGACGTCGAGGATGACCGAGTGGTCGATGACCATGTCGGCGGGCGAGAGCGGGTTGACCTTGTTCGGGTCGCCGCCGAGGGTGGCGACGGCCTCACGCATGGTGGCGAGGTCGACGACGCAGGGAACGCCGGTGAAGTCCTGCATGATCACCCGGGCGGGGGTGAACTGGATCTCGACGCTCGGCTCGGCCGAGGGATCCCAGTTCGCGATCGCGCGGATGTGGTCGGCGGTGATGTTGGCGCCGTCCTCGGTGCGCAGCAGGTTCTCGGCGAGAACCTTCAGCGCGTAGGGCAGCTTCTCGGTGCCGGGAACGGCGTTCAGGCGGAAGATCTCGTAGGAGTTCTGTCCGACCTCCAGCGTCCCCTTGGCGCCGAACGAATCAATACTGGTGCTCACGTCAGCTCCACTCGTCATTGAGGTTCGCCGTCGACGGGGCTGTGCCGACGGCAAGCGAGGCTCGTCGCGGCGACCAGTCAGGTGTCATGACCGGAAGCTGCCATGTGGTCGACTGTGTCGAGACCGACCCGGTAGGTCGCGCCGAAGTACCTCGCAGTGACTCTAACAGTACGCTTGTCCTGTGAAATCTGCGGCATCCGCACGGTGTGCGGGTCGCGCATCGGTGATCCTCGTCCGTCTGCCCGGTGACCGCAAACGGGCCGGACGGTCCCGGCGCCATCACGGTGAGTGGTCGCGTGTGGTGCGCCGCAGGCGCCCAGGGCGGCCGCGGTCCCGTAAGGTGCGGGGGCGGTCTCGTCACCGCACCGCCACCACGACACACCCGGATGAGAGATGCCTGCCGCCCATACCGTCGCGTTCCTTCCGGCCCCCGCCGACATCCCGCCCGGTGTCGACATCGACACCATCCGCGCCGATCTGTCGGACGACGGTGTGTCCGCACCGTCCGCGGACGTTGCCGAACTGCAGGACGTGGTCGCGCGCGCGGGTGAGCACGACCTGACCCTGCGCATCGTCGTGCTGGACCGCAATCCCGGCAGGGATGAGCAACTCCGGGACATCGCGACCGAGATTGGCACCGAGGACGGCGGGACCGTGCTGGTGCTGAGCCCGAATTGGGTGGGCACCTACAGTGATTCGCTCGCGCGGGTGACGATCGAGGACGCGCAGGACCACGCGTACACCGGCAAGGCCGTCGACTCCGCCAACCAGTTCCTCGACGAGGTGATCCGCCCGGACGCCCCGTACGGGCTAATCACGATCGGCCTCGTGCTGGTCGTCGGGGGCGGCGCTGCCGCCACCTGGTTGCTCCGGACACGCCGCCTCGACGCCGAACGCCGGTCGCGCTGAACGGCATTCGTTCCGACGCTCGCTGACGACCGCCCGCTGCGACTCTGTGTCGTGCCGCGGGCGATTCGTTCCAGGACACGGCACCTGTGTGCGGTGTAATTACCCCTGTGTCGTTTGTGACTGAAGTTTCGCCAGTGCGCGAAGTGTCGTACGGTGCCATTGGCGCTTTTTGGGGAAGAAGTGTCACTGTGGGCGCGGTAGCCACGAGAGTGACGCCTGCCCGTCGGTGTTCGCTGGCGTACCGGCCTGCGGGCGGGGCGGGTCTTCCCCGGACGGTCCCGAACCGAGGGAGACGACAGTGAGTCGGACGACAGCGAGTCGAGGGGCACTCAGCGGCGGCCGCCGCCGCGCACACGCAGCCGGACGAACTCGTGGCGCGCAGATGCTCGTCGGGTTCGGCATCGCCGCGTCACTGCTCGCGGGCAGCGCGGGGCTCGCCGAAGCGGTTCCGCCGCCACCACCCAACCCGAGCGACGGCCAGCTGCAGCAGGCCGACTCCGACGTCGCGGCCCGCGTCGGTCAGGTCGGTGCGCTGATCGGCCAGGTGGCGGGCGCCGACCAACAGTTGCGGGCCCTCGACGATGCGGTCGCGATCAAACGGGAGGACGTCAACCGGGCGCTCGTCGACCTGCAGAACGCGCGGGATGCGGCAGGGGCGGCGGCGGACGCGGTTGGGACAACACTGCAGGCGCTCCGGGACGCGGGAGACCAGATCACGGCGGCCCAGGTGCGGTTCGACGAGTTCGCCGCCAACACCTACCGGCAGGGCACCGGCGTCGCCTCGCTCGCCTCGTTCATCGGGTCAACGGGGCCGGGCGACATCCTCGATCGGGCGCAGCTGCTGCGGGTCCTCGCCACCAAGAAGGACGCGGTGCTCGACGGTTTGCAGCGGGCCCGCACCGCCGAGGCGAACAAGAACTCCGCGGCCCGCGAGGCGAAGCAGCGCGCCGACGCTGCCGCGTCGGCGGCCGAGTCACGCAAGGCGGACGCCGAGAACGCGATCGCGGTGGCCCGCGCCGCGCTCGCGGCCGAGGCGGAGAAGAAGGCGGCGATTGAGGCGGAGAAGGCGGCCGCCGAAGCCAAACTCGCCGCCGCGCGTGACAACGTCTCCGGCCTGCAGAGCCAACGCCAGGCCTTTGTCAACTGGGACCGGCAGCGGGCAGCGGAGCAGGCCGCTGCCGCCGCGGCGGCGCAGGCGGCCAGGGAGGCGGCGGCCAAGGCTGCTGCGCGGGTCGCAGCGGACCAGGCGGCGCGGGACCGGGCCAACGCGCTGGCCGAGGGGCAGCGCAGCCATACCCAGATCGAGGACGATCCGGCCGAACTGCCGTCGTGGTCGAGACCCGACGACGACACCGGAACCGGAGGCGATGAATCCGGTGCCGCCGAACCCGACGGCACCGAGTCCGGGGGAGACGAGTCCGGGGGAGACGAGTCCGGCGGCACCGGCGGCACCGACCCGGACGGCACCGACCCGGACGGCACCGAATCCGGGGGCGCCGATGGCACCGATGGCACCGACTCGGACACGTCGGACTCCACCGAGGACGACGGCACGGCAGCCACACCGCCGACGTCCACGACACCGAAGCCGAAGCCGACCCCCTCGGTCACCGGAAGCGCCGCGATCGAAACCGTGATCGACCGCGCGATGTCCCAGCTCGGTGTTCCCTACGCGTGGGGCGGCGGCGACGCGAACGGCCCGACGCTCGGTATCCGCGACGGCGGCGTCGCCGACAGCTACGGCGACTTCAAGAAGGTCGGATTCGACTGCTCCGGGCTGATGATCTATGCGTTCGCCGGCATCGGGATCTCATTGCCGCACTACACCGGATACCAGTACACCGCGGGCGAGCAGGTGCCGACATCGCAGATGAAACGCGGTGACATGGTGTTCTACGGGCCCAATGCCAGCCAGCATGTCGGGCTGTACCTTGGCAACGGGGAGATGCTCGAAGCTCCGCAGTCGGGATCATTCGTGAAGGTGTCGCCGCTGCGCTGGGACGGCATGACCCCGTATGTGGTCCGGATGGTGTCCTGACCCGGCGAACCGCGTCGGGTCCGGGGAGTGGAAAGCGGAGGACAGTTGGTGACGTCACAGGACGCGGACGGCGGCGCGGCGACGAACGGGAACCCGGTTCCGGCTGGGGACGCGACGCGGAACGGCCCCGCGGGGACGGCATCCGGGATCCGGGACGACGCACAGTTGCTCGAGCAGGTGATCTACGAGGTTAAGCGGGTCATCGTCGGCCAGGACCGGCTCGTTGAACGGATCCTCGTCGGGCTGCTCGCGAAGGGACACGTCCTCCTCGAGGGCGTGCCCGGTGTCGCAAAGACGCTCGCCGTCGAGACGTTCGCGACCGTGGTCGGTGGGTCCTTTTCCCGCGTCCAGTTCACCCCTGACCTGGTGCCAACCGACCTCGTCGGTACCCGGATCTACCGCCAGGGCCGCGAGCAGTTCGACATCGAGCTCGGGCCCGTCGTCGCGAACTTCCTGCTCGCCGACGAGATCAACCGGGCGCCGGCGAAGGTGCAGTCCGCGTTGCTCGAGGTGATGGCGGAACGACACGTCACGATCGGCGGCAAGACGTTCCCGATGCCGGAGCCGTTCCTGGTGATGGCGACGCAGAACCCGATCGAGAACGAGGGCGTCTACCCGCTGCCGGAGGCACAACGCGACCGGTTTCTGTTCAAGGTCCTCGTCGACTACCCGTCGGTCGAGGAGGAGCGCGAGATCGTCTACCGGATGGGGGTCGCCGCCCCCGAGCCGCGTCAGGTGCTCGGCCCGGACGACCTGATCCGGCTGCAGAAGACCGCGGCCGGGGTGTTCGTCCACCACGCGCTCGTCGACTACGTCGTCCGGGTCATCGCCGCGACCCGCACCCCCGACGCGTTCGGGCTGTCCGACGTCGCAAGCTGGATCTCCTACGGTGCATCACCGCGCGCAACGCTCGGGATCATCTCCGCGTGCCGGGCGCTGGCGATGCTGCGCGGCCGCGACTACGTGATCCCGCAGGACATCCTCGACGTCGTCCCCGACGTGCTGCGCCACCGCCTCGTGCTGTCCTACGACGCCCTCGCCGACGAGGTCAGCCCCGACGACGTGATCACCCGGGTCCTGCAGACCGTCGGCCTGCCGCAGGTGGCGGCGCAGCCGGTCCCGCCGGTCCCCGTCCAACCGCAGGCGCCGACAGCCCCGGTCGGCGGCGCGCCGCGGTGACCGGAGCCGCCTCACCCACCGGGCCCGCGGCACCGCAGTCGGGTGCCGGGCACGGGGCACCGCCGTCGCTGCGCTCCGGCGAACTGCGGGACCCCGAACTCGCGGCGGCGCTGCGCACCCTCGAGCTGACCGTCCGGCGCAGGCTCGACGGCGTCCTGCACGGCGAGCACCTCGGCCTGATCCCCGGCCCCGGCACCGAACCCGGCGACGCGCGGCCGTACCAGCCGGGCGACGACGTCCGGCAGATGGACTGGTCGGTCACCGCCCGCACCACGCACCCGCACGTGCGGCAGTCCGTCGCCGACCGCGAACTGGAAACCTGGCTGGTGGTGGACCTGTCCGCCAGCCTGGACTTCGGCACCGCCGGTGCGGAGAAGCGGGACCTCGCGGTCGCGGCTGCGGCGGCCGTCGCGCACCTGACCAGCGGTGGTGGCAACCGAATCGGGGCGATCGTCGCGACCGGCCACCACACCGTCCGGATCCCGGCCCGCGGCGGCCGCCTGCACGCGCAGGCCATGCTGCGGACCATCGCCACCACCCCGCACGCCCCGGACGGGGTCCGCGGCGACCTCACCGGCGCGATCGAGGCGCTCCGCAGGCCGCAACGCCGCCGCGGCCTCGCGGTGGTGATCAGTGACTTCCTCGGCCCCCTCGACTGGGAACGCTCGCTGCGCGCCGTCTCCGGCAGGCACGACCTGCTCGGCATCGAGGTGCTCGACCCACGGGACCTGGAACTGCCGGACCTCGGCGAGGTGGTGCTGCACGACCCGGAGACCGGACGGACCCGCGAGTTCACCACAACGCCGCAACTGCGGGCCGACTTTGCGGCGGCGGCGCAGGCGCACCGCGACCAGGTGGAGCAGACGCTGCGCCGCTGCGGCGCGCCGGTGCTGGGGTTGCGCACCGATCGGGACTGGATCGCCGACGTGGTTCGCTTCGTCGCCGCGCGCCGCCACAGTTATGGTTCCCGGGTGAATCGAGTGACCCGACCGTGAGTTTCTCCCAGTTCGCGTCACCGCTGTGGCTCGCGTTCCTGCTCGTCGTCGCCGCGCTGGCCGCCGGATATGTTCTCGCGCAACGGAAACGGCAACGCAACCTGCTCAGGTTCTCGAACCTCGAGATGCTCGAGAAGGTTGCACCCGCCCGCCCAGGACGGTGGCGGCACCTGCCGACCGCCCTCGTCCTGGTCGGCCTGATGCTGCTGACCGTGGCGCTCGCCGGACCCACCTCCGACAAGCGGGTGCCGCGCAACCGGGCCACCGTGATCCTGGTGATCGACGTATCGCTGTCGATGAAGTCCACCGACGTCGAACCGACCCGGCTCGCCGCCGCGCAGGAGGCCGCGAAACAGTTCGCGGACGGCCTGACCCCGGGAATCAACCTCGGGCTGGTCGCGTTCGCGGGCACCGCGTCCGTGCTGGTGTCGCCGACCATCAACCGGGACGAGACGAAGGCGGCGATCGACCACCTCACCCTCGCCGAGCGCACCGCGACCGGTGAGGCGATCTTCACCTCGCTGCAGTCCATCGAGACCCTCGGTGCGGTCCTCGGCGGCGGCGACCAGGTGCCGCCCGCCCGGATCGTGCTGCTCTCGGACGGCAAGCAGACCGTGCCCGACAGCCCCGACGCGCCCCGCGGCGGGTACACCGCGGCGCGGCAGGCGAAGGAGGCGGGCGTGCCGATCTCGACGATCTCGTTCGGCACCTCCTACGGCACCGTCGACATCGGCGACGAACGGATCGCCGTCCCGGTGGACGATCCGTCGCTGCGGGAGATCGCGAACCTGTCCGGCGGCACCTTCTTCACCGCGTCCAGCCTCGAGGAGCTGAAGCGGGTGTACGACACCCTCGAGGAGCAGATCGGCTTCGAGACCGTCCGGGGCGACGCGAGCCGCGTGTGGCTGGTGCTTGGTGTCCTCGCCACCGCGGCCGGGTTGGGTTCGGCCCTGGTTCTGCGCCAACGGCTGCCGTGACCGTGGCCGGACTGTCACACTGACCCGGCTCCGCCAAAGCACACTGACCCGGCTCCGCCAAAGCACACACTGACCCGACTCCACGAATAAGCTGCCACCGAATCGGAACAGCCGGAACACAACAGATAGGTTGATCGAATGTCGAACGCGTCCACCCCGTCCCGCTCCGTGCTCGTGACCGGAGGCAACCGGGGCATCGGCCTCGCGGTGGCCCAGCGTCTCGCCGCGGACGGTCACAAGGTGGCGGTCACCCACCGCGGCTCCGGCGCACCCGACGGCCTGTTCGGTGTGCAGTGCGACGTCACCGACACCGACTCGGTGGACCGGGCATTCGGTGAGGTCGAGGCGCATCAGGGCCCGGTCGAGGTGCTGGTCGCGAACGCGGGCATCACCGATGACACCCTGCTGATGCGGATGACCGAGGAGCAGTTCACGAACGTCCTCGACGCGAACCTGACCGGCGCCTTCCGCTGCGCGAAGCGTGCCAACCGGGCGATGCTGCGGGGACGCTGGGGCCGGATGATCTTCCTCGGCTCCGTCGTCGGCCTCGCCGGCCAGGCCGGGCAGATCAACTACGCCGCATCGAAGGCCGGTGTCGTCGGTCTCGCGCGGTCGGTGACGCGGGAGCTCGGGTCGCGGTCGATCACCGCGAACGTCGTCGCCCCCGGCTTCATTGAGACCGACATGACCGCGGATCTGCCCGCCGACACGAAGGAGATGGCGCAGAAGTTCATTCCGCTGCAGCGGCTCGGCAAGCCCGAGGATGTCGCCGCGGTCGTGTCCTTCCTCGCGTCCGAGGACTCCGCCTACGTCTCCGGCGCGGTGATCCCCGTCGACGGCGGCATGGGCATGGGTCACTGACCTTCGTACCACCCTCGTACCCACCGACTTTCGTACTTCCTCTAGGAGCACAACCATGGGCGGATTGCTCGACGGCAAGACCATTCTCGTCACCGGCATCATCACCGACGCATCGATCGCGTTCCACACCGCGAAGGTCGCGCAGCAGCAGGGTGCCACCGTGATCATCACCGGCATCCCCGAACGGCTGCGGCTGATCGACCGGATCGCGCAACGGCTCCCGGAGTCGGTGCCCGCGGCCATTCCGCTGGACGTGACCGACGAGGAGAGCCTCGCCGCGCTCGCCGACAAGGTTCGGGAGCTGGCCCCCCAGGGGCTCGACGGTGTGGTCCACTCGATCGCGTTCGCGCCCAAGACCCTGATGGGTCCGGACGCGCTGCCGTTCCTCGAGGGTCCCGGGCCCGACGTCGCGAAGGCCTTCGAGATCTCCGCGTGGAGCTACGCGTCCCTCGCCCGCGCCGTGCTGCCGGTCATGAACGAGCGCGGCTCGATCGTCGGCATGGACTTCGACCCGCGCACCGCGATGCCGGACTACAACTGGATGGGTGTCGCCAAGGCGGCGCTTGAGTCGGTGAACCGGTACGTGGCGCGGGAAGTGGGCTACGCCAAGAAGATCCGCTCGAACCTGGTTGCTGCGGGACCGATCAAGACCCTCGCGGCCAAGGCGATCTCGGGGACGGCGACCGACGACGCCAAGAAGCTGACCATGCTGAACGAGTACTGGGACGGCGCATCGCCGATCGGCTGGGACGTCAACGATCCGGGTGTGGTCGGCACCAGCGTCTGCGCGGTGCTCTCGGACTTCCTGCCCGCCACCACCGGCTCGATCATCTACGTCGACGGCGGGGCCAGCCACAACACCTGGTTCCCCGAGAACTTCATGGGCTGAGCCGGTGTACGACGCCCTCCTGCTGCTGTCCTTCGGCGGACCCGAGAAGCCCGCCGACGTCCGGCCGTTCCTCGAGAACGTCACCCGCGGCAGGGGGGTGCCGCCGGAGCGCCTCGACGAGGTGGTCGAGCACTACCTGCACTTCGGCGGGGTGTCCCCGATCAACGCCCTCAACCGGGACATCATCGCCGCCGTCGAGGCCCAATTCGGCTCGGCGGGAACCGGACTGCCGGTGTACTTCGGGAACCGGAACTGGCATCCGATGGTGGAGGACACCGTCGCACGGATGCGGGACGACGGGATCCGGTCGGCGCTGGTCTTCCCGACCTCGGCGTGGGGCGGCTACTCGGGGTGCAGGCAGTACCACGAGGACATCACCCGCGCCCGAGCTGCCGTCGACGGGGCGCCGGAGCTGACGAAGCTGCGCCAGTACTACGACCATCCGCTGATCGTGGCCGCGTTCGCGGACGCGATCAGCGCGGCACGGCAGGAGCTGCCCGCGGAGCAGCGGGCAGGCGCGCGTCTGGTGTTCACCGCGCACTCGGTGCCGGTCGCGGCGGATGCCAGCGCGGGTCCGCCCCGCGACGGCGGCAGGCTCTACAGCCGCCAGGTCGCGGAGGCCGCCCGGCTGTGCGCGGCGGCGGTCGGTGCGCCCGAGCACGACCTGGTGTGGCAGTCCCGCTCCGGGCCGCCGCAGGTGCCGTGGCTCGACCCCGACATCTGCGACCACCTGGACGCCGTCGCCGCGGCTGGCGCGACCGCGGTAATCGTGTGCCCGGTCGGGTTCGTCTCGGACCACCTCGAGGTGATCTGGGACCTGGACACCGAGGCCAGGGATCGGGCCGCCGACCTGGGGCTCGGGTACGTGCGGGCGGGCACGCCCGGTACCGACCCGCGGTTCGCGGCGCTGGTTGCCGAGCTCGTCGCCGAGCGGACCGCGGGGGCGCCGGCCCGCAGGCTCGGCACCGAACCGCTGTACGGCGTCGGAACGAACGGTGCGCTGTGCGCCGTCGACTGCTGCGCCCCGGTACGCCGTCCGGCCAGGTGACCGGGCGGTCACGCACCCCTGGTGCGTGACCGGTGATCGGGGGAGGATGGGACTCTCACCACCTCCCTCGGCATCGGCAGGAGGGGTTCCCATGCCGTACACACATCCGCTGCGACGTTCACTCACGATCGCCGTCACCGCCGCCGCGATGATCCTCGCAGGCCCCGCCGCCGTGGTCGGCGCGGTGGACTCGGGTGCGGGCGACCGGTACGTGTCAAACCCGCCGGACGACGACCACCTCGTCGGCTACTGCGACGACCAGGCACAACTGGGAAACAACCTGGAGGCGCAGGGCGACCACGATCGGGCGGCGAGCGTCGTCGGTGCCGCCAACATGCGCGGCTGCCGCATCTACACCTTCCCCGCGTAGATTCTCAGGCCGGGGCGGTCAGCACGACCGCGCTGGCCGCCCCGGCGTCGAGGCGGTACCCGCCGTCGCCCACCGGGACCGACTCGGACACGGCCGGGGTGAAGGTGCCGTCGGCCGCGACCTCGGCGCCGGCGAACGTGGTCCCGCCGGTGGCCTCCGGTGCCCCGCCGGTCAGTCGCTGGATGCGCGCGGGCCCGGCCGCGCCCTCGCCCGGCCCGCCGTTGATCGCCACGGTGAGGGCGACATCGGCGTCGCGGTCGAGGTTATCGACCAGGACCCGAATCGTGCCGTCGGGCAGGCGGACCGCCAGCGCCGACACGTGCCGGTCACCGGAATCCACCGTGGTGGGCAGGATCCGGCCGCCGACCAGCTCCGCGACGGCAAGGGCACCGTAGTAGTTGGGGTTCGGGCGCGCCAGGCCCGACCTGCGGGCGGCGTCGTCCGGGAAGCAGAAGACCGGGTAGCTCTCGCAGTCGTTGGGTTGCAGGTGCAGGTTGACCCCGGTGACACCCTCCCGCGCGGCGGTCATCAGATAGTCCACCGTCCAGAGTGCGCCGCCGAAACTGTTCGTGACCCCGGGCAACCCCTCCTTGGCGACGGAGTTGGTTTCCGACAGCCGCGGCTGCAGACCCGCCCGCTCGGCGGTGGCGACCAGGTCGCGGATGAACGCGGTCTGCCGGTTCGAGGTGTCCCGCGACATCAGCGCGTCGACGGTCGGCTGACCGCCGACCAGCGCGGAACTGCCGTCCGAGAGCCCCAGCCGTTCGGTGTTGACGAACGGGTAGTAGTGCTGGTTGAGGGACCGGCTCTCGGCGCCGAACCGGTCGATGTAGGAGTCCAGCCACGGGTCGACCAGGGCGGTCCTCATCGCGGCCTCGGCGAGGGTGCTCCCGGTCCCGCCCGCCGCGGTGTCCGGTCCCTCGACGGCAACCCCGGGTGCGGCCGCCGCGATCGCCTCCCGGTAGGTGCGGGCGTCGTCCGCGTAGCTTCCCGGCAGGTATGGCGTTCGGTCGCCGCCGCCGGTCAGCGGCGTCAGCAGGTAGAAGTTGGGTTCGTTGCCGATCTGCACCGACCGAAGGGCAGCGCCGATCCGGTCCCGCGCGGCGCGGACCTGGTCGGCGGCGGCAGCCGGGTCGAAGTGCGCGAGGTTCACGCCGAGGTCGACGCTCCAGCCGGTGTTGCGCGCCAGCTCACCGACCCGCGTCAGGTCGTCCGGGGTCACCCGCTGTCCGTTGGCCCACGCAGGCAGCGGCGACGCGGGGTCCGGGGTCCACGCGGTGTTGTCGACCTGGTTCGCGCTGAACCGCAGGTTGCCTGCCCGGCCCAGGTTCGCGATCAGCGCAGCCACGTTCCCGGCGCCGGGCGCAATCCACGGCTCGTGCATCAGGTTCGCCTCGAACGACAACCCGAGGAAGTCGGCGGGGATGGTGCGGCCTGGCCGGTCGGCGTCGACGACGATGGTCACCGGCGTCGCTGGCTCGGCGGCCGCCGGAACGGTGGTGAGTGCCACCGGAAGGGCGGCGGCGACCAGGACGACGGCCAGCCGATCGGGCCGGAAGCGGGAGCGGCTCATTGCGCGGAATCCTCCTGTGCGGGCGTGGTGTTCGACCGGGTGGGTGGATCGCTGGCAGCCTAGCGCGCCGACGCGGGGACGCGCGGGCGGAAACGCCGAGCGGTGTCGGGCGTAGGATCGGCAGGGTCGAGCGGCCGGGCGATCGTACGGCCGAACGGAGCGACCTCGATGGCGAGGTGTCGATCGTGCGAACCGACGGGGACACGTGGGACATCGTCCACAGCGTTGGCCGGACGGCGCTGGGGGTGGCGACCTTCCGCGCGCTGGAGTCGGAGCGGCCGGAACCGCTGATTGTCGACGAGTTCGCGCGGTGGTTCGTCGAGGCGTCCGGGGACGCGCACTTCATCGGACTGCTCGCCGATCCGTCCCCGCTCGAGGAGGTCCCGTTCTTTTTCCCGGGGTTCATGGGGCTCCGGACGAGGTTCTTCGACGACCACTTTGCGGCGGCGGCCGCGGCGGGTGTCACGCAGGCGGTGATCGTCGCTGCCGGGCTCGACGCGCGGGCCTACCGCCTGCACTGGCCCGCAGGTGCGACCGTGTACGAGGTGGACCGGGCGAGCGTCCTCGACTTCAAGGCGGCGGTGCTGACCGCGCGCGGCGCCCGCGCCAACGCGGACCGGCGGCCGGTCGCCGTCGACCTGCGCGACGACTGGCCTGCCGCGCTGCGCGCCGCGGGTTTCGAGCCGAGCCTGCCGACGGCCTGGTCGGCGGAGGGGCTGCTGCCGTATCTGCCCGGTGCGGCCCACGACGCGCTGTTCGAGCGGATCGACGCCCTCTCGGCGACCGGCAGTCGGATCGCCGTCGACGGGATCGGGGGCGGCGCGGACATCAAGCGGTTGCTTGCGTTGCAGGACAAGTACTTCCGGGACCGGAATCCGTTCGGCGACCTGGACGTCGCCGCCCTCTTCTACGACGACACCCGGACCGACCCCGTCAGCCGGTTGACCGACCACGGCTGGACGGTGCGCGGTGTCACGGTGCGCGAGCTGGCCGACGACTACGGGGTGCGGGTGCCCGACCTGCCCGACGACCTCGCCGATCTCGAATCCCGGGCGGCGTACCTGACGGCGGCGAGGTAGCGCTACGCGGTCGACATGGCTTGGTACTGGCAGCCTCCGGAGGACGAGGACGTGTTGTATGCCCGCGCTCAGGCGGTCGAGGTGCTGCGACCGATCGCGGAGGCGGTGCTCGCCTCGCCGCACACCCGCTGGTGGGGCGACCCGGTCGACCTCGCCACCCAGCGCGCGGTGGCGCCCTGCTACCAGGGCCACGGATGGTCGGGCCGACCCGAGTTCGGGCGTCGCCGTGACGGCCTCGCGGTGTGGCGAGCGACGGCACTGGAGACCGAGGCGCGCTTCGTCGAGTACCACCGGACCCACCCCGGCAGTGAACTCGGCGGCGAATGGTGGTCCACCCCGGTCGCTGGCGGCGTCGGGGTGCACGACACCAGTCGTGCCCGCGACGGACTCGGCGCGCTTGAACTGCTGCTCGAGGAGGATTCGCTGGGCTACAAGAAGGCCCGGGTGTGGCCGGTCCGCGTCGACGGCACGCCGCGGGTGTACGAGATCACCGGCCCGGATGCGTGGGCGCGCCTCGTGGACGCCCACCCGCTGGCGGTGCCCGCCTCGCGGCGCTGCGAGTGGCGGTACACCACCGGCGAGGTCCACGACTGGCACATCCCCGACTGGGCCGCGGTCGCCGACCACTACGACGCCGTGCACCTGACGCTGCTCGGGTACCTGACGACGCCGGGGATCGCGATCCCGCTCACCGACCGGCCCGGGGCGACGCTGCTCGCCGGGTGGGATCTCGACGCCACCTTCTGGCTCCGCGACGACCGCCTCACCGTCGACGGCGACCCGACCGAGTGGCGGCGCTCCGACGAGGGCGCCTGGTCGCCCGTGTGATCTCGGCGCCGGTCGAGTGGGAACGAAGGCCGTGCACTGGTATTCATGATCGGATGGGGTCGGACGACCCGGACGGGGTCGTCGACCAATGTCGAGGAGTGGTGTGCTGTGGGCGAGAGGCTCGAAGTGTCGCGGGAGATCGCGGCGTCACCGGCGGACGTGTACGCGGCGATCTCGGATGTCACCCGGATGGGGGAATGGTCGCGGGAGTGCCACTCCTGCCGCTGGCACGACGGCGTCGATGGCCCCGCGGTCGGGGCGGTCTTCGACGGTCACAACCGCAACGGTGACCACGAGTGGATCACGCAGGGCACGGTGGTCGAGGCGGACCAGGGCCGCAGCTTCGTGTTCGACTGCTCGATGCACGGCGTGCACTACGCGACCTGGGGTTATCGCATCGAACCCACCGCGGGCGGTTGCCGGGTGACGGAGTGGACGGACGACCTGCGGACCGAGCAGGCCCGCGCGTACGCCGTGCGGGTGTCGGGCGTCGACGATCGCGTCGCCAGGAACCGCGAGACGATGACCGGCACCCTCGATCGGATCGCGGCCGCGGTCGAGGGCTGAGCGGACCGCTGCGGTCCCGGATCCTGTCCCGCCCCGCGACGCCCGGACCCGGCACGCAGGGTCAGCCGCGCGGCTGTTCGGCGCGCACGCAGGCCGTCACCGCCGCCATCCGCGCGGTACGGACGGCCGACCACAGCGGCCGCAGCGTGTCGTCACGGGCCGCGGCGCCGGTCGCGGTCTGCGCCCGACCGGACGACTCGCCGGCCACCGTCAGGATGGCCGCGACCTGATCGGCGGTGTCGAGGATGCGCAGCACCCGGGCCGGGGTGCCGTCGGGGGTGGTGTGGCGGGTCAGGTCGGCGAGCGCGTCGGCGATCCGGGCGCGGGGATCTGCCTGGGTACCCACGAACCCGCCGTGCATCGACGACAACGCCTCCGCCGCCTCCCGGACCGCCTCCCTCAGGGTGTGCTCGGCCTCGCCGAGCCCGATGTGTTCCCCGGCCCGTGGCAGTTCGGGGATCGGGAACACCGTCCACCGCAGTACATCCGGTCCTTCCACCCGGGGCACGATGCCGAGCCCCGATGTGCCGGGGGATCCGACCATCACCCCCTGCCCCGCGTCGACCGCCGCTGCGGCGAACGCGGTCCGCGCGGGCAGGCCCCGCACGTCCCCCGGCGCGGGCAGCACCAGCGTCGGCGCGGCC
The DNA here is from genome assembly GCF_053609225.1 of Rhodococcus sp. NPDC054953. NCBI lineage: Bacteria > Bacillati > Actinomycetota > Actinomycetes > Mycobacteriales > Nocardiaceae > Rhodococcus > Rhodococcus sp. NPDC054953. The sequence continues at coordinate 119,240 of NZ_JBSGXD010000004.1, read as the reverse complement.
CCCCGGTCGGCCGCGGTCACCGCGCGCATCGCCCGTAGCAGTGCCACCGGGCCCGCATCGGTGGGGCCGGGCCACGGCAGGTCCCAGCGCAGGGCGACCTCGGCGTCGGCAGCCGCGATCAGGTGCATGGGCGCCCACGCAGCGACGGCGTCGATGACGTCGTCGGGCGCGCTCGCGCCGGCCAGCCACGAGGCGGACCACAGGGTGAGGGTGATGCTGGGGCAGGACACGACAATCAAGCTTAGGGCGGCCGCGGCGTCGATGGCACTAGCGTGGTCCGGCGTGAGTGGACGCGACATGTACGGCGGGAACATCTTCGACGGGCACACCCGGCGGCGGGCCCGCGACTACCCGAGGCTGCCCGCCGACCGCGGTCTGGTCGTCGAGGACGCCGCCACCGGCTGGTGCGGTGCGGTGGTGGGGACGGAGAAGACCTACGACGGCGACTACGTCCGGCTCGAGGACGCCCGCAAACAGACCCGGCTGTTCGCGATGCGGGAGGCCGCGTTCCTCGTCGATGGCCAGCCGGTGACCCTGGTCCGCCCGACCGCGACGACGACGGCGGCGACGGCGGCGAAGCAGGCCGGGGCCCGGTCCGCGTCCGGTTCCACCCGCGTCGAGGGGCTCAGGGCACGCACCGCGTTGCCCAGTCGAATCTGGGTTGAGGGCGTGCACGACGCCGCGATCGTGGAACGGGTGTGGGGGCACGACCTGCGGGTCGAGGGTGTCGTCGTCGAACAGCTTGAGGGCCTCGACAACCTGCCCGCGAGGCTCGCCGAGTTCGGGCCTGGCCCCGGACGCAAGGTCGGGGTCCTCGCCGACCACCTGGTCGAGGGGTCGAAGGAGACCGCGCTGACCCGCGGCCTCGGCCCGCACGTGATGGTCACCGGGCACCCGTACATCGACGTCTGGGAGGCGGTGCGCCCCAAGGCCGTCGGCATCACCGGGTGGCCGACGATCCCGCGCGGCGAGGACTGGAAGACCGGGGTGTGCCGTGAACTCGGTTGGGGCACACCGCAGGACGGATGGCGCCGGGTGTACGGCGCGGTGTCGAGTTTCCGGGATCTCGAGGCCCCGTTGATCGGGGCGGTGGAGCGGCTCGTCGATTTCGTGACTGTCGACTGACCGGGCATCCGGTCGGCCACGGCGCTGGCGGCGCCCGTGCACTGGTGCCGGTGTGGCTAGAGTGGTGGCGTGGCGGGAGTGATCTGGCTGGTGGCGGGGGTGGTGCTCGCGGCGGCGGAAGCGGCGACGGGCGACTTCTTCCTGCTGATGTTGGCGGGCGGGGCGCTCGCCGCGGCGGGTGTCAGCGCGGCGACCGACCTCCCCGTATGGGTGGACGCGCTCGTGTTCGCCCTGGTGTCCCTCGCGCTCATCGTCGGGGTCCGGCCCGCGCTCAAGCGCCGGTTCAGCGGTCCCCCTGCGGTGGAGACGAACGTCGCCGCCCTCACCGGCCGGACCGCGCTGGTCCTCGATGAGGTGTCCGAGTACCGCGGCCAGGTCAAGCTCGCTGGCGAGGTGTGGACGGCGCGCCCCCTCGACCCGACCGAGACCTATCCGCCGGGCACGACCGTGACCGTGATGGAGATCGACGGCGCGACCGCCGTCGTGTGGCGGGGAGCGTAACCCCGCGGACGTTGACCGAACAGGACCGGCGCCGGGCAGGTGTCGGGAGGGGAGTGAAGGATGGCCGCACTGATCGTGCTGGCGGTGATCGTCGTGCTCGTGGTGATCGTGGTGGCGAAATCGGTGGCCCTGGTGCCGCAGGCCGAGGCCGCCGTGATCGAACGTCTGGGCCGGTATCAGCGCACCGTGTCCGGCCAGCTGACCCTGCTGGTGCCGTTCGTCGACCGGATCCGCGCGAAGGTGGACCTGCGGGAACGGGTCGTCTCGTTCCCGCCGCAGCCGGTGATCACGCAGGACAACCTGACGCTGAACATCGACACCGTCGTCTACTTCCAGGTGACCAACCCGCAGGCGGCGGTATACGAGATCAACAACTACATCGTCGGCGTTGAGCAGTTGACCACCACCACGCTGCGCAACGTGGTCGGCGGCATGACCCTGGAGGAGACGCTGACCTCGCGCGACTCGATCAACGGGCAGCTGCGCGGGGTGCTGGACGAGGCCACCGGACGCTGGGGCCTGCGGGTGGCCCGCGTCGAACTCAAGAGCATCGACCCGCCGCCCTCGATCCAGGAGTCGATGGAGAAGCAGATGAAGGCGGACCGGGAGAAGCGCGCGATGATCCTCACCGCCGAGGGCAGCCGCGAGTCCGCGATCAAGACCGCCGAGGGTGCCAAGCAGAGCCAGATCCTCGCCGCCGAGGGCGCGAAGCAGGCCGCCATCCTCGACGCCGAGGGTGAGCGGCAGTCCCGGATCCTGCGCGCCCAGGGTGAGCGGGCCGCGAAGTACCTGCAGGCGCAGGGGCAGGCGAAGGCGATCGAGAAGGTGTTCGCGGCCATCAAGTCGGGCAAGCCGACGCCGGAACTGCTTGCCTACCAGTACCTTCAGACGCTGCCGCAGATGGCCCAGGGTGACGCGAACAAGGTATGGCTGGTGCCGAGTGACTTCGGGGACGCCCTCAAGGGATTCGCGAAGACCCTCGGCGCGCCCGGCGAGGACGGCGTGTTCCGGTACGAGCCGAGCGCCGACGAGCCCGTCGCCCCGGTCGACGACTCCGCGGAGGTCGCGGACTGGTTCGAGGCCAAGACCGACCCCGCGGTGGCGCGGGCGGTGGCGGCCGCGGAGGCCGTCGCCAACAAGCCGGTCGAGACGTCGCTGGCGCCCGACTACGAGATCGACGGCCCCGCCGCGCGGCGCGCGGTCGGAGCCGAACCCGCCGAGGGCCTGCTCCCCGCGCCGGAGCCGGAGGATCGATAGGCGCACGCTGTCTCGCCGCCCGTCGACCTGCTGGCCCTCGACCGGATTAGATCAAGGCCATGGCCGGGGCCGGAGCAAATTACGCCTCGCGGCGTGACTCGCGCAGCTGGTCGAGGGTCCGCTCGGGGCCTGCCGGGACGCCGAGTCGGGCATCGATCACCAGCCCGACGACGCCGACGCCGAGGCACAGGACGGACACCGCGAGCAGGGTGGGGGAGGTGTCCCCGCCGATCGCATCGCCGAGCATCACCACCCCGATCGTGCCCGGAATGATGCCGACGATCGTCGCAAGGAGGTACGGCACGAACCGGATCGAGGACAGCGCCGCGCAGTAGTTGGTCACCGAGAACGGGACCGGGGCGATCAGCCGCAGCGAGCCGACGGCGAGCCAGCCGCGCCTGGCCAGTCGGTCGTCGATCTTCTGCACGGCGGGGTGGGTCAGGTGCCGGGCCACGATGTCCCGGCCCAGCACCCGGACGAGGACCAGCGCGATCGCCGCGCTGATCGTCGTCGCCGCGATCGCGATCGCGATCCCGGTGGCCGCGCCGAACAGCACCCCCGCAGCGAGGGTGAACACGGTGCGGGGGACCGGCGCCACCGTCACGATCGCGTGCACCGCGACGAACGCGAGGGGGAAGGCCGGGCCGAGCGAATCGGACCACCCGCGCATCTGGTCGATCGACGGATGCGGAACGAACAGGGCGACCGCGGCAAGCACGGCAAGCACGGCGATCAGGACCACCGCGCGCGGGGTCCGCAGCAGTCGCCCGGCCGACCTCAGCACTCGGGTGCGGGGCGCTCGGCCGCGGCCGCGGCCTCCCTGCGCAGGGTGATGGTCGCGGCCGAGCACACCTGCCCGGTGGCGTCGCGGGCCTCGGTGCGGATCACCGCGATCCGCCTGCCCACCTGCACGGGGAACGCCTCGAACACGATCTCGCCGTCGAGGGATCCGGGCCGGAAGTAGTTCGCCCGCAGCGCCGCGGTCCGCATGCCCGGCGCGGCGGCGGCCGCGACCAGGTCGTGCCCGCACGCGTGGATTCCGCCATGCATCTTCCCCATCGTGTTCGCGAGGGCCGGGCTGCCGGTCACGGTGAGCAGTGCGCCGGTCTCGGTGCGCTCGATGGTGCCGCCCAGGATGTCGAGTGGTGCCGCCGCCGCGGCGGGCGGGGTCGGGGCCGGATCCGGGGCACCGTGCAGGGTCCGGTTCTGGCTGACGCCGTCGACGAAGGTGCCCCACATCGTCGCGGACGCGAGCGGGGTGCCGTCGGCGTCGAGCACCTGCAGCACGCCGAGCCCGCCGTCGTCGTCGATCGATTCGATGTGGGCCTCGGCGGTCAGGACCGGCCCCCGCCAGCCGGTCGGCCGGGCGTACGAGATGGACAGTTCCGCGCCGACGATCCCGTCGTGGTCGCCGCGTCGGTCGTAGAACGCGACCCCGAGCAGGTCGTCGATCAGCACGCCGAGCATCGCGGTGCCCCCTGCGGACCCGGTGACGGCCATCGCCATCCGGGCGGTGGCGCCGTCGCGGACCGGGCGTCCGACCCCGAACAACGACTGGGGGGTTTCGCGAAGATCGGTCGCAATGCTCATGCCCGCGAGGTTACCGAACGGTAGGTGATCCAGCGGACAGGCCCCGAACCCGCCGGGCTAGCATCACAGCGAGAATGACCATGCCCGAATACCGAGAGGAAGCCGACACCGTGTCCCAAGCTCCAGTGTCACACGCTTCACAGACCGAGGAGGCCGCCCGCGACTACGCGGCGTGGCAGCAAGCGGTGGCCGCGGTGCTCGCGAAGGCCCGCCGGGTCGACGTGTCCGAGCTGCCTGCCGATCCGGAACACCTCCTCGACACCACCACCTACGACGGTGTCACTGTCACGCCGCTCTACACCCGCCGCGAGGAGACCGCCGAGGCGCCGCTGCCCGGCGTGTTCCCGTTCGTCCGCGGGCGCGACGCGCACCGCGACGTCAACAGCGGCTGGCAGGTCAGTGCCGCGTTCGGTGCCGGTGAGCGTGACGCGAAGAGGGTCAACGAGGCCGTCCTCGACGGACTCGAGAACGGGGTCAGCGCGATCTGGCTGAGCGTCGGCGGTGACGGGCTGTCCGCCGACGCCCTCGGAACGGCGCTCGACGGCGTGCTGCTCGACCTCGCGCCGCTGACCCTCGACGCCGGCGCCGATGTGGCCGACGTTGCGCAGCGCCTATACGCGCTGATCGACGAGCGCGCCGCCGCCGGGGACGGTGTCGCCGACCGCGCCGCGATCACGGTCGGCCTCGGCGCCGCCCCGCTCACCGACGGATTCTCCGGCGCGGCCGGTGTCTCCGTCGATGCCGCTATCGCGCTGGCCGCCGCCGCCGCGCAGCGCGCGGAGACCGTCCGGGCGCTCACCGTCGACGGCACCGCCTTCCACAATGCGGGCGCCTCCGATGCCGAGGAGCTCGGTGCGGCCGTCGCCGCCGGGCTGGAGTACCTGCGCGCACTGACACACTCGGGAATCACCATCTCGAAGGCGTTGGGGCAGATCGAGTTCCGGCTCGCCGCGACCGACGACCAGTTCCAGACCATCGCCAAGTTCCGGGCCGGCCGCGCCCTCTGGGCGCGCGTCGCGCAGGTGTGCGGTGCCGCCGAGTTCGGTGGTGCGCCGCAGCACGCCGTCACCTCCGCGGCGATGATGGCGCAGCGCGACCCGTGGGTGAACATGCTCCGCACCACCCTCGCCGCGTTCGGCGCCGGTGTCGGCGGGGCGGACGCGGTGACCGTGCTGCCGTTCGACGCCGCGCTCCCCGAGGGCAGCGTCGACACCTCCAAGTCGTTCGCGGCCCGCATCGCCCGCAACACCCAGCTGCTGCTGCTCGAGGAGTCGAACCTCGGCCGGGTGCTCGATCCGGGCGCGGGCTCCTGGTACGTCGAGGACCTGACCGCGCAGGTCGCGGCCAAGGCGTGGGAGTTCGTGCAGCAGATCGAGGCCGCGGGCGGCTACGCCGCCGCGCTCGAGTCCGGCGTGATCGCCGACCGGGTCGCCGCCACCCGCACCAAGCGGGAGTCCGACATCGCGCACCGCAGCACCGCGGTCACCGGCGTCAACGAGTTCCCGAACCTCGCCGAGGCCCCGCTCGCCGACGGCCCCGCCCCGCTCGAGGGCGTCGCCCGCTACGGCGCCGCGTTCGAGGCGCTGCGGGACCGGTCCGACCGGTTCCTCGCCGACCGCGGGCACCGGCCGAAGGTGCTGCTCGCGGCGCTCGGCCCGGTCGCGGAACACAACGGCCGCACCACGTTCGCCGCGAACCTGCTGGCGTCCGGCGGCATCGAGGCGGTCAACCCGGGCACCCTCGACCTGGCCACCGTCGCCGGGGTCGTCGCCGAGTCCGAGACCACCATCGCGGTGCTGTGCGGCACCGACAAGCGGTACGGCACCGACGGCGTGCCCGCGGTCGATGCGCTGCGCGCCGCGGGCATCGAGACCGTCCTGCTGGCCGGACCGGAGAAGACGTTCGCCGACGCGCAGGGCGCGGACCGGCCGGACGGCTTCCTGACCGCTCGTATTGACGCAGTGTCGGCCCTGACCGGTCTGCTCGACACCCTGGGAGCGAAATGAGCATCAAGCACGAGATCGGCAGCTTCGCCGACGTGCCGCTGACCGACCCGGACTTCCCGGCGCCCGCGGCGCCGACCGAGACCGAGACGGCGGCGCACATCGAGGACGCGGCCAAGGCGAACAACTACGACGCCGACCAGGTGATCTGGTCGACGCCCGAGGGCATCGACGTCAAGCCGGTCTACACGAAGGCCGACCGGGACGCCGCCGAGGCGTCGGGCTACCCGCTCGACAGCTTCCCGGGTGCCGCACCGTTCCTGCGCGGCCCCTACCCGACGATGTACGTCAACCAGCCGTGGACGATCCGCCAGTACGCGGGCTTCTCGACCGCCGCCGAGTCCAACGCCTTCTACCGCCGCAACCTCGCGTCCGGTCAGAAGGGCCTGTCGGTGGCGTTCGACCTCGCCACGCACCGCGGCTACGACTCCGACCATCCGCGCGTGCAGGGTGACGTCGGCATGGCCGGTGTCGCGATCGACTCGATCCTCGACATGCGTCAGCTGTTCGACGGTATCGACCTGTCGCAGGTGTCGGTGTCGATGACCATGAACGGCGCGGTGCTGCCGATCCTGGCGCTGTACGTCGTCGCCGCCGAGGAGCAGGGCGTCGCGCCCGAGCAGCTGGCCGGAACCATTCAGAACGACATTCTGAAGGAGTTCATGGTCCGCAACACCTACATCTACCCGCCGAAGCCGTCGATGCGGATCATCTCCGACATCTTCGCCTACACCTCGGCGAAGATGCCGAAGTTCAACTCGATCTCCATCTCCGGCTACCACATTCAGGAAGCCGGTGCGACCGCCGACCTGGAGTTGGCGTACACCCTCGCGGACGGCATCGAGTACATCCGCGCCGGACTCGACGCCGGCATGGACATCGACAAGTTCGCGCCCCGACTGTCCTTCTTCTGGGCGATCGGCATGAACTTCTTCATGGAGGTCGCCAAGCTGCGGGCCGGGCGCCTGCTGTGGGCGGAGCTTGTCGAGAAGTTCGAGCCGAAGAACGCGAAGTCGCTGTCGCTGCGCACCCACTCGCAGACCTCCGGCTGGTCGCTGACCGCGCAGGACGTGTTCAACAACGTCGCGCGCACCTGCGTCGAGGCGATGGCCGCGACCCAGGGCCACACCCAGTCGCTGCACACCAACGCGCTCGACGAGGCGATCGCGCTGCCGACGGACTTCTCCGCCCGCATCGCGCGCAACACCCAGCTGCTGATCCAGCAGGAGTCGAACACGGTCCGCCCGATCGACCCGTGGGGCGGCTCGCACTACGTCGAGTGGCTGACCAACGAGCTCGCCAACCGGGCCCGCGCGCACATCGCGGAGGTCGAGGAGGCAGGCGGCATGGCGCAGGCCATCGGCGAGGGCATCCCGAAGCTGCGCATCGAGGAGGCCGCGGCCCGCACCCAGGCCCGCATCGACTCCGGCAGGCAGCCGCTGGTCGGCGTCAACAAGTACGTGCCCGCCGAGCCGGACAGCATCGAGGTGCTCAAGGTCGACAACACCAAGGTGCGCGCCGAGCAGCTCGCCAAGCTCAAGCAGCTGCGCGCCGAGCGCGACGAGGCCGCCACCCAGGCCGCGCTCGCCGAGCTGACCCGCGCCGCCGCCTCGACCGAGGGCGGCATGGAGAACAACCTGCTCGCCCTTGCCGTGAACGCGGCCCGCGCCAAGGCCACCGGCGGAGAGATCTCCGACGCGCTGGAGAAGGTGTACGGGCGTCACCAGGCCGAGATCCGGACCATCAGCGGGGTGTACCGGGACGAGGCCGGAAAGTCGGAGAACATTTCCAGCGCAATCGAACTCGTCGAGAAGTTCGCGGAGGCCGAGGGTCGCCGCCCGCGCATCCTGGTCGCGAAGATGGGACAGGACGGCCACGACCGCGGCCAGAAGGTGATCTCCACCGGCTTCGCGGACCTCGGCTTCGACGTCGACGTGGGACCGCTGTTCCAGACCCCCGAGGAGGTCGCCCAGCAGGCGGCCGACGCCGACGTGCACATCGTCGGCGTGTCCTCCCTCGCCGCAGGCCACCTCACCCTGGTGCCGGCGCTGCGGGAGGCCCTCGCCGCGGTCGGCCGCCCCGACATCATGGTCGTCGTTGGCGGCGTCATCCCGCCGGGCGACTTCGACGAGCTGTACGCCGCCGGTGCCGCCGCGATCTTCCCGCCCGGCACCGTCCTCGCGGACGCGGCGGTCGGCCTGCTCGGCAAGCTGTCCGAGCTGCTGGGACACGATCAGAGTGCCGGTTAGCCGTCCGCCGCTGGACCTGGGCGCGCTCGGCGACGCGGTCCTCGCGGGTCGGCGATCGGAGATCTCCAAGGCGATCACCCTCGTCGAGTCCACCCGCGGGGACCACCGGGAGCAGGCGCAGCAGCTGCTGCTGCGCCTGCTCCCGCACGCGGGCGGCGCGATCCGGGTCGGCATCACCGGCGTCCCCGGGGTCGGCAAGTCCACCACCATCGAGGCCCTCGGGATGCACCTGATCTCGTTGGGGCACAAGGTCGCGGTGCTCGCGGTCGACCCGTCGTCCACCCGGACCGGCGGGTCGATCCTCGGTGACAAGACCCGGATGCAGAACCTGTCGGTGGAGCCGAGCGCGTTCATCCGGCCGTCCCCGACCTCCGGCACCCTCGGCGGTGTCGCGAAGGCGACCCGGGAGACGATGGTGCTGCTCGAGGCGGCCGGCTACGACGTGATCTTGGTCGAGACGGTCGGTGTCGGGCAGTCCGAGGTGACCGTCGCGAACATGGTCGACACCTTCACCTTCCTCACCCTGGCCCGGACCGGCGACCAGCTGCAGGGCATCAAGAAGGGCGTCCTCGAACTCGCCGACATCGTCACCGTCAACAAGGCCGACGGCAAGCACGAGGCCGAGGCGCGGGTCGCGGCCCGCGAACTCGCGGGCGCGCTGCGGCTGATCTACCCGCACGACGCGCTGTGGCGGCCGCCGGTGTTGACGATGAGCGCGCTCGAGAACAACGGCGTCGACAAGTTCTGGGACGAGGTGCTCCGGCACCGCAAGGTCCTCGGCGACGCGGGCGAGCTCGAACGCAAACGCCATCAGCAGCAGGTGAACTGGACGTGGTCGATGGTGCACGACCAGCTGCTGCGCCGCCTCGATACCGACCCGGCGGTCCGGTCTATTCGCGGTGCGGTCGAGCAGCAGGTGCGGGACGGCGAGCTGACCGCGGCGCTGGCCGCGCACCGCCTCCTCGAGGCCTTCGACGGCGACGCAGGACGCTGACGAGGCTGCTCGCGCGGGCGACCGGGTGGCGGTGGGGCGGACGAGCGTCGCGCGCTCCCGTCACCCGGCGCCGTTCGAGGCGCCGGGTCACGAGCTCCCTGCGGCGGGCCGACCGGTCTCGGACAGCGCCGTCTCGGTTGGCTCGGTTTCGGTCGGTTCGGTCTCGGTCGGCTCGGTCTCGGTCGGCTCGGTCTCGGTCGGTTCGGTCGCGGACGGCTCCGTTCCCGTCTGGTCGGGTGTCGACCCGTCCGCGGGCTGCCGGGTCGCGGGGATGAGCTGCGTTTCCGGTGCCTGCGGTGTTTCGGGCGCGTACGGCGTTTCGGGTGTGTTCGGTGCTTCGGGCGTTGCCTGCAGCGCGGGAACCAGATTCGGAAGGTCCGCGAGCTTGTCGACCTCGCCGGACAGCGCGGTCAGCACCGACCGAAGCTGCGTCGCCGCGATCTGCGTGTAGGTGCGCAGGTACTCGACCTCCGGGATGGTCTGGGCGTAGCCGGGACCCGCATCGCCGGGGCGGCGAGCGGGCGCCTCGGCCTGCTCGGCCTGCTCGGCCGCGCGCTGGGCGCGCTGCAGCAGATCGCGGTGCTGGTCGCGCGCGGTCATCACCAGGTCGCGGGCGTACCGTTCGGCGTCGGCGACGAGGGTGTCGGCGGACAGCTGAGCCTGGCTGAGCAGGTTGACCGCGCGGGTACTGATGCCGAGCAGATCCTTCTCCGACTCCTCCCGAAGGCGGTGCAGCTCCGCGGTGGCCGCGGCGAGGTCCCGGCGCAGCTGGTGGAGTTCGGGGGGCTCGGCCCGGGCCCGATCACGCTGCGCCAGCTGATCCTCGAGGTAGGCGATCCGCGTCGCGTACGCCTCCAGGTCCGCGCTGGTGGCCGGCGTGGCGTGGATCAGCCGCTCGTTGGCGGCGCGCAGCCGGGCCAGCTCGGTACCGACCTGGTCGAGGTACTCGTGGACGGATCCCGCGTCGTATCCGCGCCGACCCATCTGGGCCCTCTTGAACTCCACCTGGCGGATGTTCGCGGGCGTTATCTCCATGCTGTCGCCTCCGTCGGCCACGTCGGGTCGGGTGTCGGGCTCGCGCCAGGTGTCGGGGTGGTGTCCGGTGTGTGCCGGGTGTCCGGCGTTGGGTGGGCGTGCTGGGTCCAGGGCGCGGCGGCGCCGTCCGCGAACCCGGCATCGGCGAACTCCTCGAACCGGACCGCCGCCGGCGGCAGCCCGGCGGAGTGCAGCGCGGCCCGGGTGTGCGAGACCATCGGCGCGGACCCACACACCAGCGCGGTGAAACCGTGCCAGGGTCGGGCCCGGGCGGCGAAATCGCCGACGAGCCCGCGGACACCGGGGAAGCCGGGGTCGTCGGAGACGACCGGTGTGTACTGAAGCCACGGCCGGGCCGCCAGTTGCCGAAGATGCTGGTGGTCGTACAGGTTCCACGGCGCCCTCGCCCCGTGGAACAGGTGTACCTCCGGCGCCGAACCCGACGCCCGCCAGCGTTCGTCGATGTGGTCGAGCACCGCGCGGAGCGGCGCAAGCCCGGTGCCGCCCGCGACCAAGAGCAGGCTCCCGTCGTCCGGCGACAGGGTGAGCTGGTCCCCGATCGGGGCACCGAGCCGGATGATCTCGCCGCGGGCGGTCCCGCGTGCCAGCGCGGTCGAGACCTGGCCACCAGGAACGATCTGCACGTGCAGTTCGATGGACCCGTCCGCGCGGGGAGCGTTGGCGGGGGAGTAGTACCGCCACAGCTTGGGGCGGGAGGGCACTTCGACGGCCATCGACTGGCCGGGCAGGTACGGGTACGGCCGGTCCGGGCGCAGCTCGACCACCGCGACGTCGATGCTGCGCCGGTCGATCGCCACGACCTCCGCCTCCCAGAACGGCGGGGAGTCCCGTTCGGCGTCCGCGGCTGCGGCGATCATGATCCCGGCGATCGCCTCGTACGCCGCGGTCCAGTCCGCCTCGAGCTGCTCGGTCCACGCCGGGCCGAGGAAGTGTCGGAGGGTGGCGAGCAGCGACGGGGCGACGGCCGGATAGTGGTCGGCGACAACGTCGAAGCGTCGATGGTCACGACCGAGCTGCTCGACGAAGGTCGGGTCGGTGGCCAGGTCGTCGACATTGCTCACGATGTGTCCGAGCGCCGTGAAGAATCGGCTCCGCTGCGCGGTCATCGAGATCGGGAACATCTCGCGGACCTCGGGATGCGCGAGGAACAGGTGGGAGTAGAAGTACTGGGTTGCCTCGTCGCCGACCTTCGCGACCTCGCGCCAGCTCTGCTTCAGAGCGGTGGTGTCCATGCGGTCACCGGGCCCGCGGGCGGCGGCCGCGCGTCCGGTGGTCGGCGGACGGGGCGCGGTGTGGGGCGTGGCCCATGCGGACACCTCTCTGTGGCTCGCGGGTGGCGGACGGTCCGGCGACAGATCTCGTCGGGCGCGAGCGGGTGTCGACTGAGCGGAACGGGTAGATGATCGCACACCGCAGCGAGAGTTCCGCTGGCAGTGCCGGTCCGGCGCAGGCCGTCACCGCGGCCACCGCGGGTCACCTTGGGGCGGTAGCGCGGGACCGTCCGCGCAGACGTCGGCCGATGCGGTCGACGAGATGGGTGAGGAAGGTGTCGGGGTCGGTGGCCACCGCGATATCGGCGTTCGGTGCGCGGCCCCACATGCCGTGCCAGTCCGCGACCGTGGACCCGCGAGTGAGCGTTCCGACGAGTTCGACATCGACCGTGGCCGGCCGGGTCCGCACCACCGCCGGATCGAGCGCCACCGCCGCCGCGAGCGGGTCGTGCATGTGGGCGAGGAAGCCGTGTCCGTGGTCCCGATGGAACTCGAGGTAGAAACGGATCGCGTCCGACAGGGCGCGAACCACCGGATCGGAGGCGCGGGAACGGCTTCCGGCCGGATCGGACTCGGTGATCGACTCGACCGGGGTGCTGCCTGCGGATTCGGCGAGGCGACGCAGGTGCTCGGGGCGCAGCTCGATGGTCTCGGTGACACCGAGCGGGCACACGATCGGCCGTCGATGCTCCGGCACGACGGAGAAGGCATCGAACACCACCTTCGCCGCCTCGGGGTCGACGGCGACATTCCACTCGGACGTCGGGGTGGTGTTCCCGGGATGGTCGAACGCCCCGCCCATGATCACCAGCCGGCGCAGGAGCAGCGGCAGGTCCGGCTCGATCCGCAGTGCCAGAGCGAGATTCGTCAGCGGCCCGGTGACCAGACCCGTCACCTCCCCGGGCCGGGAGCGGGCCACCTCGACCCACGCGGTCGCCGAATCACGTTCGGCGAGTGGTCTGGTCGACGTCGGCAGCACCGCATACCCGAGCCCCTGCGGCCCGTGGGTGTCCTCCGTGGTGCGCAGGTCGTCGACCAGGGGGACCGCCGACCCCCGGGTGACCTCGATGTCGGATCGGCCACACAGGTCCAGCCAGGCCAGGTTGTTCGCGGCAACCTGCGCGGTCGGCACGTTGCCGCCGGTGCTGGCCACCGTGAGGATCTCGGCATCCGGGCTGCACAGCAGGTACAGCAGCGCGAGGGCGTCGTCGATCCCGGTGTCGACGTCGACGATCAGGGGCACAGGGTCGGTCGGGGGCAGGGGGTCGGTCGGGGGCAGGGGGTCGGTCGGAGGCAGGGGGACGATGCTCACCCCGCCAGTCTGCGCCGCCCCACGGAGGCGGCCTGCGCACGGGGGCGCCCACCGACCAGAGCGGGTCCCTCACCACCAGTGCGGCGGGTCCGCACCCCAGTCGTGGGCCGGGAACGGGTACTGCGCGTACCCGGGCAGGGGAGGCCGCGCCGCGCGAATCCCGCCGTGGGTCACCGCCGTTGCCTGAGAAGGCCTCCTCGGTGCGACGGGGGCGGCGACCCGCCCGGGCAGGTCGAGCAGTAAGCGTGCCGTGCGCGCCAGCGACACCGACACCACCCGACCGCACCCGTCCCCGATCCGCTGCGCGATCGCGTCCACCACCCCCGCCGCGAGCAGATGACCGGAGGCATGGTCGAGCGCCTGCACCGGCAGCGCACCGGGTCGTCCGCCGCCCTCGACCAACGCGATCCCGGAGGCCGCCTGCACGATGCTGTCGAACCCGCGTCGCATCGCCCACGGACCGCGCTCACCCCACGCGCTGACCGAACCGACCACCAGGCCGGGCGTCGAGTCGGCGATCCCGAAGCGGTCGAGGGCACCCGGCCGATACCCGGTGAGCAGGACGTCCGTCGAGACGAGCAGGGACCGCATCGTGCTCAGATCGTCGGCGACGGTCAGGTCCAGCAGGGTGGACCGCTTGCCCTGGCCGGTGTCGCGGTGCTGCCAGTCGATCTCGTGCAGGTGCGGCGGGTCGACGCGCAGCACCTGAGCGCCGAGCAACGCGAGGTCGCGGCCTGCCACCGGCCCCGCCAGCACCCGCGTCAGGTCCACCACCCGCACACCGGCGAGCGGGCGGTCCGCGTCGGCCACCGACGGTGTTGGACCGGAATGCCGGGAGTCCGTCATCCGCGTCCGCACCAGCGGGCCGTCACCGCTCGCGACGCCCTGCGGGTGCCCCGCCCAGGCGGTCTCGTCGCGGACCAGGACGGCGATCGCGCCCGCGTCGGCGCACCGGTCCTCGATGTCCTGCGCAGGCAGTTCCCCGATCCGTGTCGACAGCACACCCGGGTCGGCATCGGCAGGCAGGTCCAGCGCGGTCAACAGGCGCGCCCGATGATGCGGATAGTTCGCGTGCGTGCGCACCCAGCCGTCCCCGGCGGCGAAGAACCCCGACATCGGCGCGAAGGCGGACACCGGTGCACCGTCGATCGACAGCATCCGGTCGCTGGCGAACGACGCGGCGACCCGCTCCGGATCGATCTGCCACGCCCGCGGCTCCCGACCCCGGGACACCAGCAGGCGATTCACCGCGGACGCGAGCACCCCCACCGACCCCGCCGCCAGCGCCTGCGTCGGCACGCGGGACGCGAGGAACCCCGACGGCGGCAGGTAGCGCACCGCCGTCGGGGTCGAGGGCAGCGCGCACCCACGCTCGTACTCGTCGTGGACCAGCCGCGGTGAGGCCACCACAGCACGGTACCGCCGGACGCCGTTCCGGTGCCCGGCGTACGTGCGCACTACTCACCCCCCGCCCCCGTCCCGACTGAACGGAAGCGTTCAGTCGATCAGATCGAACGAATGTGCCGTTCACTCGACGCAGCACTGCGGCCCGTCCATCCTGCAGAGCGCCTACATGCTGCGGACGGTGATCTCGACACCGGCGTCGCGGAGCCGCTCGACCAGCCGGTTGCCGATCGCGGTCGCCGGGGTGAGGACGCCGGCCGCCTCCGGCAGCACCGCGCGGTCGAGGGCAAGCGCGAGGGCGGACTCGCCGAGCATCACGGCGGTCGCCGCATACCCGGGGTCGCCCTGTGCGCGCATCCGCGACATGTAGCGGGCACCGGTGCTGGTGGTGGTGTAGACCTCCGTCGTGAAATGCCCGGTCCGGCGCGTCTTCTCGCTCGGCCCCTCGCCGGGCTTCGGCAGCATCCGGTCGAGCGCCCACCGCGTCGGGGGCAGCGCTAGGCCTGCCGCGAGGACACCGAGCCCGGCCGCGACACCCGCCGCGAGCAGCGGTGACAGGGGCGATGCGCCGACGCTCATCACCTCTCGGTACCGGAACGTGCGCCCGTAGGCCCAGTCCAGCAGAGCGTTGCTACGCCGCACCACCCGGGTGTTTGTCGATGCCATCAAAAACGGTGCCAGCACCCCCGCCAGGTCCGGCGCGATGTCCGACCCCTTCACCAGTTCGGCGTCGAGCTGGCGCCCCAGATCGGGTTCCTTCGAGGCATCCGGGCTCAGCGAATAGGGTTGCAGCACAAGGGAACGCGCAGCCCTGTCCGACCTGACGGCGTCGACGAGGGTGCGGATCGAGTCGATCGTGCCGCCGCTGAGACCGCCGCGCAGCGAGGACACCACCAGGGTCGTGTCCGTGAGCGTGCCCGCGCCGTCCGCGGTGACCCTGTCGTGCAGAACGTGCACCCCGAGGTCCGATGGAATCGAGTCGAACCCGCACGCGTGCACGATCCGCGCGCCGGTGGTCCGCGCGATGTCGTGGTAGCGGTCGATGGATTCCCTGGCGAACAGGACCTCGCCCGACAGGTCCGCGTAGTCGGTGCCCGTCTCGGCGCACGCCCGCACCAGGTCGATGCCGTACTTCGCGTACGGACCGACGGTGCTGACCACGACCTGCGTGGATTCGGCCAGCGCGGTGAGGGAGGCGCCGTCGTCGGCGGACGCGATCAGGATCGGCCAGTCCGATGCGCCCGGCAGACTCTCGCGGACCCGCTCGAGCTTCGCTCGACTGCGCCCGGCCAACCCGATGCGGGTTCCGCCGGGGGCGTGTCGGGCCAGGTGGTCGGCGGCGAGCCGGCCGACGAAGCCGGTGGCTCCGTAGACGACGATGTCGAGGTCGCGGGTGCGGGTCATGCCGACCACACTAAGTGTGACCTTCCGTCACGTCCACGGCCCGCCCGCCTCGGGTTCCCTAATGTCACAGTGGGTCACTCGACGACACTCGATGTGACATTAGGGAACCGGTGGGTGGTTTTTCTCCGTCACCAGGGGGACGGTTCGAAGTCCTTGAGGAAGCAGCCGTGCAGGTCGACGCCCGCCTCGCCCTGCACGATCGGGTCGTAGACCCGCGCCGCGCCGTCGACCAGGTCGAGCGGGGCGTGGAAGCCCTCATCCGCCAGGCGCAGCTTCGTGTAGTGCGGGCGTTCGTCGGTGATCCAGCCGGTGTCGACGGCGGTCATCAGGATGCCGTCCTGCTCCAGCATCTCCCTGGCGCTGGTGCGGGTGAGCATGTTCAGCGCCGCCTTCGCCATGTTGGTGTGCGGGTGTCCGGGCCCCTTGTACTTGCGGGAGAACTGACCCTCCATCGCGGAGACGTTGACCACGTACTTGCGGCGGGCCTGCGACGCGGCCATCGCGGGACGGAGTCGGTCGACCAGGATGAACGGCGCCACCGAGTTGCACAACTGCACCTCGAGGAGCTCGATCGGGTCGACCTCGCCGACGGCCTGCACCCAGCTGTTGGTGTGCGCGAGATCGGGCACTAGGCCGCCCGCGTCGATCGCGATCCCCTGCGAAATACGTTCGGGGGTGGCCGATCCCGCGACCAGCGCCAGCTCGCTGACCTGATGCACGATCGACTGGGTTGCCGCGGGCAGCGAACTGGCCAGGGCGGCGGGGTGCGCGTCGCTGGTCTTGCCGAACGTCACCACGTCGGGCAGCGCGCCCGCGGGCAGCGGAGCCGACTCCGCCTCGGCGAGCGCGGAGTAGGCGCCGGGGGAGCGGCGGACGGTCTGGGCGGCGTTGTTGATCAAGATGTCGAGCGGCCCCTGCGCGGCGACGTCCTCGGCGAGCGCGACGACCTGGGCCGGGTCGCGCAGGTCGATGCCGACGACGCGGAGTCGGTGGATCCAGTCGGCGCTGTCCTCCATCGCACTGAACCGGCGGATGGCGTCGTTCGGGAATCTGGTGGTGATCGTCAGGTGGGCGCCGTCGCGGAGCAGGCGCAGCGCGATGTACATGCCGATCTTCGCGCGGCCACCGGTGAGTAGTGCCCGCCTGCCGGTCAGATCGGTGGACGCGTCCCGCTTGGCGTGACTGCGCGCCGCGCACTCCGGGCACAGCTGATGGTAGAAGGCGTCGACGACGGTGTACCGCTGCTTGCAGATGTAGCAGGGCCGCGGCCGGATCAGGGTGCCCGCGGTGTCCCCGACGGTCGGCGAGGAGATCAGCACACCGGCGGTCTCGTCGTCAATGCGGTTGGGTGACCCGGTCGCGGTCGCGGCAACGACGGCGCGGTCGGCCGCGTTCTTCGCGTCACGGACCTCGATCCGCTTGCGCCGCTTGAGCCGCTTGAACATCTTGCCGCTGGCGCGCTGCAGGGCAACGGAATCGGGATGGTCGGCGTCGAGTTCTCCTGCCGCGGCGAGGACCCTCAGGCAGGTCTCCAGATCCGTCGGGTCGATGCTCTGCAGGTCGGCGGGGTCGATGCCTGTCGTCGGTTGTGCCATCGGTGCTGGTGCTCAGTCCTGATCTCGTCGCTGCTGTCGTCGGTCGAGTCTACCGGCGGCGGCGCCGGACACCGATTCGGTGATGGTGGTCGCGAGACGACGAAAGCCCCGAACCGAAGTTCGGGGCTTTCGTCGTCTGTCTCAACTCAGAGTGCGCGAGGGGGGACTTGAACCCCCACGTCCATTAGTAGGACACTAGCACCTCAAGCTAGCGCGTCTGCCATTCCGCCACTCGCGCTTGCACACTCTTTGTTTCGCTCGCCGCTCTCGCTGCGTGCTGGAAAAGATTAACCCAGCACACCCCGAGAACCAAAATCGTCTCGTTGTCGCAGGTCAACGCCGGTGCGGCGGGGGTGTTCGCACGAATTCCGGTGGTGCACGGTGTAGGAAAGGGAGGTGCCGCACATCGATTCCTCACCCACAATCCGCAGCAGTGCCGAATCCGAGGTCGTCGACCTCGTCAGTGCGCTGATCCGTTTCGACACGTCCAACACCGGCGACCTCGCCACCACCAGGGGCGAACGGGAATGCGCCGAATGGGTGGCAGGCAAGCTCGAGGAAGTCGGCTACGAGACGGTGTACGTCGAGTCGGGTCAGCCCGGACGTGGCAACGTCTTCGCGCGACTGCCCGGCGCCGACCGCAGTCGCGGCGCGCTGATGATCCACGGCCACCTCGATGTGGTGCCCGCCGAACCCGCGGACTGGAGTGTCCACCCCTTCTCGGGGGCCGTCGAGGATGGCTACGTGTGGGGGCGCGGCGCCGTCGACATGAAGGACATGGTCGGAATGACGCTGGCGCTGGCGCGCCAGTTCAAGGCCGAGGGCACGGTGCCGCCGCGGGACCTGGTGTTTGCCTTCCTCGCCGACGAGGAGGCGGGCGGGACCTGGGGGTCGCAGTGGCTCGTGCAGCACCGGCCCGACCTGTTCGACGGCATCACCGAGGCGGTCGGCGAGGTCGGCGGGTTCTCCCTGTCCGTGCCGCGCCCCGACGGCTCCGATGCGCGCCTGTACCTGGTCGAGACCGCGGAGAAGGGGCTCGGCTGGATGCGGTTGACCGCGAAGGCCCGAGCCGGGCACGGCTCGTTCCTGCATGAGGACAACGCGGTCACCCTCCTCGCCGAGGCGGTCGCGCGGCTCGGACGGCACACCTTCCCGCTGGTGGTGCCGGACTCGGTCGCCGAGTTCCTCGGTGCCGTCGGCGCCGAGACGGGACTGGACTTCGACCCGTCCGCCCCCGACATCGACACCGCGCTGGAGAAGCTCGGGACCATCTCCCGAATCATCGGCGCCACCCTCCGGGACACCGCAAACCCGACGATGCTCGACGCCGGCTACAAGGCGAACGTCATCCCGCAGACCGCAACCGCGGTCGTGGACTGCCGGGTGCTCCCCGGTAGGCAGGCGGCGTTCGAGCGGGAGGTCGACGAGCTGATCGGACCCGACGTCACCCGGGAGTGGATCACCAAGCTGGACTCCTACGAGACCACGTTCGATGGTGCGCTGGTCGACGCGATGAACGCGGCGATCCTCGCGCACGACCCGAACGGACGCACCGTGCCGTACATGCTCTCCGGGGGGACCGACGCAAAGGCGTTCGCCACGCTGGGGATTCGTTGCTTCGGGTTCGCTCCATTGCAGCTTCCGTCGGAACTCGACTTCACCGCGCTCTTCCACGGCGTCGACGAGCGGGTGCCGGTGGACGCACTAGAGTTCGGCACACGCGTGCTCGAGCACTTCCTGCTGCACAGCTGACCATCGTCACCGCACCCACGAGAGGACCCCCATGGCGCACGATCCGTACGGCCCACTGCCGGACCTGCCGACCTTCACCCTGACCTCGGACCAGGTCACCGAGGGCGGCGAGGTGCCCGCCGACCAGCGCAGCGGGATCTTCGGGGTCCCCGGCGGCAAGGACATCTCCCCGCAGCTGTCCTGGTCCGGGTTCCCCGCCGAGACCAAGAGTTTCGCGGTCACGATGTTCGACCCGGACGCGCCGACCGCGTCCGGGTTCTGGCACTGGGCGGTGGCGAACGTCCCGGCGTCGGTCACCTCCCTCGCCCTGAACGCGGGCGATGAGGGGGGTGCCGGGCTGCCTGCCGACGCGATCACCCTGAAGAACGATGGCGGCGGACACCGCTATCTCGGCTCCGCCCCGCCGGTGGGCCACGGTCCGCACCGCTACATCTTCGCCGTGCACGCGCTGGACGTCGAGAGCGTCGAGGGGCTGACCGCCGATGCGACGCCCGCGTTCCTCGGCTTCAACCTGTTCGGCCACGCGATCGCCCGCGCCACCCTGACGGCCACCTTCGGGCACTAGGCGGCTCCGCCGCCCGTGAGTCCTTCTGGCCCGCAGGGGGACCAAAAGGACTCACGGGCGCGAAGCGCCTTGGCCGACCGCGTCGGCGAGCGAGGCGTAGCCGCCGTCCCGGACCTTGCGCGCGAGCCCCCGGTGGATCTTCTTCATCCAAAACGGTCCGCCGTAGATGAACCCGGTGTAGCCCTGGATCAGGGACGCGCCGGCCAGGATCCGCTCCCACGCCTGGTCGACGGTCTCGATGCCGCCGACGGAGATCAGCGCCAGGCGGTCGCCGACCCGCGCGTACAGCCGGCGCAGCACCTCCACCGACCGGTCCGCGACCGGTGGGCCGGAGACGCCGCCCGCACCCATCGCGGACACCTCGCCCGCTGGGGTCAGCAGACCGTCCCGGGAGATCGTGGTGTTGGTGGCGACGATGCCCGCGAGGCCGAGTTCGACGGCCAGGTCCGCGACCGCGTCCACGTCCTGGTCGGACAGATCCGGTGCGATCTTCACCAGCACCGGCATCTCCACCACCTCGAGGACGGCGGCGAGGATCGGGCGCAGCGACTCCACGGCCTGCAGGTCCCGCAGCCCCGGCGTGTTGGGGGAGCTGACGTTGACGACGAGGAAGTCGGCGAGCGGCCCGAGCAGCCGGGCGCTGGCGGCGTAGTCCTCGGCGGCGTCCGCCGCGGCGACCACCTTCGTCTTGCCGATGTTCGCGCCGATCGGCAGCGCCGTCTTGCGCTGCCGCAGCTGGTTCGCGGCATGGCCTGCGCCGTGGTTGTTGAAGCCCATGCGGTTGAGCAGCCCGCGGTCCGCGGGCAGCCGGAACAGTCGCGGCGCCGGGTTGCCTGGCTGTGCCTGCGCGGTGACGGTGCCCACCTCGGCATACCCGAATCCCATGGCGCCCCAGACGTTCACGCCGGTGGCGTTCTTGTCGAAGCCGGCGGCGAGACCGAGCGGCGCGGGGAAGTCGACGCCGAACACCCTGGTGCGCAGCACCGGGTCCGGAACGGTGAGCACCCGCGCGACCAGGGCGCGCAGCGGCCCGACGACGGTGACCAGTCGCATCGCCCCGAAGGCGAGGTGGTGCACGCGTTCCGGGGACAGCAGGAACATCAGGCGCAGCAGCAGGGTGTACACGAAAGAGCCTCTCTCGATTGTCGTGCCGCGGATCAGTGACCGGTGACGTCGATGCGTTGCAGCCCGTCGCCGGTGGCCGACGCGATGAACACCGTCCCCGACTCGGAGTCGACGGCCACCGAATTGGGTTGCCGGACAGTGGGGTAACGATGCTTCTCGACCGGGATTCCGGTGGACAGGTCGTACCCGACGACCTCGTTCGTTCCGGTGACCGTCACCCACACCATGCCGGTCTTCTCGTCGACCGCGACCCCGTACGGCGAGTTCGGCACCGGGTAGCGCTGATGCAGCATCAGCGGGTCCGTGGTGTGCGAGAGCAGTTCACCGTCGTTGGTGTCGGTGATGATGACCCGGCCGAACCGGTCGGCGACGAGGTTCGTTGCGCCGTCGCCGGCGCGCAGCGCGAGGCCGAGCCGGTCGTCGTCGAAGTTGATCTCGGTGACCGAACTCTGCCGCCGGTCCAGTGCGGTGACCCGGCCGTCGTGCTCGCCGAGCGCGTCGACGGACACCAGGCCGGAGACCGTGCCGCTGCTGGTCCCGTCGGCCTCAATCTCGAGGACCTCGCCCGCCGCGGTGCCGACCGCCATCCGGCCGTCCGCGAGCAGCGCGACCGCCTGCACGTCGCCGTCGACCGCGGTGCTGGTGGTGTCCCCGGTCGCCAGGTCCACCCGCACCACCGCCCGGCCCGCGGGAACCGCGACGACGCCGTCGCGCGGGGCGGACAGCGCAGCGACACCGCCGGGCAGCGAAACGGTGCGCAGCGGGACGTCCGACAGTGCTCCCGGCGGCATACCGGACACCGATCCGGGCAGCAGGAGCAGGCCGCGGGCGTCGGGGGTCAGCATGACCACGGTGTCGGTGTCGTCGTCGAACACCGTCGCCGAGACCGGGCCGCCGAGGGTGACCACGCCGCCTGCGGGCGGGTTCGACACCGCGGGTGACGCGGCGGCGGTCGCGGGTTCGATCGTCTTGACCTTGTCGGTGTCGTTGTCCGAGGCGCAGCCGGTGACCAGCAGTAACAGCGCCCCCGACAGAACGGTCGCGGCGCGTGCGCGTTGCCTCGGCATGTACGTCTCCTCACGATGCGGCAGCGTCGCGCCCTCGGCGGGCGGACACGGTTCGGCGTCCAGCATTCCCGATCCCGGCCGGTGCACCGAATCCGCCCCTCCGCGGTGCGGTCCACGTCACTGCGGTCGCCCGCAGACCGGCGATCGGGGGCGGCTAGGGCATGTCGCGGCGCGGCAGCACCAGCTGTGCACCGGTCCGCGGGTGGGTGAGCACCTCGACGGGGTGGCCGTACACGCGGCCGAGCAGGTCCTCGGCGAGGACCTCCCGCGGCGGACCCAGCGCGGCGAGCCCGCCGTCGGCGAGCACCGCGACGGTGTCCGCGTAGGCGGCGGCCAACGCCAGATCGTGCAGCACCACCACGACGGCGGCGCCGTCCCCGGCCCGCCCGGCCGCGAGCCGCATCACCGCCTCCTGATGCCCGAGATCGAGCGCCGCGGTCGGTTCGTCGAGCAGCAGCGTGGTGGTGCGCTGGGCGAGGACCCTGGCCAGTGCGACCCGGGCCTTCTCGCCGCCGGACAGGGCAGCGAAGGGGCGCTGCGCGAACCGTTCCACGTCGCAGGCGGTCATTGCCTCGGCGACGGCGGCGTCGTCCTCGTCCCGCAGGGCGGTGCGAGCCCACGGGGTGCGGCCCATCCGAACCACCTCGCGGGCGGTGAAGGAGAAGCCGACGGTGTGCTGCTGCGGCAGCACCGCGCGGCGGCGGGCCATCTCGGCGCCGGTCCAGTCCCCGAGCGGTCGTCCGTCGAGGTCGACCCGCCCCGCGGCGACGGCGGTGTCCCCGGACAGGGCCGCGAGCAGAGTGGACTTTCCTGCGCCGTTGGGGCCGACGAGTGCAAGCACCTCCGCGGCCCGGACGTCGAGGGACACCGAGTCGAGGACGCGGCGGCCGCCGCGGTCGACGCTGACGTCGACGGCGCGCATCGTCACCGTCCCCGGTTCGGGTCGGTGCGGTGCGGGCAGGTCGCGCGCGAACAGGTCGCGCACCCGGGCGGTGACGGTCATGCCCAGCCTCCCTGCTGCTTACGGGTGCGACGCAGCATCCAGAAGAAGAACGGTCCGCCGATCAGCGACGTCAGCATGCCGAGCGGTAGGTCGGCGTTCGGGACCAGGGTGCGCGCCCCGAGGTCGGCGGCGAGCAGCACGATCGCGCCGCACAGCACGCTGGCGGGGATCAGCAGCCGGTGCGCCGGGCCGACCACCATGCGCATCAGGTGCGGGACGACGAGGCCGACGAACAGGATGATCCCGGTGAACGCGACCGACGCGGACACCAGAACCGCGACGACGAGCACCGCGACCTGGCGCAGCCGCTCCACGTTCACGCCGAGGTGGGCGGCCGCGGATTCGCCGAGCGAGAGCAGGTCCAGCTTGTTGGCGAGCATCATCGTGACCGCGATGCCCACGATCGCCATCGGCGTCACCACCGCGACCGCCTCCCAGGTGGCGCCGTTGAGGCTGCCCAGTTGCCAGAAGACGATCTGGTCGCGGGCTGCCGGGTCGGCGGCGAAGGTGAAGAAGGCGATAAGGCCGCCCGCGAACGCGTTGATCGCGACGCCGGTGAGCACCAGCGTGACCACCTCGGTGCGACCGTCGGAGCGGGCGAGCAGGTACACCAGGATCGTGGTGATCAGCCCGGTGACGAACGCGGCGGCGGCCACCGCGGTGCCCGCGACGAACGCGCCCCCGGTGAGGATCACCGCGCACGCGCCGACCGCAGCACCGGAGGACACACCGATGACGCCGGGTTCGGCGAGCGGATTCGCGAAGACACCCTGCAGCAGCGCGCCCGCGCAGGCCAGGCCCGCGCCGACAACAATCGCCAGGACCACCCGGGGGAACCGGACCTGCCACAGGGTGACCTCGCCGCTGGGGTGGGCAGGCATCGGACCGAGGTCGAGACCGATCCGGTGGGCGAGTGAACCGAGCACCTCCGCCGGTGAGGTCGGCACCTGGCCGATGCACGCGGAGGCCACCGCGAGGACCAGCAGCCCGAGCGCGAGCGCGATCAGCACGACCGCGGCGCCGGGGCGCCGGGGCGCCGGGGTGGTGGGCGCGGTCGCGGTTGGCTCGGCGGTCACTGCGAGTCGGGGCCGTAGAGCGCGACGGCGAGGGCGTGCAGCACCTCGCCGGTGCGGGGACCGAAGCTGAGCAGCGCGCCGTCCTGCATGTCCACCACCCGCTGGTTGCGCCCGGCCGGGGTCTGCGCGATGCCCGGGATCCGCTCGAGGCCGTTGATGCCGCCGATCGAGTCGAGTCCCTTCGTCATCATCAGGAAGACGTCCGGGGCCGCTGCGATCATCGCCTCGCTGGTGATCGGCGTGAACTTCGCGGTCAGGCCGGATGCGGTGCCTGCGTCGACGCCGCCGAGCGCCTCGATCAGCGAGTCGGCGCCGGAGCCGGGCCCGGCGAGCATCGTGATCGACGTGCCGCGCATGTAGAGGAACGCGACCGTCGGGGCGGTGCCGTCGGTCGGGGCCAGCGCCGCCGCCTCGTCGATCCGGGCGGAGGTGCGGTCAGCGAGCGCCTTGCCCTCCGCGGGGACGCCGAGGGCCGCCGCGACCGCCTCGATCTGGCCGGGGACGCCGTCGAGGGTGCGGGTCGGGTCGAAGAAGACGACCGGGATACCCGCGTCCCGCAGCTGATCCTGCACCGACCTCGGCCCGATGCTGGTGTCGGTCAGTACCACGGTCGGGTGCAGGTTCAGGATCGCCTCCGCGGACATCGAGTGCCCGGACGGGGTGACGTTCGGCACCGACGCGACCGCCGGGAACTGCGCGGCCCCGTCCCGGCCGACGAGCCGATCGCCAAGTCCGAGGGCGTACACCGTCTCGGTGAGCGTGCCGTACTGGTCGGCGGCGACGATCCGGCTGGTGTCGGTGATCGTGACGTCGACGCCGTCGAACCCGCGGACCGTCACGGGCAGCGTCGCGGCGGGCGACTGCGCGATCGGGGTCGGGTCGAGGCCGTCGAGGGTTGCGGTGGTCCGGCCGGACTGCCCCGACGCGGACACGTCGCCGTCTCCGGTCCCGCAGCCGACCGCGACCAGGGCGGCGGCGGCCAGTACCGCGGCCGCGCGCAGGACGCCGCCGCGGGCACGCACCCCGATCACTTGACCAGGTAGGTGTCGATGTCGGCCTCGAGGTCCGCGAACAGCGCCCCGTTCAGCTCGTATGCGAGGTTCACCTCGTCGATCAGCCGCTGCTGATCCTCGGCGGACAGGGGCGCGTCGTCGAGCTTGGCCCGGTACTCGTCCTTGTACACCTTCGGCTTCTCGATCTGGTCGAAGATGTAGAACCGGAGGCCGTCGGTGGTGTAGCCGTAGGCGCGTTCGAGCATCCGGCGGATGATCTGGCCGCCGGACAGGTCGCCGAGGTACCGGATGTAATGATGCGCGACGAAGCCGGCAGGCCAGGAGAACGCGACCTCGTTGAGCCGGTCGATGTAGCGCTGGGTGGCGGGCGTCGCGCTGATCTCGTCGCGCCAGTTCGCGCCGAGCAGGAACTCGAGGTCGGCCTCGAGGGCCTCGGTGCGGAGCAGTTCGTCGCCGAGGAACGGTGCGACGACGGGGTGGTCGGCGTGCGCGCGCCCGGCCTCCTCCAGGGTGCGGTAGACGAGGTAGGTCTGCGCGATCAGCGCCGCGTGCGCTGCGGCGTTGAGCTTGCCGCCGAGCAGGTCGCCGACGAACCGGGACTGTTCGGTCCGGCGGTGGGCGGCATCGGTCTCCGCCTTGATCCGCTCGGCGAGGCCGGGCGCCGTCGTGGTCGCCGAATCGAGCGCTGTCATCACTTCCCCTGTCTGGAAAACGCGAAGGTGTGCGGTTGGAAACACGGTGTCGAGAAAACGTTTCGGCACCAGGTTAGCCTGGCCTTGGCTCAGCGTGTGCGCGGGATACCCACCCCACCCAGCGCCGCGGACGCACGACGATCACCGGCCCGGCGGGCAGCGCGTCCGTGTACTGCGGATACTTCTGGACGAGCGCCCAGATTCCGCGTTCGCCGGACGGTGACGTGGCGTCCACCACGTCCGCCGCGCCGTCCATCCGAACCCACCACAGCCGGGTCCAGTCCTCGTCGTACTCGTCGACGAGCAGGGACACCCGACCCGTCGCCCGCACATGGTCGAGGCGACGCAGCCGCCGCGTCGACTTCGGCTTCCCGTCGACGGCCGTGACCACCGCGTCGCCGTCGACCGCGAACACCACCGGGACCAGATGCGGCTCACCCGCGGCCGACACCGTGCCCAGTGTCGCCACCCGGGCCCGCTCGAATCGCCGCCGCGCCTCCCGCTCCCGCATGCCACCCAGGGTAGGGATCGGGCGCCGCGGCGTCAGGCGCTGACGTCGTCCAGGGCCGCAGCGATGGCGTCGGGCAGCTCCAGCTCCTCCGCGGCGAGCACGCCGGTGTGCTGGGCGTAGTCCCGCGCCCCCACGATCGCGCTGGCCACCCCCGGCCGGTCCCGCACCCACGCCAGCGCGACCGCCAACGGCGACGCGCCGAGCCCGTCCGCGGCGGTGACGACGGCGTCGACCACCCGGGAGGTTGCCGGCGTCAGGTACCCGGCCACCGACTCCGTGCCCGACTCCGACGCACCGCGCGAATCGGCGGGGACCCCGTCCCGATACTTGCCGGTGAGCACCCCACCGGCGAGCGGCACCGCCGCGAGCAACCCGACCCCGTGAAAGTCGGCCGCGGGCAGCAACTCATCCTCGGCGCCGCGGGCCAGCAGCGAGTACTCCGCCTGCGTCGCGGCCAGCGGGGCCGCGGCCGCCGTCGTCGCCAACTGCCAGCCCAGGTGGCCGCGGGCCCCGACATACCGGACCCGGCCGCTGGTGACGGCGTACTCGAGCACCGCGGCGACCTCGTCGACGGGAGTCCGCGGATCCCACGCCGCGACCTGCCACAGGTCGAGGTGGTCGGTGCCGAGATCGCGCAGGGTCGCGTCGAGTTGGGTGAGCAGCGCCCGGCGGGAACAGTCGACGCCGTCCCGTCCCGGATGGATTCCGCCACTGCTCGAGAGCACCAGCTCGGTGCGCGGCACCACGTCGTCGAGGAGTTCGGCCAGCACCCGCTGAGCGGCGCCGCCGCCGTAGAACGGCGACGAATCGACCAGCGTGCCACCGGCTTCCACGAACCCGACCAGCTGCGCCGCGGCCTCGTCGCCCTCGGTGTCCCGACCCCACGGCAGGGTGCCGAGACCGATCCGGGACACCCGCAGCCCGCTGCGTCCGACCGTCCGCTGCTTCATCGTTCGCTCACCACAACTCCGGAAGCGTAGTGCCGCGGCCAGGTGCGTGGCAGCCGGACGCGCCGAGCGGCCGCGGTGACGCGGGCGGGTACGGTGCTGTCCGTGATGCGCCGCCCGGCCACGTCGATGGCCCACCGACCCGATCCGCGCCTGCCCGATCGGGCCACCCGGTGATCGGGGAGTCGATGACCTGGGTGCAGGCGATCGTGCTCGGCGTCGTGCAGGGATTGACCGAGTTCCTGCCGATCTCGTCGTCCGGACACCTGCGGATCGTCTCCGAACTCTTCTTCGGTGCGGACGCGGGCGCGTCCTTCACCGCCGTCACCCAGCTCGGCACCGAGGCAGCCGTCCTGGTGTACTTCGCGCGCGACATTGGACGGATCGTGATGGCGTGGCTGCGGGGCCTGCGCGACCCGGACCGCCGCGACCACGACTACAAGATGGGCTGGTACGTCATCATCGGCACCATCCCGGTCGGGGTGCTCGGGTTCCTGTTCAAGGATCAGGTCCGCACCGGCGCCAGGAACCTGTGGCTGGTGGCGACGATGCTCATCGTGTTCGCGCTGGTGATCGCCGCCGCCGAACACTACGGGCGCAAGCAGCGCCCGATCGAGCAACTGACCCTCAAGGACGGCGTGCTGATGGGGTCGGCGCAGGCGCTGGCGCTGATCCCCGGCGTCTCCCGCTCCGGCGGCACGATCAGCGCGGGCCTGTTTCTCGGACTGACCCGTGAGGCCGCGGCGCGGTACTCGTTCCTGCTCGCCATCCCCGCGGTGACGGCGGCCGGCCTGTTCTCGCTGCCCGACGCCTTCGAGCCGGCGGGGGAGGGGCTCAACGCGAGCGGCCCCCAGCTGATCGTCGCGACGATCATCGCCTTCGTGATCGGGTACGCGACGATCGCGTGGCTGCTGCGGTTCGTGGTCAACCACTCCATGTACTGGTTCGTCGGCTACCGGATCATCCTCGGTGTCGTGCTGCTGGTCCTGCTCGGCACCGGCGTCGTCGCCGCGACCTGACGTGGGCCGAGTCGATCCGACCCCGTCCACAGATCCGACCTAGTCTGAATCCATGACGGTGATCCTGGTGCGGCACGGCCGCTCGACGGCGAACACGTCCGGTGTGCTCGCGGGACGCAGCCCCGGCATCGACCTCGACGACCTCGGCCGCGACCAGGCGGAGTCCCTCGTCGGGCGCCTCGCCGGGCTCGACGTCGCCGAGATCGTGCGGTCCCCGCTGCTGCGCTGCGAGCGCACGGTCGCGCCGCTCGCCGAGAAGCTGGGCCTGACGCCGGTCGTGGACGAGGGACTCGCCGAGGTCGACTACGGGCGATGGACCGGCAGGCCGATCAAGGACCTGCTCGCCGAGCCGCTGTGGAAGGTGGTGCAGCAGCACCCCTCCGCGGCGGTGTTCCCCGACGGGGAGGGGTTGGCGCAGGTGCAGGCCCGCGCCGTCGCCGCGATCCGCAGGCACGACACCCGACTGGCCGCCGAGCACGATCGGGACGTCGTGTGGATCGCGTGCAGCCACGGTGACGTGATCAAGTCCGTCCTCGCCGACGCGCTCGGCAACCACCTCGACGGCTTCCAACGGATCGTCGTCGAACCGGCGTCGGTCAGCGTCGTCCGGTACACCCCGACCCGGCCGTTCGTGCTGAGGATGAACGACACCGGCGCCGACCTGAGCGGACTGAACGCGTCCGCCTCCGCGTCCCCTGCCGGGGTCGGCGCGTCCGACGCGGTCCCCGGCGGTGCGGCGGGAACCTCGGGGAAGGGCGGATAATGGGATCGGGTGGACACCCGAACGCAACCCGACCGTGTGACGGCCCGATCAGGTGGAGGTGCTGAATGTCCCGAGCGATTCACGTCTTTCGCACCCCGGACCGGTTCGTCGCGGGCACCGTCGGTGAGCCGGGTGACCGCGCGTTTTATCTGCAGGCGGTGCACGACACGCGGGTGGTCAGCGTGCTCCTGGAGAAGCAGCAGGTGCAGGTGCTCGCGGACCGGATGGGGCTGCTGCTCGACGAGGTGCACCGGCGGTTCGGCACCGCGGTGCCGCCGCACGAGGCCGAACCCAGCGACACCAATCCGCTGGTGACGCCGATCGATGCCGAGTTCCGGGTCGGGACGATGGGACTGGGCTGGGATTCCGATGCCGGGGCGGTCGTCGTCGAACTGCTGGCGGTGTCCGAGTCGGAGGTCGACGAGTCGGTGGTCCTCGACGACGTGGACGAGGGCCCGGATGCGGTCCGGGTGTTCCTCACTCCGCTGCAGGCCCGGGAGTTCGCGGTGCGGTCCGAGCGGGTCATCTCGGCCGGGCGGGCGCCGTGCCCGCTGTGCGGGGAGCCGCTGTCGCCGGAGGGGCACGTGTGTGTGCGGACCAACGGCTACCGGCGCGGCGCGACCTTCGCCCGACCCGACGGCGAGAGCTGACCGTTGCGCACGCCCGATCCCGACACCCCAGGCGCCACCGGCGCGGACCTGCTTGCCACCGGCGACCTGACGGTCCTCGGCCGGATCGTGTCGGCAAGCAACACGACGCTGGTGTGCGAGGCGACCGCGGAGGGACGCACCCAGCGCTGCGTCTACAAGCCGATCCGCGGGGAGCGCCCGCTGTGGGACTTCCCCGACGGCACCCTCGCCGGACGCGAGGTCGCCTCGTACCTGGTGTCCGAGGCGCTCGGGTGGGGCGTGATCCCGCGCACCATCCTGCGTGACGGCCCCTACGGTCCGGGGATGGTGCAGCGGTGGGTTCCGACACCCGAGACCGCCGGGGAGCGCGGCGAACGCCTCGACCTGGTCGACATCTGCCCGCCGGACCGGGTCCCCGACGGGTGGTTTCCGGTGCTCCACGCCTACGACGGCGACGGCGAGGAGGTGGCGTTGATCCACGCCGACGATCCGCGGTTGCGGCGGATGGCGGTGCTCGACGTGATCCTGAACAACGCCGACCGCAAGGGCGGCCACGCGCTCGAGGGCATCGACGGGTCCGTGTACGGGGTGGACCACGGCATCTGCCTGCATTCCGAGGACAAGCTGCGAACGGTGTTGTGGGGGTGGGCCGGACAGCCGATCGGTGGGGAACTGCTCGCCGACATCGACGTGCTTGAGGGGGCCCTCGGTGGTGACCTCGGCGACCGGTTGTCCGAGCACGTCACCGACGTGGAGGTTGCGGCGTTGCGGCGCCGCACCCGCGCCGTGCTGACGGATCCGGTGATGCCGCTGCCGAGCAGTCACCGCCCGATTCCCTGGCCCGCCTTCTGATCCGTCCCTTCGGTCGGGTGACCGGACGGTCCGATAGGCTCGACGACATGCAGTCCTGGTCCGACATCGCCGTTCCCCCCGTACCCGGTCAGGGGCCGCCGCTGCGGCTCCACGACACCGCGGACCGCCGCGTGCGACCCGTCACCCCGGGGCCGACGGCGACGATGTACGTGTGCGGGATCACCCCCTACGACGCGACGCATCTCGGTCATGCCGCGACCTATCTGGCGTTCGACCTGGTGAACCGGCTCTGGCGCGACGCGGGCCACGACGTGCACTACGTGCAGAACGTCACCGACGTCGACGACCCGCTGTTCGAGCGCGCCGAGCGGGACGGCGAGGACTGGGTGGTGCTCGGCATGCGCGAGACCGCGCTGTTCCGGGAGGACATGGAGGCGCTGCGGGTGCTGCCGCCCCGCGACTACATCGGCGCCGTTGAGTCGGTGAACGAGGTCGTCGAGATGGTCGGCAAGATGCTCGCCGCGGGCGCCGCATACGTCGTCGACGACGCCGAGTACCCGGACGTGTACTTCCGCGTTGATGCCACCGAGCAGTTCGGCTACGAATCCGGCTACGACCGGCCGACGATGGAGCGCTTCTTCGCCGAACGCGGCGGCGACCCGGGCCGCCCCGGGAAGCAGGACCCGCTCGACGCGCTGGTGTGGCGGGCCCGCAGGCCGGGTGAGCCGTCCTGGCCGTCGCCGTTCGGGGAGGGGCGGCCGGGTTGGCACGTCGAGTGCTCCGCGATCGCGCTGAACCGCATCGGGTCCGGCTTCGACGTCCAGGGCGGCGGCAGCGATCTGATCTTCCCACACCACGAGTTCTCCGCCGCGCACGCGGAATCCGTTGTGTGCGAACGGCGTTTCGCTCGTCACTATGTGCACACCGGGATGATCGGCCTGGACGGCGAGAAGATGTCGAAGAGTCGGGGCAACCTGGTGTTCGTCTCCAAGCTGCGCGGCGAGGGCGTGGATCCGATGGCGATCCGCCTTGGCCTGCTGTCCGGGCACTACCGCGAGGACCGGGCCTGGACCGGTGACGTGCTCGCGGCCGCCGAGCAGCGGCTCGCGCTGTGGCGGCGGGCGGCGGCCCTGCCGACCGGGCAGAACGCCGACGACACGGTCGCGCGGCTGCGTCAGCATCTCGCCGACGACCTCGATACCCCGAAGGCCCTCGATGCGCTCGACGGCTGGGCCCGCAGGGCCGTCGACCACGGCGGCTCCGACGCGGCCGCGCCCGGCCTGTTCTCCGATGCGGTCGACGCGCTGCTGGGAGTCTCGCTGCGCTGACCCGGCCCGCGCAGCGTCACACTTCCAGGAGGGCGAGGCCGCCATCGATCGAGGTCGGAACCCGCCTGCGAAGCGGCGACCCGAGCGCCCTGGCCAGGTTGGTGCCGTCGTGCTCCGACATCAGCATGCCGCCGTCCCACACCATCAGCGTCGCGCTGACCGTGTGCTCCGGCGTCGAATGGGACAGGTCGTAGTGCGCGCACCCGGGCACGTCGGGGTACGTGACCCACAGGTCGTAGCCGGTCATGAACAGGTCAAGGTCGAACTGCACGCTCAGCCCGAGCAGCTCGCTGCGGCCGTTGTCGTCGACCCCGGCGAACGCCTCGTCGAGGCCGAGCAGTCGCGGCGCGTGCGGATCAGCGGAGGAGAGCATGGCGTGCGCGGCCGCGAACAGCGGCAGGTGCAGCGACACCGACTGCTCACCGCCGGATAGGGCCCCGTGCCGGGCCGCGGTGAGCCGCTCCTCGGTGCCGTCCCCGGAGACCAGGGACAGTGAGAACACCCGCCAGCGCCGGTAGTCCAGCGCTTCGGTGAGGATCTCGGGGTACGCGCGCTCCGGGTGCGCGGCCCGCAGCGCGCGAATCCGGGTCGCGAAATGCGCTCGGATGGTGGCCAGTTCGTCCGGGCCGAGTGCGGAGGCGTCGCGGTCGAGCAGCTTCGAGACGGCGCGGGTCGGCTCGTCGAGGCTGTCCGCCAGCACCCAGTGCACGCCGATCGTGGTCCCCGACGACATGCGGCGTTCCCGCATCTCCGACGACATCTGCGCGATCAGGTCGCGGGCGTCGACGGTGCGCTCGTGGATCTGGTGGGCGAGACCGGTCAGCAGCGCGTCCTCAAGGATGCGCCGTTCCGAGTCGGTGAGTAGCAACTGCTGGTCGGCGCGGCGCGCGGAGATCAGCGCGGCGAAGTCGCCGATCGAGGACAGCCCCTGGTCGTGCTGGACCGTCACGGTGGTCAGGCCGTCCGCGGCGTCCCACCGCAGCCGGTAGTCCTGGCCCGCTGCCGCGAGTCGGGCGTCGAAGTCCTGCAGGGCACCGGTGAGGGCGGACCGGGTGGACTTGCCCGCTGCCTCGGACACCTTCACGCTGGCCGTCGCGGACTCGAGCGCCGCCTGCAGCGCCGCGACCTCGTCCGGGACCACCGCGACGGGTGCTCCCGGTTCGGTGTCGATCCGGTACACCAGCTGGTCGGTGGTCAGCCAGGCCGCATCCGACGCCGGCCACCCGTGCGCGGTGTCGACGCCGAGCAACTCAAGCAGATCGCGCCGGGCGTAGGGGGCGAGACGCTGAGCGTCGGAACGGGTTTCGGTGATCGCCCCGCGCAGGGCAAGGGCGGCGGCGCCGTGCGCCCCCTCGGTCTTGCCGATCCACTCGACGGCGCTGTCGTAGGCCCTGCGGGCGGCCCGCTGCTCGGTCGTCGCCGCGTCGATGCGGTCCCGGGCCCTCGCGATCTCGGCGTCGATCTCGTCGGCACCCGCGCCGAGCGAGTCCCGCAGCGTCTGCAGGTTCTGCTCCTGGTGCTCAAGCTTGGCCACGGCAAGGTCGGCTTCCTCGGTGAACTCCTCCGCGACGTCCCGAGCCTCCGCGTGCCGGTCGGCGGCCTCGCGGCGATGCTCGTTCTCCTTCTCCCGGTCCCGGCGACAGCGCACCACCAGGTCGCCGCGGGTCTCGAAGTGCCGGATCGCGGCGGCGAGGGCGTCCAGCGCCGGTCCCCACGCGGCGTCGGCGCCGGGCCCGGCGGACGGCACCCGGTGCCGGGCCGCGGCCTCTCGCAGCGCGCGGTCCCGGACCGCGAGCTCGGCGATTGCCTGGTCCAGTTCCTGCTGCGTCGCCGACGCGGCCTCGTCGCGGCTGCGCAGCGCGCCCGCCGCCTCGGACACGGCACGCAGCGCCGACTGCACGGCGGACGGGCGCGGCAGGGCCCGCCCCGCGGCGGTCAGCGCGGTGACCAGGTCGGCGGCCGCGGACTGCTCGTCGAGGGCCCGGTCGCGGCGCCGCTGAGCCTGCTCGAGTGCGGCGTCGAGGTCACGCAGCCGCTGCTCGCGGCGGCGTTGCCGGGCGGTGACCCCGATGAACTCCGCCGCGGCCTTGGTGTGCCTGCCCACCTGGATCCCCTGGCGGAACCGGCCGGACACGCCAACACCCGGACCGTCGCCCGACCCGGTGTGCAGCGCAATCGAACTCAGCAATGCGCCGACGCGCTCGGCAGGCACACCCGTGTCGGGTTCGGCGACGAGCACGTCCGCCAGGGTGGCCCCGTCCGGCCGATCCGCGGCGGGCAGCGGCACCAGGAACTGCTCCGACTCGTGGTCGGGCAGGGGGCCGTCGGCGGCGGGCACCCAGCCGTCGAGCAGCTGTGCGGCGGTCAGCGCGGCCTCGATCCCGGCCGCGTCGGCGGCATCGACGTGGTCGGCGAACCGGACCAGCCGCCACAGCGGCGCCCCGGACAGCGTCGACCGGTCATCGGTCCGGAACGGGATCGGGGGCGGGGCGTCGTCGTGTTCGGCCGCGATCCGCGCCCGATCGGCGGTCAGCGCCGTGATCTCGGCGGTGGCCTGCGCGGCATCGGTTTCGGCCCTGGCCCGCCCGGTGCGCACCGTGTCGATCGGGTCGGTGGTGTGGCCGTCGAGGATCTCGGTGAACGTCGGCGCCTCGTCGTCGCCGATCGCGGCGACTGACTCGTGCAGCTCCACGAACAGGTCGCTGGAGATGCCGACCCGCGCGTACAGCGACGAGTGCGTGGTCCACCAGCGGCGGACCGCGGTCGACGTTTCGGAGCGGGCCAGCGCGGTCCGCGCCTCCGCCTCCTTGACGGCGACGGTGGCTGCGTCGAGCAATTCCCGGCCGCGGTCCGTGGCCCGCTGCGCCCGCTCCCGTTCGGCTCCTGCGCGCTGCGCCGCGGCCACCGACTCGCGGACCACGCGCACGTCGCCGGTCCGTTCCTCCGCGTGCCCGCGGACCGTGGTGGTGAGCTGGTCGCCGCGGGCCTCGTCCGGCAGTGCCGCCCAGTCGATCCCGGCGTCCGTCGCCGCGGCCTGCAGCTCGTCCTCGGCGCGGGCCAGCGCGTCGACGGCCCGGGTCACCCTGGCCTGCGACTGCGCCGCCTCCTCCGCGCGCTGCGCGAGACTCGACTGCGCCTTGCGGGCCTTGTCGGACTGCGCCTCGGTGGACCGGTGCAGGTCCGCGACCACCGCGGCGAGATCATCGAGTTGTTGCTTGCCCTCGTAGGCAGTCGACCGCTGCAGCGTCTCCAACTCGCCGCGGGCCAGGTCGAGGGCGCGGTCGGCCGCCGCGACCCGCTGCTCCGACTCGGCCCGTTCGGTCTGCCTGCGGGTCCGGTCGGCGACGGCCGCCTCCAGCGCGGCGGTCGCGGCGGTCACCGCCTCGATGCGGCGGGCGACCTGTTCGACGTCGGTTCGTGCCTGCTGGCGCAGGTACTTCGTGTACACGCCGATGAACGACCCGGTGGCCTGATCGGCGGCGGTGAGCCCCTCAAGCGCGCGGCCCACCTCCTCCATGTCGCTGAACGAGCGCGCCGCCTCCAGCACCAGGTGCTCGTCGAGCGGACGCAGGCCGTCGGTCAATGCCTGCGACAGCCCCTTCGGGTCCAGGTTCTTCGCGAGCTGCGGTCGGCGCAGCGTCAGGATCAGCGTGATCAGCTGGTCGTAACGCTGCGCACCGAGCCCGAACAGCCGTGCGTCGATCGCCGCCCGATAGTCCACCGGCCGGTCACAGATCGCGTCCCCGCCGATCTGCTCGGCAAGCTGCTTCTTGGTCACCGGCTGGTCCCCGGCGGCCAGCAGGGAAAAGTCGACGCCGACCCGGCCGTCGGCGACGAAATGCCACCGCGTCACCTTGTCGTTCTGCCTGCTCGCCCGCATGCCGATGCCGACGGTGACGGCCTCCTGGTCCGCGGCGTCGCCGCGGGCGAACTCCATCCACACGTAGGCGTGCACGCTGTCTTCGCCGCGGTAGAGCAGGTTCGACTTCATCGTCCGCTCCTCACCGGCGAACGGGTTCAGCCGCCGCGGCTCGATGCGGCCGTCCAGGACGAACGGGAACAGCACCTCCAGGGCCTTCGTCTTGCCGGAGCCGTTCGGGCCGCGCAGCACCAGACGACCGTCCGCGAACGAGAACTCCTGGTCCCGGTAGTCCCACAGGTTGACGATTCCCGCGCGGGTGGGGCGAAAACGCGCACTGGCCATGTGAAGTCAGCCTCTACTTCTCGTCGGTGGGGAGGTCGGGATCGGTCGGGGTGGCGCCGACGGACAGCAGGTCCGGTTCGGGCGCCCGCTCGCGGATCGTCACCACCACCCCGCGGTATCGCGCCAGCGCGGGCAGCGCCAGCACGCCGCCGTCGATGCGGCGCAGCAGCCGCTGCCCGTCCAATAGGTCGACGGCCCGCCGCTGCAGGCCGGCCGGGTCGGCCTGCCACTGCGCGGCGAACGTCCGGCCGAACCTGTCGACGAGGTCGGCGACCCGTGTCTCGATCCAGCTGTGCTCGATGAACGGGTACCGCGTCGACGGCGCGTCCGGGTCGGCCGTGTCCGCGGGCCGGTCGAGGAGGTCGTGCAGCACGCTCGCCTGCGGGATCGCGGCATCGAGCTGCCCGACCAGGTCCGCGGTCGGCGTCGTGGGCAGCGGCAGCAGCACCGGTTCGGGGGCGTCGGGGTCACCGAGCCGGTCGGCGATCTCCCCGCACAGCAGCAGCGCCACCTGCGCGATGGTGCCGGTGCCGGGGAACCGGACGTCGGACAGTCGTCCGGACGGGTCGATCAGCGCGACGCCCTCGGCGCGGCGTTCGGCGACCAGTCCGGTCAGCAGTTCCACATCGGCGGCGGTCCGGGGCAGCGCGAGCTGGAGCCGTTCGTCGTCGTCCAAGTCGTCCGCGTACACCACCGGCTGCTGCACCAGGGCGCGCCGCACCCGGCGCGCGGTCTCCCGCGCTGCGGTGTCCGGGGTGGCGGTGTCCTCGGCGGGCGCGGCGAGCAGCCCGCGCACCGACGACAGGTGCTGCAGTGCCTTGGGCGGACGGAACAGTGCGATCACCACGGAGCGGTCGATGTCGTAAAGCGCTTCGCCCGCTTCGGGATTCGACGCCCAACCGCCCGCATCGCCGTCCGCGAGGGTGATCGCGCCGCGGGCCGCCAGCCACCCGACGGCATCGACGAATGCGTCCCGGTCCGCGGCGCGCTCCGTGGACAACTCCACCGCCGGCACCTGCGACGCCTCGGCGGCGACGTGCTCGGCGAGCTCGGAGAGGGTGATCTGGTTGCCAGCCCGCCCGAGCCCAGCGAGAACCAGCGCCAGGTACGCGTACCGGCGCCGGTCGAAGGTGCGGTCCCCGGCGGTACGGGCGGGCGCCGTCGGATCGAGCCGGTCGGCCGCGGTGAACAACCGCGCCGTCGTCTCGGTCACCTCGAGCCGGTAGCCGAACAGTTCCAGCAGATCGTCCCGCAGTTCGGTGGTCCAGCGCCGCAGCAGCGGCAGCGCGGCAGCGTCCGGATAGGTCGCGGTGACCAGGTGATTGGCCAGGATCACCCGCGCGGCCCGCTGGTAGGACTCGAGCATCAGCGGCGAGATCTCCCGCGCCGACAACTGTGCGGCCCTCACTGCACCCTCACCCGCAGCCGGTCCAGGTGCAGTCGCCCGCGCGTCGTCTGCACCGTCGTCGACGTGTCGTGCGGCTCGAGGGTCAACTGCACACCGTGCTCCGATCCGGTGGACCCGCGGACGGTGCCGCTGACCGCGACCCGCGCGGACAGGGCGGTGGTGAGCAGGCTCAGCAGCACCTCGGTCTCCTGATCGTCGAGGACCCGCTCGTAGGCGCCGCCCGCGGCGAGCGAACGCGCGGCCTCGGCCCGGGCGCGTTGCGCGGCGAGTTGAGCCGCACGCAACCGGCGGATACCGGCGTCGTTGCGCTGCACCCGGCTCGGTGCCCCGGCCGCGGCGGGTCGGCCGGTTTCGGCGAGGGTGCGGGAGATCTCCACCGGCGGTGCGTCCCACCAGGACCGGGTGTCCGGGATGACGTCCGCGTCGGGATGCACCGTCGACAGGTGCCGCGGACGGCCGAGGTCGAACACCGCCTGGAACAGGGCGTGCGCCGCGTCCTCGGTCGGGGCGGCGGCGAACCACCCGGCGAGGTGCCGGAGCTGACTCTCCCTGCTGACGCCGCCGCGGCGGGTCTCGGTGACGCGCCGCAGCAGCGACAGCACCGCGGCGATCGCGCTCATCGTGCCCTCCCGCAGCCGCTCCGATTCGCTGACGGTCCCGGGAACGGGCACGAACCACTGCCGCACCCCCGCCCACCGCGCCGCCCAGTCGGCCTCGCGCTCCACCGCCGGGAGGAACACGCGTTCGTCGGCGACGGCGGCCCTGGCCAGCAGCGCGGGCATGCCGGTGTCCTCGACCGCGGTGATTGCCGAAGCCAGCTTGGGCGTGTACCGGGCGAGGTCGGAACCGAACTCTCGCATGTGGGTGAGCAGCGCGTCCTTGTGGGTGAGGAATGCCTCCGGGGTGACCTCGGTGGTGCGGACCAGGTTTCCGAGGGTGAGGTAGAACTGCGCGGCCCGCGATGCCAGGCCGGACAGGGTGTCGTCGAGGCGGCGCAGCGTGCGGTAGATCAGTTCACCGTCCCCCGCACGGTTCGCCGCAGCGAGTCCGTGCAGGTCGGCGAGCAGGTCGGGCAGCGCCAACCGGGACAGCGCCGCCTCGTCGAGGCGGGCGCCGAGCACCTCCTCCACCGCCAGGAACGCCTGGTAGCCGAGCTGGCTGAACTGGTAGACGAAGTGCCGGTTGCGGTACTCGGCGAGGGTCGCGGCGCGGGTTCCGTCGTAGCTGCGCTCGAGCACACCCCACACGTGCAGCTGGTCGAGCAGGGGAGTGACCTCCGCGGCGGTGAGCGTCCGATCGCCGGGCCGGCCCGGGCCCGCCGTCCGGTCGAGGGTCGCGGCGACCTCACCGGCGTGCAGCAGCACCACGTAGTTCGCGCGGGCGTGGTCGAACGCGCGGAGCACGGACAGGTAGTCGGTGCGCTTCTCCGCGGTCGCGAACGCGAACAGGCGCAGCCGGTCACCCGTGACATAGGCGTCGGCGTGGCCGCCGCCCGTGACACAGGCGTCGGGAGCGGTCGCTGGGGCGGAATCGGTCACCGTGACAGGGTAGGGGAGCAGGGGCGGTCCATCGAGCAGCCCCGGCCGTGCGGGCGGTCCGAACCCCGGGAACCCCGACCGGCGCCGCCGGACCGGAGCACAATGGGAAGCCGGTGGACGTGCAGTGGTGGGGACAGACAACCGGGCAGGGCTGGCCGCAGCTTCTTGCGCTCGGCTATGCACTCGTGTTGTGCTCCGCGATCGGGTTCGAGCGCGAGGTCCGCCACAAGAGCGCGGGTGTGCGGACGTACGCGATCGTGGGAACGGGATCGGCGTTGTTCGTGCTGATCAGCAAGTTCGGGTTCGGCGACGTCCTCCAGCGCGGGCTACTTCGTCGTGATGTACCTGTATCCACCGATTCTGCAGAGAATCCCGGGAATCCGATCGCCCCGGGAGCCGATCCGGCTGCGCTACCTCGACGGCCGTGGACTGCTGCGTCAGGTTCTCAAGACGGCGACCGAGATGGGCTTCTCCGTGACCCACATCGATACCACCCACTCGGGCGACGCGGGTTTCGTACGCCTCGTCATGGACGTGGAGGGCCGCGGCGATCCGGTTCGGCTCGCCGATCGGCTCGCCGCGATCGACGGAGTCTTTGACGTGTCGGCAGGCGATCGGGACGAGATCGACGACGAATGACCGATCCGCGGGTCAGGCGTAGCATCCGGGTATGGGGAATGTCGAAGGACATAACCCAGACAGGTCAACCACTTCCACTCGGTCCGGGCGACCCGACACCGCGGTCGCCGCCTATCGAACCGACCTGCAGCCCGGCGAGGATGCGCTGAATCTCGACACCTGGGCCGGTGGACTGTCGAACACCCGAGCGCTCGCCCCGCGGGTGCGGCTCGGACGCGGCACCTGGTTCAACCTGCTGTGGTTACTTCCACTCGGATTCATCGTCCTGCTCGTCGCGGTCGCGGTCGCGAAGGGGTTGTACGACAACGCCTCGGTGCAGGCGTTCATGACCCGGCACCCCGGCACTCATGTGCCGCCGGAGTCGGCGGCCGATCCGGGGATCCCGGCCTGGGTCGGGGTGCTGCACTTCTTCAATCTCTTCATGATGATGTTCATCATCCGGTCCGGGCTGCAGATCCTCGTCGACCATCCGCGGCTGTACTGGACCCGCGGCAGCACCCCGGGACGGGAATGGTTCCGGGTGCAGAAGCCGGTGCCCGACGATCCGCTGTGGACGGCCAAGGACGACTCGGTGGGGCTGCCCGCCCAGGTCGGGCTGCCCGGGGTCCGGCACACCATCGGCCTCGCCCGCTGGTGGCACCTCGGGGTGGACGTACTGTGGCTGGTCAACGGGCTCGTCTTCTACGTGCTGCTGTTCACCACCGGCCAGTGGCGGCACCTGGTGCCGACGAGCTGGGAGGTGTTCCCCAACGCCGTCACCGTCACCATCGAATACCTGTCGCTGAACTGGCCCGACACCAACGGATGGGTCGCGTACAACAGCCTGCAACTGCTCACCTACTTCCTGACCGTGTTCGTCGCGGCACCGCTCGCGGTGCTGTCCGGGCTGTGCATGTCGCCCGCGCTGTCGACCCGGTTCACCCGGATCAGCAACGTGGTCAACATTCAGGTGGCGCGCTCGGTGCACTTCCTGGTGCTGGTCTGGTTCCTGCTGTTCATCACGATCCATGTCACCTTCGTGGTGACCACCGGGGTGCTGCGCAACCTCAACCACATGTTCGGCGCCCGCGACGACGACAGCTGGGTCGGCTTCGGGGTGTTCTCCGTCGCCCTGGTGATCGTGCTGCTCGGCTGGGTCGCGGCCACCCCGGTCACGCTGCGGCACCCGCGGATCGTGCAGCGGGTCGGGTACGCCCTGATCGGGCCCGCGCAGCGGCTGTTTGAGCACGCCGACGCCCGGCCGGGCGCGCTGACCGAACAGGACATCTCCCCGTACCTGTGGCACAACGGCACCTACCCGGACAGCGCCGAGTACCGGCACCTGTACGACACCGATTTCGCGGACTACCGGCTCCGGATCCACGGGCTCGTCGAGCATCCCGTTGAGCTGTCGCTGGCGGATCTGCGTGCGCTGCCGTACCACGAGCAGATCACCCAGCACTTCTGCATCCAGGGCTGGTCGGGTGTCGCGAAATGGGGCGGCGTGTCGATGCAGACGATCCTCGACCTGGTCACGCCGCTGCCCGAGGCGCGGTGGGTGGTGTTCTACTCGCTGGCAGAGGGGGCGAACGGCGGCACCTACTACGACGCGCACGCGATCGACCAGATGAGCCACCACCTGACGATGCTCGCCTACAACATGAACGATGCCCCGCTGACCTACGGGCACGGTGCCCCGCTGCGGCTGCGCAACGAGGTGCAACACGGGTTCAAGCACGTCAAGTGGATCCGCGGCATCGAGTTCGTCACCCGCTTCTCCGATGTGGGCGGCGGGCACGGCGGCTACAACGAGGACCACGAGTACTACGGCTACCGGCAGTCGCTGTGAGGACGGACAACCGTGCCCGGGGCAATCGCCCCGGGCACGGTCGTGGTGCTGCCGTTGGCGTCAGACCTGGAACGGGACCCCGTAGGTGACCACGATGTCGCCGCTCGCCAACTGCACGCGGGCGTAGGGCCGGATCGACACCGCGCCGATGGCGCCGGCGACGGACCCGTGCACCCCGGACATCCGGACCAGTGCGCTGGCGCCGTCGAACGGCTTGTCCAGCAGGATCGGCACGTCCGTGATCCCGCCGGGCTCGAGGTCGATGTCGAGGGACTGGGACGGGATGATGTCGCCGACGAGGTCGGTGCCGCCGCCGAAGTCGATCCCGATGATCGGCTCGCCAAGCAGGTCGGCGAAGCCGATGTTGAAGTCGCTTCCGGTGACGAAACCGAGGGCGGGGGTGTTGAGGCCGATGGTGGCGCCCGCCAGCGCGATCGGGTAGCCGATCTGGTAGCCGACGGTGAGCAGGCTGCCCTCGAGGGCGTCCGCGCCGGGCCCGGTGATGTTGACCCCGGCGTATCCGCTGTGGAAGAACTCCCGCGACAGCGGGGACCCGTCGAGCGGCGGCACCGAGGTGAACCGGGTGTCGCCCTGGAGCACCTCGATGTTCTGGCCCGCCCCGGACATCATCGAGCTGACATTGTCGACCTCGGCGGCCGCGGTGCCGGAACCGAGCAGCAGGCCGGTCACCGCCAGCGCCATCGCGCCGGAGGCGATGCGACCGCGGTGACGGCGGGGAGTGGGGTGTCGTCGGGGAGTAACAGCAGGCAGCTTCATGAGGTGGCCCGTCCGCTCGTTGAGGAGAGTGTGT
The DNA here is from genome assembly GCF_053609225.1 of Rhodococcus sp. NPDC054953. Classification (NCBI taxonomy): domain Bacteria; kingdom Bacillati; phylum Actinomycetota; class Actinomycetes; order Mycobacteriales; family Nocardiaceae; genus Rhodococcus; species Rhodococcus sp. NPDC054953. The sequence continues at coordinate 76,748 of NZ_JBSGXD010000004.1, read as the reverse complement.
CCTGACGCACTGCAGTTCGGGATGGACTCTATCGCCTGCGCATCCCCGTCGCACCGAACTTCACGCGCGCGTCCGGTTCGCCGTCTCCCAGGCCCGGTCGTAGCGGTTGCCGCCCGGGCGCTTCGGGTCCTTGCTGCGGTACACCACATACGGCCGGCCCAGGTAGCCGAGCGGCGCGCTGAACACGTGCACGAGGCGGGTGTACGGCCAGATCGCGAGCAGGGCAAGCACCGTCAGCCCGTGCAGTTGGAAACTCAACGGCACCCCGACCATCAGCTCCGGCATCGGCTGCAGCGAGAACAGGCTGCGGAACCACGGCGATACCGTTGACCGGTAGTCGTAGCTGCCGAGGATCAGGTTTTCGCCGAGCGTGTTGACCATGCCGGTCGCGATCACCGCGACGAACAGCACATACATGATCCTGTCGCTGGTGCTGCTCGCCTTCCGGACGCTCGGCACCGCGATCCTGCGGTAGACGAGGATCGACAGCCCCGCGACGGTCGCGAGCCCGGCGGGGACGCCGAGGCCGACGGCCATCAGGTGGTACGCGTGGTCGGAGATGCCGACCGCGCGTGTCCAACTCGCGGGGATCAGCACACCGCCGACATGGCCGGCGAGCACCGCCAGGATCCCGAAGTGGAACAGCGGGCTGCCGAGGCGCAGCAGCCGCGACTCGTACATCTGCGACGAGCGGGTGGTCCAGCCGAACTGGTCCTTGCGGTACCGCCACACATGCCCGACCACGAACGAGGTCAGCGCGATGTACGGGAGGGTCAGCCAGAGCAGGGTGCTCACCGGGGAACTCCGATCTGCGGGATGTCGAGGAACTGAGGTTCGGCGCCGACCGGCGGATGCAGCGAGGGATCCAGGGCATAGGTGTCGAGGCCGACGGCGTCCTCGGGCGGGCCCTCCGCCGCCAGCTTCACCACCTGGGCGCGGTCCTCCGTATCCAGGCCGGGCAGCGTCGCGCACAGCGCGTCCAGCACGGCCGCGTAGGGGGAGTCGCCGTCCCGCAGGGACAGCCGCAGCACCTCGAGCACCGCGCGATGGGTGATCAGCAGCCGCCGGCCGCGGGCCGGGTCGGTGGTGGCGGCGAACTCGAGGACCACCGGCAGGAAGTCGGGCAGCTCGTGGTCGCCGAGCTCGAGGCCCGCGTTGCGATACGCGGTCTTGAAGCGCAGCAGCGCCATTCCGCGCCCGCGGGTGTCGCCGTAGGCGTAGTACGACAGGTGCAGGCTCGACCGGCGGCGCAGGTCGAACGTCTCGACGTAGCGGGCGGCGAGCGCGATCGGTTCCTGCCCGCGCAGGTGGTCGATGCAGGACAGCAGGCTCGGCCCGGCGGGCGCCGGGATCTGCTCCGCCGCGGACCGGAGATCGTCGAGCAGGTCCAGCGTCGACGGGTGCGGGTAGTCCAGGACGAGCGCGGCGATCCGCCAGACCAGACGCTGCTGCGTTTCGGTGAGTTCCCCGACGGCCGCACGCGTGCGCCGCCCACGGAGCAGTCCGATGCCCGCCATCAGGACTCCTGCCTAGTTCCGGCGGGGACGAGTCCGTCGGTGCTGCGGCCGTCCCAGTTCAGCAGGTTGATCCGGCGTTCCTTGTTCTCCGGCGCCGCCGTGTTGGTGTCCTCCCCGACGAGGTGGAACTTGTCGGCAACCACGTCGAACGCGGTCATGCCAGGCCCGCCTGCGCTCGGTCCGCCCATGCCCGGGCCGCCGTCGTCGTCGAGGCTGCAGCCGGTGGCGAGCGCGTCGAGTCGGTGCGCGTCCGAGCCTGCGCCGGTCGGGATCACGTACCGGTCCTCGTATTTCGCGAGCGCGAGCAGCCGGTACATCGCGGTCAGCTCGTCCGGTGTCAGCCGGACCGCGGCCGCGACCTCCGGCTTGAGTGCCTCGCCGAGGTTCACCTGCCGCATGTGCGCGCGCATCGCGGCGAGGCGTTGCAGCGACGCCCGCACCGGCCCGACCTCACCGGCGGTGAACAGTTCCGCCAGGTACTCGACGGGGATGCGCAGCGAGTCGATGGCGCCGAACAGGTTGTCGGCCTCCTCGCCGTCGTGCCCGGTGTCCGAGAGCGCCTCGACCATCGGCGACAGCGGCGGGATGTACCAGACCATCGGCATGGTGCGGTATTCCGGGTGCAGCGGCAGCGCCACCTGGTAGTCGACGATCAGCTTGTAGACCGGCGAGTTTTGGGCGGCCTCAATGAACTCGGCGGAGATGCCTGCCCGTTCGGCCTCGGCGACCACCCGCGGATCGTGCGGGTTGAGGAACACCCCCAGCTGCGACGGATAGAGGTCCTTCTCGTCGGTGACCGACGCCGCCTCGAGGACCGCGTCGGCGTCGTACAGCATCACGCCGATGTAGCGGAGCCTGCCGACGCACGTCTCCGAGCAGATGGTCGGGATGCCGACCTCGATCCGCGGGTAGCAGAACGTGCACTTCTCGGCCTTGCCGGTCTTGTGGTTGAAGTAGATCTTCTTGTAGGGGCAGCCGGTGACGCACTGCCGCCAGCCCCGGCACTTGTCCTGGTCGACGAGCACGATGCCGTCCTCGGACCGCTTGTAGATCGCACCCGACGGGCACGACGCCGCGCACGCCGGGTTCAGGCAGTGCTCGCAGATCCGCGGCAGGTAGAACATGAACGTCTGCTCGAACTCGAGCTTGACCTTGTCGGACACCCTGGCCAGCAGCGGATCCCGGCCCACCTGCTCCGGCCCGGAGCCGAGGTCGTCGTCCCAGTTCGCGCCCCAGGTGACCTTGGTGTCCTCGCCGGTGAGCAGCGACTTCGGCCGGGCCACCGGGACGGTGTCCGACGGCGGCGACGCGAGCAGGTTGTCGTAGTCGTAGGTCCACGGCTCGTAGTAGTCCTCGACGGTCGGCAGGTCCGGGTTCGCGAAGATGCCAAGGAGCCGCTTGAACCGCGACCCGGACTTGAGGGTCAGCGTGCCGCGCTTGTTCAGCGTCCAGCCGCCCTTCCACTGCTCCTGGTCCTGGTACCGCCGCGGATAGCCCTGCCCGGGGCGGGTTTCGACGTTGTTGAACCACGCGTACTCGACGCCGCCGCGGTTGGTCCACGCCTGCTTGCAGGTGACGCTGCAGGTGTGGCAGCCGATGCACTTGTCGAGGTTCATCACCATCGCCATCTGTGCCATGACCCTCATGATTTGCTCACTCCGCAGGCTCCGCTCGGCATGTCAGTACGTCACTTCCTGGTCGCGGCGGCGGATCGTGGTGACCTCGTCGCGCTGGTTTCCGGTGGGGCCGTGGTAGTTCAGGGCAAACGACTGCTGCGCGTAGCCGCCGATCAGGTGCGAGGGTTTGATCATCACGCGGGTCAGCGCGTTGTGGATGCCGCCGCGTTTGTTCGTCTTCTCGGTGCGGGGGACGTCCACCGCCCGGTCCTGCGCGTGGTACATGAACACGGTGCCCTCGGGCATCCGGTGGCTGACGATCGCGCGGGCAACGACGATGCCGTTGCGGTTGGTTGCCTCGATCCAGTCGTTGTCCGCGACACCGATCTTCGCGGCGTCCACGTCCGACATCCAGATCGTCTGCCCGCCGCGGGAGAGGGTCAGCATGTGCAGGTTGTCCTGGTACGCGGAGTGGATCGACCACTTGGAGTGCGGGGTCAGGTAGCGGACGGTGACCGTGCCGCCGACTCCGTTGCCGTGGGTCTCGCCGACCGCCGGCTCGGAGAAGAGTGCGGTCATGTCCAGCGGCGGCCGGAAGATCGGCAGCTGCTCACCGAGTTCGGCCATCCAGTCGTGGTCGAGGTAGAAGTGCTGCCTGCCGGTCAGGGTGTGCCACGGCTTGAGCCGTTCGGTGTTGATCGTGAACGGCGAGTAGCGGCGCCCGCCGGTCTCGCTGCCCGACCACTCCGGTGACGTGATCACCGGAACGGGACGGGCCTGGGTGTCGGAGAAGCGAATCCGGGTGCCCTCGTTCTCCGCGGCCAGATCCACCAGCTGCGTTCCGGTGCGTTCCTGCAGGTGCTCGAACCCCTGGGTGGCGAGCCGGCCGTTGGTGGTGCCGGACAGGGACAGGATCGCCTCGGCGGCGTGCCGGTCCTTCGTCAGCAGCGGCCGTCCCGCCGCCACCCCGGAGGCGACGGTGCCGTTGACCGCGCGCAGGTACTCGACCTCCTCGGTCGGGTGGGTCGTGACGCCCTTGGTGGTCAGGCCGAGTTCCTCGACCAGCGGGCCGAGCGCGGCCATCTTCTCCGCGATCGTGGTGTAGTCGCGTTCGACCACCACCAGCTTCGGCATGGTCTTGCCCGGGATCGGTTCGCACTCACCGCGTTTCCAGTCCAGGACCGTGCCGCCGGGCTGGGCGGTGGCGTCCGCGGTGTCGTGCAGCAGCGGGACCGCGACGATGTCCTTCCGTGTGCCCAGGTGCTTCTCGGCGAGCCAGCTGAATCCGCGCGCGATGCGGTGGAACGCCTCGAAGTCCGTTTTCGTTTCCCACGGCGGCGAGATGGCGGGGGAGAAGGCGTGCACGAACGGGTGCATGTCGGTCGAGGACAGGTCGTGCTTCTCGTACCAGGTGGCGGCGGGCAGCACCACGTCCGAGAACAGTGTGGTGCTGGTCATCCGGAAGTCGAGGGTGGTGAGCAGGTCCAGCTTCCCGTTCGGGGCCTCGTCCCGCCACACCAGCTCCTCCGGGTGCACTCCGGTCGAGTCCGACGCGCGCAGGTTCGAGCCAGCACCGAGCAGGTGCTGCAGGAAGTACTCGTTGCCCTTCGCGGACGAACCGAGGAGGTTCGAGCGCCACACGATCAGGGTGCGGGGGAAGTTCTCCGGCGCATCCGGATCCTCGACCGCGAACTGCAGGTGCCCGGACTTCAATCCGTCGACGACGTGCTCGGCGGCGTCCTTGCCGAGCCGCTCCGCCTCGTCCGCGAGGTCGAGGGGGTTCCGGTTGAAGGTGGGGTAGGTCGGCATCCAGCCGAGCCGCGACGCGAGCGCGATGTTGTCGGCGGCGGTGCGGCCCGCGAACGCGCCGTCGGCGAGCGGCGACGCCATCGCCTCGGAGGTGAACGGGTCGTACCGCCACTGGTCGGTGGCCAGGTACCAGAAGATGGTGCCCTGCATCTGCCGCGCGGGACGCACCCAGTCCGAACCGAATGCCAGTGTCGCCCAGCCGGTCACCGGGCGGCACTTCTCCTGCCCGACGTAGTGCGCCCAGCCGCCGCCGTTGACGCCCTGGCAGCCGGTGAGCAGCGTCAACGTCAGGAAGGACCGGTAGATCTGGTCGGAGTGGAACCAGTGGTTGGTGCCCGCGCCCATCAGGATCATCGACCGGCCGCCGGAGCGGTCGGCGTTGTCGGCGAACTCGCGGGCCACCCGCGCCGCCGAGGCCGCGGGGACGCCGGTGATGCCCTCCTGCCAGGCCGGGGTGTACGGCTCGTCGGCGTCGTCGTAGCCGGTCGGCCAGGTGCCCGGCAGGTCGTCCCGGTGCACGCCGTACTGGGCGAGCATCAGGTCGAACACGGTCGTCACGAGGCGTCCGGCGACCGTGCACACCGGGACACCGCGCCGCAGCACGCCGGGGCTCGCGGTGTCGTAGCGGGGTAGGTCGACCGCCACGGTGTCCGGGGACCCGTACAGGCTGAGCTGCGGGTCCACGCCCTGGAGGTCGAGATTCCACCTGCCCTTCCCGGACTCGGTGAACCGGTCGCCGAGTGACCCGTTCGGCACGACCGGCCGCCCGGTCGCCGAGTCGAGCAGCACCGTCTTGTGCAGCGCACCCTCTCCGGTGTCGCCGAGATCGGCTGCGGTGAGGAACTTTCCGGGCACGTAGCCGTCGCCGCGGGGGTCGAGGGCGATCAGGTACGGCAGGTCGGTGTACTGCTTGACATACTCGACGAACCGGGGAACCTGCTTGTCGACGAAGAACTCCCGCAGGATTACGTGCCCCATCGCCATTGCCAGCGCCCCGTCGGTGCCCGGTCGCGCGGGCAGCCACTGGTCGGCGAACTTGGTGTTGTCGGCGTAGTCGGGGGAGACCACGACGACCTTCTGCCCGCGGTACCGGGCCTCGGTCATGTAGTGCGCGTCCGGGGTTCGGGTGACGGGGACGTTCGAGCCCCACATGATCAGGTAGCCGGCGTCGAACCAGTCCGCCGATTCGGGGACGTCGGTCTGGTCGCCGAACACCTGCGGGGAGGCCTCCGGCAGGTCGGCGTACCAGTCGTAGAAGGAGAGCATCGCCCCGCCGAGCAGCGAGATGAACCGGGCGCCGATCGCGTGGCTGACCATCGACATCGCCGGGATCGGCGAGAACCCCGCTACCCGGTCCGGCCCGTACCGCTTGATGGTGTGCACGTGCGCGGCGGCGACGATCTCCGCGGCCTCCCACCACTCGGCGCGCACCAGCCCGCCCTTCCCGCGGGCCGCCTTGTACGTCGTCGACTTCTCCGGATCGTCGGCGATGTCCGCCCAGGCCAATACCGGATCCTTCAGCCGGGCCTTCGCCTCGCGGTACATCTCCAGCAGCACCCCGCGCACGTACGGGTAGCGGACCCGCGACGGCGAGTACGTGTACCAGGAGAACGACGCCCCGCGCGGGCAGCCCCGCGGCTCGTACTCGGGCTTGTCGGGGCCGATCGACGGGTAGTCGGTCTGCTGCGCCTCCCAGGTAATGACGCCGTCCTTGACGTAGATCTTCCACGAGCAGGACCCGGTGCAGTTCACGCCGTGCGTCGAGCGGACCACCTTGTCGTAGGACATGCGGTCGCGGTAGAAGTCGTCGGAGGTGCGGCCGCCGACCTGGTGCAGGGTGCGCAGGTCGGAGGAGGCCTCCCCGCGCTGGAAGTGCCTACCGAACCGGAGCAGCGCGTCTGCGTCCAGCTTGCCGGTGTTCTGGGACATGGAAACCTCTCGAGTAGCTGCCGAGCGGGTTCCCTAATGTCACATTGGGTGTCGTCACGTGACCCGATGTGACATTAGGGAACTCCCGGAGAAGGGGTGGGGGACCGGGCGGGTCAGAGTTCGACGACCACGACGCCGTCTCGGATTTCCGCGGGGTACACCCGGACGGCGGGGACGTCATCGCTGCTGCAGGCGCCGGTGTCGAATCGGAAGCCGTACTGGTGCAGCGGGCACACCACCTGCTCGCCGTCGATCTGCCCGTCGGCGAGGGGGCCCGCCCGGTGCGGGCACACCGCGTCCGTTGCGCGCACGGTGCCGTCCGCTAGGCGGAACACCGCGACCTGACGCCCGTCGACGACGTAGGTGCGGCCCTCGCCGGGCGTCAGGTCCGACACCTGCCCGACCGCGATGCCGCTGGTGAGCGCGGTCATCGGACCGGCACCTGCGGCAGCGGCAGCAGCGGCAGCGCCGGCGTGAACTGCGCGGGCGACTTCGGTGCGCTGCGCTCGCGCCACGGGTCGCGGTACCCGGCGACCGCGGTCGCCAGCCTCTCGTCCAGTCCGGCCACGATGCCCTCCTCGTCTCGAACCAGCAACGCCTGCAACCGCTCCAGGCCGACCCGCGGCACCCAGTCGTAGGTGCGTTCGAGCCACTTCGCGTCCTCGCGGTAGTGCTGGACGAACCGGCCCGCCAGGTCGATCACCGCCTGCCCGGAGTCGACGGTGGCCAGCAGGTCGCCCTTGCGGATGTGTGCACCCGCGGCGCCGCCGACGTAGATCTCCCAGCGGCCGTCCCCGACGGCAACGACGCCGAAGTCCTTGCACAGCGCCTCCGAGCAGTTCCGGGGACAGCCGGCGACGGCGAGCTTGAGCTTGGCGGGGGTCTCCAGCCCCTGGAGTCGTTCCTCGAGCGCGATGCCGAGGTTCGTCGAGTCGCCGAGTCCGTAGCGGCAGAAGTCGCTGCCGACACACGTTTTCACGGTCCGCATGCTCTTGCCGTATGCGTAGCCGGACGGCATGTCCAGCTCGCCCCACACCTTCGGCAGGTCTTCCTTCTTGATGCCGAGCAGGTCGATGCGCTGGCCGCCGGTCACCTTCACCAGCGGCACGTGGTACCTGTCGGCGACGTCCGCGATGCGGCGCAGCTGATCCGGGGTGGTAACGCCGCCCTTCATCTGCGGGACCACCGAGAAGGTGCCGTCCCGCTGGATGTTCGCGTGCACGCGGTCGTTGATGAACAGGGCGCCGCGCTCGTCCACCCAGTCCGGACCCCAGATCGTGCGGAGCAGCGACGCGAGCGGCATCTTCGCCGCCGCCACCTCGGTGCCGCCCTCGGCGAGCGCGGCGAACACCTGCGAGACGGCGCGCAGGTCGCGCTCGCGGATCGCGGCGATCAGCTCCGCCTTGGTCATCGGGATGCACGGCACGTACCAGTCGGCGGCCGGATCGGCGGCCAGCGCACCGCCTGCGGCGCAGGTGACGATGTCCGCGACGAGGGACTTGCAGGAGCCGCAGCCCTTGCCCGCTCGGGTCTTCGCGCACACCTCGGCCAGCGTCTGCGCGCCGCCGTGCACGCAGGCGACGAGGTCGCCCTTGGTGACGCCGTTGCAGTTGCACACCTGGGTGTCGTCCGGCAGGTCCGCGGCCGAGGCGGCGGCGGCCTCGCCCGCAAGGTCGAACAGCAGCGACAGCCGGTCCTCGGGCAGGTCCACCTTGCCGTCGAACACCTGGGTGAGCAGCGCGGCCTTGCCGGTCTCGCCCATCAGCGTCGCGCCGACCAGCCTGCCGTCCCGGACGACGACGTTCTTGTAGACGCCGGTGCGCGAATCGTAGAACTCGACGAACTCGTCGCCGCCCTGCTCGGGACCCTTTGCGCCCATTGCCGCGACGTCCAGCCCGGCGACCTTCAGCTTCGTCGTCGACGTCGAACCCTGGTACGCGGCCGCCGGATTCGATCCGGTCAGGTGTTCGGCGAGCACGACGGCCTGCTCCCACACGGGGGCGACGAGGCCGTACAGCTCGCCGCGGTGCTGGGCGCACTCGCCGACCGCGTACACCGAACCCTCGTCCTCGCAGCGCATCTGGTCGTCGACGACGATGCCGCGTTCGACGACGAGTCCGCCCGCGCGGGCCAATTCGGTGTTGGGGCGGATCCCGGCGGTGACGACGACCATGTCGGCGGGCAGGGTGCTGCCGTCGGTGAACCCGACCCCGGTCACGTTCCCGGCGTCGTCCCGCAGCACCGCGGTGGTGCGCGTCGCGGTGTGCACGCCGACGCCGAGGTCCTCGATCTTCGCGCGCAGCATCTGACCGCCGCGCTCGTCGAGCTGCTGGTTCATCAGGTGGCCGGGGGAGTGCACCACGTCGACGCTCAACCCCTGGGTGCGCAGGCCGTACGCGGCCTCGAGGCCGAGCAGGCCGCCGCCGATCACGACCGCGGCCACCCCGTCCCTGGACTGGGCGAGCTGCAGCATCCCGTTGGTGTCGGCGATGGTGCGGAAGCCGAATACGCCGCGGCCGAGCCTGCCGTCCGCCTCGCGCAGGCCGTCCATGTTCGGGAAGAAGGTGTTCGAGCCGGTCGCGACGATCAGCACGTCGTAGTCGACGACCCGCTCGGACTCGCAGGTGACGGTCTTGGCGAACCGGTCCAGCCGGACCGCGCGGTCCCCGGCGTACAGCGCGACCCCGTTGTCGCGGTACCAGCTCATCGAGTTGAGGACGATCTCCTCGCCGTCCGCGGCGGTCTCGCCTGCCAGCACGTGGGAGAGCATGATGCGGTTGTAGTTGCCGTAGGGCTCGTCGCCGATCATCGTGATGTCGAACATGTCCCGGCCGCCGCGGGCGAGGATCTCCTCGACCGTGCGGGCGCCGGCCATGCCGTTGCCGACCACCAGCAGTCGCCGCTTCACCTCACCTGTGCTCGCCATGACACGAGCGTGCGGCGCGGTGGTGACGAGGTGGCTGCCGGGACGTTACGCAGCAATCAGGAAGTGCTCACCCGCGTGGATGCGGTGTTGTCAGGGTTCTGTCACCTGCGGCTTCGCCGCCGGTGCGCGATGTGCACCCCGATAGGGGTGAACATCACGCACAGTTCCGGGGTGACCTGAGGGTTCGGGGCTGGTCGCGGAAACGTGTCGGCGGGGCGGCGTAACGTAGAACAGACATTCGAAGCAGGGGTGGCTGAGGATGACGGTGGCCGAGGATGAGACAGGGGTGACGGGATGAGTCCGACGGCAGCGATGGACCAGGTCGGGGCGCACCTGTCGGCCCTCGACGCTGCCGTCGAAGCACTGTTCGGGGAGGTTGGCGGGCCTGTCGAACGACGAGGTCGTCGAGGTGCTGCAGCGGGTGGAGGGGTCGGCACGCGGGCTCACGGCGGTGGGGCAGCGGGTGCTGGTCGAGGCGGTCGAGCGGGCGCTGCCCGGCGACTTCGACCTGAAGCCGGTCGAGTTCCTGGTGAAGACGCTGCGGGTCTCCGCGGGTGAGGCGCAGGCACGGTTGCGGTCGGCGCGCTGCACCGGCACCTGGCACGGGATGCGCGGTGACGTCCAGCGGCCGACGCTGCCGCACACCGCGCGGGCGTTGCGTGAGGGAGCGGTCGGGCTGTCGCATGTGGAGGCGGTGCGGGAGATCATGCGACAGGTCCCCGCTGCCGTCGACACCACGAAACGAGAGGCCGCGGAGGCGACCCTGGCGATGGTGGCGCGGGAAGCGGACCCGAAGTATGTCCTCGCTGCCGGGATGGAACTGTTGGCGTACCTGAATCCGGACGGCAACTTCTCCGATGCGGATCGGGCGCGGCAGCGTGGGGTGCGGGTCGGGAAGCAGCGGGCAGACCTCATGACGCCGATCTCGGGGTTGTTGGATCCGGAGGCCCGGGCGTTGCTCGAACCGCTGTTGGCGAAGATGGCCCGTAAGGGCATGAACAATCCGGACGATCCCGATTCCCCGTCCGGGGACGTGACCGCCGATGGGCTCGACCAGACGGCGTTGGCGAAGGCGGCGTCCCGGGACACTCGCACGACAGCCCAACGCAACCACGACGCACTCAAGGTCGGCCTGCGACAGCTCCTCGGATCCGGCGCCCTTGGTCGTCATCGGGGGTTGCCGGTGACCGCGATCATCACCATGACATTGCAGCAGGTCGAGGAGGCGTCGGGGGTGGTGACGACGGCGTCGGGCGGGATCGTCCCGATCCGCGACGCCCTCAGGTTGGCGGAACGCGCCCATCCGGTGTTGCTGGTTCTCGGCCGCAACGGTCGGCCGCTGCATCTCGGGCGAGGAAAACGCCTCGCCTCGGCGGATCAGCGGCTGGCGTTGATCGCATCATCGAGGGGCTGCACTCGGCCGGGCTGTGATGCGCCTGCATCGATGACCGCGGTGCATCACCTGCAGGAGTGGGACAAAAACGGCCGCACCGACATAGACAACCTCGACCTGGTCTGCGATGCATGTCATGCGCTGGTCCATGACGGGCCGGGCGGCTGGCGAACCAATGTCGCGCGGGAGGGATCGGATCACCCTGGCCGCACCGAGTGGACGCCACCGGCGCAGGTGGATCCGGCGCGCACCCCGCGGGTCAACCATCGACATCACCTGCACGAGCTGTTCGGCATCCTGCACGGGATGATCGTGGCCAGGGACGTGCGGGAGCTGGAGGAGTGGCGGGCGGAGTGGGATCCGACCTTCGAGGGGTATCGGCACCGTCGTACCGAGAGCGGGGGTCGCGGTGGGGGTGACCCGGCGTCGGGTGAGGACGTGCCGTGACGACCGCCGCCGCTCAGGTGCCGCTGCGGCGGTGCCGCTCAGTGTCGCTGCGGCGGTGCCGCTCAGTGTCGCTGCGGCGGTGCCGCTCAGGTGTCACTGCGGCGGTGCGCTCAGATGCCACCGAAGCCGCCGGGGCCGCGTCGGCGCAGGTACCGCTCGAACTCGGCGGCGATCGCGTCACCGTCGATCTTGGAGATGGCGTCGGAGATGTCGACCTCCGCGTCGCCGCGTTCCTCGAGGGAACGGACGTACTCGGCGACTTCCTCGTCCTCCTCGGTCATCTCGGTGACGGATTCCTCCCAGTCCTCGGCCTGCCCGGGCAGCTCCCCGAGCGGGACCTCGACGTCGAGGACGTCCTCGACGCGGCGGAGCAACGCAACCGTCGCCTTCGGGTTGGGAGGCTGCGAGACGTAGTGCGGGACGGCCGCCCAGAACGAGATCGCGGGGACACCCGCCTTGACGCACTCGTCCTGCAGGACCCCGGTGATCCCGGTCGGGCCCTCGTAGCGGGTCTGCTCGAGGTTGAATGCCTGCGCGGACTCGGTGCTGTATGCGGTGCCCGTCACCGGGACCGGGCGGGTGTGCGGGGTGTCGGCGAGCAGGGCGCCGAGGATCACCACGGTGGTCACGCCGAGGTCCTCGATGATCTCAAGCAGGTCGTCGCAGAAGCTGCGCCAGCGCATGTTCGGTTCGATGCCGCGCAGCAGCAGTACGTCGCGCTTGCTGCCGGGCGGTGAGCACACCGAGATGCGGGTCGCGGGCCACTGGATCTCCCGGGTGACGCCGTCCACCTGCCGCACCTGCGGCCGGTTCACCTGATAGTCGTAGTAGTCCTCGGAATCGAGTTCCGCGAGAGGTCGGGCGTCCCAGATCAGTTCGAGGTGTTCGACCGCCCCGCTGGCGGCGTCGCCCGCGTCGTTCCAGCCCTCGAACGCGGCCACCAGGATGGGGTCGCGGAGGGTGGGGACGTCGTCGTCCGGCATGTCGTCGGGAACCCCGGAGCGTTCGGTTGGACTCACCTGCCCAGCCTACGGCCAGGGCGGTCCGGGGCGCCCACTACTCTGGACGGCATGTCTGCCCCATTCCATTCCGCCCTGTTGGATGCGCTCACCGAGCGCGTTGTCATCGGCGACGGTGCCATGGGGACGATGCTGCAAGCCGCGAACCTCACCCTCGACGACTTTCTCGGCCTCGAGGGCTGCAACGAGATCCTGAACGAGACCCGTCCCGACGTGCTTCGCGACATTCATGCCGCGTACTTCGAGGCCGGTGCCGACGCCGTCGAGACCAACACGTTCGGCTGTAACCTGCCGAACCTCGCCGACTACGACATCGCGCACCGGATCCGGGACCTGTCCGAGCGCGGCACCCGCATCGCCCGTGACGTCGCCGACGAGATGGGGCCGGGCCGCGACGGCATGGCCCGGTTCGTGTTCGGGTCGATGGGTCCGGGAACGAAGCTGCCCACCCTCGGGCACGCGCCGTTCGCGGTGCTGCGCGATGCGTACACCGAGTCGGCTCTCGGCATGATCGACGGCGGTGCCGACGCGATCCTCGTCGAGACCTGTCAGGACCTGCTGCAGGTGAAGGCCGCGATCATCGGCAGCCAGCACGCGATGGACCGCGCGGGCCGCCGGATCCCGATCATCACCCACGTCACCGTCGAAACCACAGGAACCATGCTGCTCGGCTCCGAGATCGGCGCCGCGCTGACCGCGCTGGAACCGCTCGGCATCGACATGATCGGCCTCAACTGTGCGACCGGTCCGGACGAGATGAGCGAGCACCTCCGGCACCTGTCGAAGCATTCGCGGCTGCCGGTGTCGGTCATGCCGAACGCCGGTCTGCCGGTACTCGGCGCGAACGGCGCCGAATACCCGCTCACCGCCGAGGAGTTGGCGCGGGCGCTGAGCACCTTCGTCGCCGAGTTCGGCCTGTCGATGGTCGGCGGCTGCTGCGGCACCACGCCCGAACACATTTCGGCGGTCGCGGAGGCCGTGCGGCTCGTCGAACGCGGTGCGCGCACCCCGGCCCCGGAGCCGGGCACGTCGTCGCTGTACGCGGCGGTGCCGTTCGAGCAGGACGCGAGCTTCCTCGTGATCGGCGAGCGCACGAACTCCAACGGCAGCAAGGCGTTCCGCGAGGCGATGATCGCCGAGGACTACCAGAAGTGCATCGACACCGCGAAGGACCAGACCCGCGACGGTGCGCACATGCTCGACCTCAACGTCGACTACGTCGGCCGCGACGGTGCGCTCGACATGGCCGCGCTGGCAAGCCGTTTCGCGACGGCGTCGACGCTGCCGATCATGATCGACTCCACCGAACCGGAGGTCATCCGCGCGGGCCTCGAGCACCTCGGCGGCCGCAGCGCCGTCAACTCGGTGAACTACGAGGACGGCGACGGCGAGAATTCCCGGTTCCAGCGGATCATGCGGCTGGTCAAGGAGCACGGCGCGGCCGTCGTCGCGCTCACCATCGACGAGGAGGGTCAGGCCCGCACCGCCGAGCACAAGGTGCGGATCGCGGAGCGGCTGATCGCGGACATCACCGGCAACTGGGGCCTGCGCGAGGAAGACATCATCATCGACGCGCTCACCTTCCCGATCTCCACCGGGCAGGAGGAGGTGCGCCGCGACGGCATCGAGACGATCGAGGCGATCCGGCAGCTCAAGGCGGGGCACCCCGACATCCACTTCACCCTCGGCATCTCGAACATCTCGTTCGGCCTGAACCCGGCCGCGCGGCAGGTGCTGAACTCGGTGTTCCTGCACGAGTGCGTGCAGGCCGGACTGGACACCGCGATCGTGCACGCCTCGAAGATCCTGCCGATGGCGCGGATCCCCGACGAGCAGCGGGAGACGGCCCTCGATCTGGTCTACGACCGCCGCCATGACGGCTACGACCCGCTGCAGAAGCTGATGGAACTGTTCGAGGGCGTCTCGGCTGCGTCCGCACGCGAGTCGCGGGCCGCGGAGCTGGCGGCGCTGCCGCTGTTCGAGCGGCTCGCCCGGCGCATCGTCGACGGGGAACGGGCGGGCCTCGAGGCCGACCTGGACGAGGCGATGACGGTCCGGCCGCCGCTGGAGATCATCAACGACACCCTGCTGTCCGGCATGAAGACGGTCGGTGAACTGTTCGGGTCCGGGCAGATGCAGCTGCCGTTCGTGCTGCAGTCCGCCGAGGTGATGAAGGCGGCGGTCGCGCACCTGGAACCGCACATGGAGGCCACCGACGAGGCAGGTAAGGGCCGGATCGTGCTCGCCACCGTCAAGGGCGACGTGCACGACATCGGCAAAAACCTCGTCGACATCATCCTGTCCAACAACGGCTACGAGGTCGTCAACCTCGGCATCAAGCAGCCGATCGCCACGATCCTCGACGCGGCCGTCGACAAGAAGGCCGACGTCATCGGCATGTCCGGGCTGCTGGTGAAGTCAACGGTGGTGATGAAGGAGAACCTGGAGGAACTCAACGCGAAGGGAGTCGCGGACCAGTTCCCGGTGCTCCTTGGCGGCGCGGCCCTGACCAGGGCGTACGTGGAGAACGACCTCGCCGACGTGTACCAGGGCGAGGTCAGCTACGCACGCGACGCGTTCGAGGGCCT
Organism: Rhodococcus sp. NPDC054953; assembly: GCF_053609225.1. NCBI lineage: Bacteria > Bacillati > Actinomycetota > Actinomycetes > Mycobacteriales > Nocardiaceae > Rhodococcus > Rhodococcus sp. NPDC054953. The sequence goes on along the minus strand of NZ_JBSGXD010000004.1, from coordinate 61,504 downwards.
GCACCTGATGGACACCATCATGGCCACCAAGCGCGGCGAGGGCCCCGACCCGGACAGCCCGGAAGCGATCGCGGCGAGGGAGAAGGCCGCCGAACGCAAGGCCAGGCACGAGCGGTCCAAACGGATTGCGGAGGCCCGCAAGGCCGCGGAGGTGCCGATCGAGGTTCCCGAGCGCTCCGATGTGGCGGCCGACCTGCCGGTGCCGACGCCGCCGTTCTGGGGTACCCGGATCGTCAAGGGCGTCGCCTTGGCCGAGTACTCGGGACTGCTCGACGAGCGGGCACTCTTCCTCGGGCAGTGGGGTCTGCGCGGGCAGCGGGCCGGCGACGGGCCGACCTACGAGGAACTGGTCGAGGCCGAGGGCAAGCCGCGGCTGCGGCACTGGCTGGATCGGCTCACCGCCGAGGGGATCCTCGCGCACTCGGCGGTCGTGTACGGGTACTTCCCTGCCGTCTCCGAGGGGGACGACGTCGTCGTCCTCGACGCACCGGACGCCGACGCGAACGAGCGCTACCGGTTCACGTTCCCGCGCCAGCAGCGGGACCGCTTCCTGTGCATCGCCGACTTCATCCGCTCCCGCGCGGACGCCCGCGCGTCCGGGCAGGTGGACGTGCTGCCGTTCCAGCTGGTCACGATGGGGCAGCCGATCGCCGACTTCGCCAACGAGCTGTTCGCGGCCAACAACTACCGCGACTACCTCGAGGTGCACGGCATCGGCGTGCAGCTGACCGAGGCCCTCGCCGAGTACTGGCACCGCCGGGTCCGCGAGGAGTTGACGATGCCGGGCGGTGCCGCGGTCGCGACCGAGGACCCGACCGACGTGGAGGAGTACTTCAAGCTCGGCTACCGAGGCGCCCGCTACTCGTTCGGCTACGGCGCGTGCCCGGAACTCGAGGACCGCCGCAAGATGGTCGAACTGCTCGAGCCGGAGCGGATCGGGGTGACCCTGTCCGAGGAGCTGCAGCTGCACCCGGAGCAGTCCACCGACGCCTTCGTCCTCACCCACCCGGAGGCGAAGTACTTCAATGTCTGAGATCGGCACCGCCGACGTGTCTGAGATCGGCACCGCCGACGTGTCTGAGCCGCTCGGTGACGTCGAGTCGGGCCCGCGGGCCGTCCTGTGGGACATGGACGGCACGCTGCTCGAGTCGGAGAACCTGTGGGACATCGGCGTCCGGGAACTGTCCGAGCATCTCGGCGGCGTGATGACGGAACGGACGCGGATCGCGACGATCGGCTCGTCGACGCCGTTCGCACTGGCGACGATCTTCGACTCGCTGGGTCTGGAGCAGACCCCCGCGGCCATGGCGGAGGCCAAGGCGTGGCTGTACACGCGGATGGCGGGGATGTTCGCCGCCGGGTTGCCGTGGCGCCCGGGGGCGCGGGAGGCGCTCGGCCTGGTCCGCTCCCTCGGCCTCGGTTCGGTGCTGGTAACCAACACCGAACGTGAGCTGGGGGAGGCGGCCCTGGACACGTTGGGCCGTGAGCACTTCGACCACTCGGTGTGCGGCGACGAGGTCGCCGCGGGCAAGCCGGACCCGGCGCCGTACCTGCGGGCCGCGCAGTTGCTCGGCCTCGACCCACGACAGTGCCTGGCGGTGGAGGACTCGCCGACCGGTGCCGCCGCCGCGGAGGCCGCGGGCTGCCCGGTCCTGGTGGTGCCCTCGCTGGTCGCGGTGCCCGCCGGTCCGCGGCGGGTCTTCCGGGAGACGCTGGTCGGGCTCACCGCCGCGGACCTGACCGCGCTGCACGCCCTCGCACCGGTGTAGGGGCGCACGTGGCGATCCCGAAAATCGTGCTGTTCTACCGGTTCACGCCGCTGCCGGACCCGGACGCGATCCGGTTGTGGCAGCACGCGCTGGCGTCGGCCAACGGGCTGACCGGACGAATCCTGGTGTCGGAGCACGGCATCAACGGTGTCGTCGGGGGCGACGTCGCCGCGGTCAAGCGGTACGTCCGCGGCACCCGCGAGTACGCGGCGTTCGCCGACACCGACTTCAAGTGGTCGGACGGGCAGGGCGACGACTTCCCGCGCCTGTCGGTGCGGGTGCGTCCGGAGATCGTCACGTTCGGTGCCCCGGATGAGCTGACCGTCGACGAGAACGGTGTTGTCGACGGCGGCACCCACCTGTCGCCGCAGCAGGTGCACGACCTGGTGGACCGCCGCGGCGACGAGGTGGTGTTCTTCGACGGTCGCAACGCGTTCGAGGCCGAGATCGGCAGGTTCCGCGGCGCCGTCGTTCCGGACGTCGCCACCACCCGCGACTTCGTGTCGGAACTCGACAGCGGACGCTACGACCATCTCAAGTCCAGCCCGGTCGTCACCTACTGCACCGGCGGGGTCCGCTGCGAGGTGCTGTCCGCCCTGATGCGCAGGCGCGGATTCGAGGAGGTGTACCAACTCGATGGCGGCATCGTGCGGTACGGCGAGGCCTTCGGCGACGACGGGCTGTGGGACGGCTCCCTGTACGTGTTCGACGGCCGCAAGACGGTCGATTTCTCCGACCATGCCGCGGTTCTCGGCCGGTGCACGGGGTGCGGTGCACCCACCGCCCGGCACGTCGACCATGCCACCGCCGAGGGCCGCGCGCAGACACTGCTCTGCGCGGTCTGCGCCCCGGACTCCTGACGATGGGACGTCGGCGGACGGCGGCACCGCCACCCCTGCCGCTGCGGGACGGCCTCGGCCCCGACCGGGTCCGGCTGACCGGTGCGTACCCGACGGTCGGTGACCACCTGCGCGCGCTCGCCCCCGACGACGACTGGGACGCCCGGTTCGCCGCAGGGGAGGTCGTTGACCGGACCGGCAGGCCGCTGCCGCCCGCGGCCGCGGCCAGCCCCGGACTGCTGGCGTACTTCTATCGGGAGCCGCCCGCCGAGGTGCCGGTGCCGTTCGCGGTGGACGTCCTGCATCACGGCGACGGGCTGCTCGTCGTGGACAAGCCGCATTTCCTCGCCACCATCCCGCGGGGGCGGCACATCCGGGAATCGGTGGTGGTGCGGCTGCGTCGCGCACTGGACCTGCCCGACGTGGTGCCGGTCCATCGGCTGGACCGGATGACGGCGGGGGTCCTGGTCTGCACCTACGACCCGCGGCTGCGCAGGCCGTACCAGCAGCTGTTCGAGCAGCGCCGGGTGGTCAAGGAGTACGAGGCGCTTGCCCCGTTCCTGCCGGGACACGACTTCCCGATGACGGTCCGCAGCCGCATCGACAAGCGGCACGGCGAGCCGACTGCCCGGGAGGTCCCCGGAGATCCCAACGCGCACACCGACATCGAGGTAATCGAGCGGGTCGGCGACCATGCCAGGTATCGGCTGTCGCCGACGACTGGGCGCACTCACCAACTGCGCCTGCACCTGTCCTCGTTGGGGGCGCCGATCGTCGGCGACGACTTCTACCCGACGCTGCGGGACCGCGCGCCCGACGACTTCACCGACCCGTTGCGGTTGCTCGCCCGCAGCATCCGGTTCACCGACCCGGTCACCGGCGCGCCCCGCGTGTTCACCAGCCGCAGAACCCTGACCGACGGCCCGGCCGTGGCAGGATCGCGGTCATGATCTCCCGCCTCGGCAGGGCCGCCGCGCTCGGCGCGGTCACCGTGCTGGTGGTCGCCGGGTGCGCGGCGGGGGCCGGGCTGTCGGGCAGCGGCGGTCCGGACACGCTGACGGTGGCGTTGACCGCGAAGCCCGACAACCTCGACTTCACCCGCACCGCGGGCGCCGCGATCCCACAGGCATTGCTGGGCAACGTGTACGAGGGTCTCGTCCGGGTCGACGACACAGGCGCGATCGTTCCGCTGCTCGCGTCCTCGTGGACGGTAAGCCCGGACCGGACCGTCTACGAGTTCACGCTGCACCGCGACGTCACGTTCAGCAACGGCGCCTCGTTCACCTCCGACGACGTGAAGTTCAGCATCGAGCGGGTGCAGACGGACTGGACCGCGAACTCGCCGGCCGCGATGGCCGTGGTGGATCGGGTCGAGGCGCCGCGCCCGGATCTTGCCCGGGTGGTGTTGACCAGGCCGAGCAACGAGTGGCTGTTCGCGATGACCGGACCGATCGGGGCGATGTTCAGCCCGACCGGCGTCGCCCAGTTGGCGTCCACCGCCATCGGCACCGGGCCGTACACGGTGGCCCGCTGGAACCCGGGGTCCGAGCTGCAGTTGCGGGCCAACCCCCGCTACTGGGGCAGGCCGCCTGCGATGACGACGGTCCGGCTGCGTTACTTCGCGGATGCGACCGCGCAGGCGAACGCGCTGCGCAGTGGCGGCGTCGACGCCATCTTCAGCCTCGGGGCGCCGCAACTGCTCGGCCAGTTCACCGGTGATCCCCGGTTCACCGTCACCGAGGGAACCACCAACGGGGAGGTGGTGCTGTCGATGAACGGTGCCGTCGCCCCGTTCGACGACGTCCGGGTCCGCCGCGCCGTCCTGCACGCCGTTGACCGGAACGCGGTGCGCGCCACCGCGTACGCCGGCTACGGGGAGCTGATCGGGTCGATGGTGCCGCCGACCGATCCGTGGTTCGAGGACCTGACCGGGGCGTACCCGTTCGACCCGGACCGGGCTCGGGCCCTGCTCGCCGAGGCGGGAAACCCGAACCCGGTGGTGCGCTTTGACGTTCCGAATCTGCCGTACGCGAGCGCCGCCGCCCAGGTCGTCGCGTCGCAACTGCAGCAGGTCGGATTCCGGGTCCGGATCGATCCGGTCGAGTTTCCCGCGGTGTGGCTGGATCGGGTGTTCACCCGGCACGACTACCAGATGTCGGTGATGCAGCACGTCGAACCGCACGACATCGCCACGTTCGGTAACCCGAAGTACTACTGGGGTTACGACAACCCCGCGGTGACCGCGCTGCTCGCGGAGGCGGACGCCGCCGACGACGCGGGGTACGTCACCCGGATGCGGGAGGTGGCCCGGACGATCACCGACGACGCGGCCGCGGACTGGCTGTTCCTGTTTCCGCTGCTGGTGGTGGCGGATTCGGACCTGACCGGTCTGCCGCGGAACGCGACGGGTCTCGCGATGGACCTGACCCGGGTGCGGCGGGGGTAGCGCATGCTGGTGACGATCGCCCGCAGGCTGGGCATCTTTGCGGTGACCGCCGCCGCAGCATCGGTACTCGTCTTCGCGTTGCTCGCCGTCCTCCCCGGCGATCCCGCGCGGATCGCGTTGGGGGTGCAGGCATCCGAGGAGGCGGTCGCCAGGGAGCGGGCGGCGATGGGTCTGGACATGTCCCTCCCGCAGCGGTATGCGATGTGGATGTGGGCGATGCTGCGCGGCGACATGGGCGACTCCTATCTGACCAGGCAGCCGGTCGGGCCCGAGATCCTGGACCGCCTGCAGGTCACGCTGTGGCTGGTCGGAGTGGGCATGGTCGTCGCATTGGCGATCGCGCTGCCCCTCGGGGTCGTGTCGGCGGTGCGGGCCGGGAAGCCGGACGGGGTCGCGATCGGCGGCATCAGCCAGGTGGGCATCGCGATTCCCGCCTTCCTCGCCGGGGTGCTGCTGTCGACGGTGTTCGCGGTCGAGCTCGGCTGGCTGCCGTCCAGCGGCTGGCAGGCCCCGATCGAGGGGGTCGGCGGATTCCTGTCGTACCTGGCGTTGCCCGCGCTGGCGTTGGGGCTGGTGCAGGGGTCGGTGTTGACGCGGTACGTGCGGTCCGCGGTCCTCGACGAACTGGGGGAGGACTACCTCCGGACGGCACGGGCGAAGGGTCTCACCCGCACCAGGGCGCTGCTCCGGCACGGGGTGCGGAACGCGGCGGTCCCGGTGATCACCGTCGCGGGTGTGCAGTTGAGCACGCTGCTGATCGGGGCGGTGGTGATCGAGCGGGTGTTCGTGGTGCCGGGGCTTGGCAGCCTGTTGCTGGACAAGGTGGGGCAGCGGGACATGGGTGCGGTGCAGTCGATCGTGCTGGTGTTGGTGCTGTTGGTGCTGGTGGTGAACCTGGTCGTCGACGTCGTCCACACCCTGGTGGATCCACGATTGCGGAGCAATGCATGAGACGGATTGCGGAGCAATGCATGATACGGATTGCGGAGCAATGCATGAGGCGATTGCGGAGCAATGTATGAGGCGATTGCGGAGCAATGCATGAGACGGCCGCCCGGAACGCTTGTCGTCGGCGGCCTGCTCGTCGGCCTGGTGCTGCTCGCCGCGCTGGTGTCGCTGGTGTGGACGCCGTTCGACCCGACCGTGGTGGATCCGTCCGCGCGCCTGGCGGCGCCGAGCGCGGCGCACTGGCTGGGCACCGACGATTTCGGCCGCGACATCGCCAGCATCCTGCTGGTCGGTGCCCGCACGACGTTGCTCGTCGGCGTTGTCGCGGTGGCTGTGGCCGCGGTGATCGGCATCCCGATCGGGGTTGCCGCGGGGATGCGTCCCGGCGCGGCGGACGAGGTGCTGATGCGCGGGGTTGACGTCCTGCTCGCGTTTCCCGCGTTGCTGCTCGCGATCGTGTTCGCGGCTATCGCGGGCGGGTCGACGGTGACGGCGATGGTGGCCCTTGGCATCGGGTCGGCGCCGGCGTTCGCGCGGATCACCCGCGCCGGGACCAGGCAGGTGATGGCGCAGGACTACGTTCTCGCGGCCCGCGCGAGCGGTCTCGGCCGCGGTGCGATCGCGCGGCGGCACGTGCTGCCGAACATCTCCAGTGACCTGATCGTGCAGGCGTCAGTGACGTTCGCGCTGGCGGTTCTCGCCGAGGCGGCACTGTCGTATCTCGGTTTCGGCACCCCGCCGCCGACCCCGTCGTGGGGGCGGATGCTGCAGGAGACGCAGCCGTACCTGTACCAACAGCCGATGGTGATGCTGTGGCCGGGACTGGCGATCGCGCTGACTGTGCTCGGGTTCAATCTGCTCGGTGACGGTCTGCGGGACCGGTTCGATCCGAAGGTGGTGCGATGAACGGGGACGGCGGAGCCGGTGCACCGCTGCTGGAGGTGTCCGGGCTGGGGGTCCGCATCGACGATCGGGACCTGCTGTCCGGGGTGGGGTTCCGGCTCGACGCGGGGGAGCGGGTCGGGCTGATCGGGGAGTCGGGGTCGGGCAAGTCGCTGACCGCGCTGAGTCTGATGGGTCTGCTGCCGGACCAGCTGACCGCGACGGGGTCGGTGCGCCTGGGTGGGGTGGATGGCAATCTCCTCGACCGGCCCGAACGCGGGTGGACGCGACTGCGCGGCGACGACGTGGCGATGGTGTTCCAGGAACCGATGAGTGCGCTTAATCCCCTGATGCGGATCGGCAACCAGGTCGGCGAGGTGTTGGCGCTGCACCGGGACGGTCTGCGCCGCGCGGACCGCCGCGCCGCGGTCCACGAACTGCTCGTGTCGGTGAACCTGCCGGATCCGGAACGGATCGCGCGGTCGTATCCGCACGAGCTGTCCGGCGGGCAGCGGCAGCGGGTGCTGATCGCGATCGCGATGGCGAACACGCCGCGGCTGCTGGTCTGCGACGAACCGTCCACCGCACTCGACGTGACCACGGCGGCGCAGATCCTTGACCTGATCGACAGCACGGTCCGCGAGCACCGCACCGCGTTGCTGATGATCACCCACGACCTGGCGGTCGTCGCGCACCTGTGCGAGCGGGTGCTGGTGATGCGGGACGGCGTCGTCGTCGAGTCGGGTCCGGTTGCCGGGGTGTTCGCGGACCCGGCCCACCCGTACACGCGGTCCCTGCTCGACGCGTCGACGCTGCAGCACGGCGAGTCCGCGGCAACCGTCCACGCGTCGTCGGCCCCGGTGTTCAACGAGCAGTCCGTCCCGTTGATCGCGGCCCGCGCGGTGAGCCGCACCTACCGCGGCACCCGGGCGTCGGTGGTGCGTCGGCCCGCGCCGGTGCCCGCCCTCGTCGACGTCTCGTTCGACGTCGCCGCTGGTCAACGGTTCGGCATCGTCGGCGAGTCCGGCAGCGGCAAGTCGACGCTGGTTCGGTTGTTGTGCGCGCTGGATACCGCGACATCGGGGTCGATCCGGGTGGCAGGCACCGAACTCGTCGGCGCGGCCGAACGCGACTTGAGCGGCCTGCGCCGCGACGTGTCCATCGTGTTCCAGGACCCGATGGGTTCCCTGGACCCCCGGATGCGGGTCGGCGACATCGTCGCGGAGCCGATGAGCGGACGCGGCAGGCCCGCCGCGGACGTCGCCGCACTGGTCGCGACGATGCTCGCGGACGTCGGACTCGACCCCGACGCCGCGCAGCGCTACCCGCACCAGTTCTCCGGCGGTCAGCGCCAGCGGATCTCCATCGCCCGGGCCCTGATCACCCGGCCCCGGATCCTGATCGCCGACGAGCCGGTCAGCGCCCTCGACGTGTCGGTGCGCGCGCAGGTCCTCGACCTGCTGGCGAGGCTGGTCACCGAGCACGACCTGACCCTGCTGCTCGTCTCCCACGATCTCGCGGTGATCCGGCACGTCTGCGACGTCGTCGCGGTGATGCACCGCGGCCGGATCGTCGAGTGCGGGCCCACCTCCGACGTCTACGAGCGACCACTCGAGCCGTACACGCGGACGCTGATCGACAGCGCACCGACGCTGACCCGGCCCGAACGCTGAGTGCGGCAGCGGCGACCCGGTGACGCTGTGAAACAATGGCGACCCGTGAAGACCTTCGATTCGCTGTTCGCCGAGCTGTCCGACCGTGCCGCCACTCGCCCCGAGGGTTCCGGCACCGTGGCCGCACTGGACGCCGGCGTCCATGCCCAGGGCAAGAAGGTGATCGAGGAGGCCGGCGAGGTGTGGATCGCCGCCGAGTACCAGAGCGACGAGGAACTCTCGGAGGAGATCTCGCAGCTGCTGTACTGGGTGCAGGTCCTGATGGTCGGCCGCGGACTGAAGCTCGAGGACGTCTACCGACATCTGTGAGCGGCACCGCCGCTGCCATCTGTGAGCGGCACCGCCGCTGCCATCTGTGAGCGGCACCGCCGCTGTTGTTCGTGCGCGGCACCGCCGCGACTCCCCGCATCACACCTCTCGCCTTCGAAGGAAGGACCATCATGCTGCGCGTTGCAGTGCCCAACAAGGGCTCCCTGTCCGAATCGGCCGCCGAGATCCTCAGCGAGGCTGGCTACCGGCGGCGCACCGACTCCCGCGACCTGACCGTGCTCGACCCGTCCAACCAGGTGGAGTTCTTCTTCCTCCGCCCGAAGGACATCGCGATCTACGTCGGATCCGGTGAACTGGACCTCGGAATCACCGGCCGCGACCTCGCGCTCGACTCGGGTGCGCCGGTCGCCGAGCGGCTGTCGCTCGGATTCGGCCGCTCCAGCTTCCGATACGCCGCGCCTGCCGGAAAGGACTGGACGCCGCAGGATCTGGCGGGCCTGCGCATCGCCACCTCCTACCCGAACCTGGTGCGCGCCGACCTGGCCCGCCGCGGCATCGAGGCCACCGTGATCCGGCTCGACGGTGCCGTCGAGATCTCCATCCAGCTCGGTGTCGCCGACGCGATCGCCGACGTCGTCGGCTCCGGCCGCACCCTGCGTCAGCACAACCTGGCGGCGTTCGGCGAATCGCTGTGCGACTCCGAGGGGGTGCTGATCGAGCGGGCGGGCTCCGACCAGGACGACAAGGCTCGCAACCAGCTGATCGCCCGCGTCAAGGGCGTGGTCCGCGCCCAGCAGTACGTGATGCTCGACTACGACTGCCCGCGGGACCGGCTCGCCGAGGCCGTCGCCATCACCCCCGGCCTGGAATCGCCGACCGTCGCCCCGCTCGCCGACGAGCAGTGGGTGGCAATCCGGTCGATGGTGCCGCGCAAGGGCAGCAACGACATGATGGACCGGCTCGCCGACATCGGAGCCAAGGCGATCCTCGCCACCGACATCCGCACCTGCCGCGGATTCTGACGGCGCCCTCGACGACCCGCACCGCTACCGGTGCGGGCCGTCGGCGGGTTCAGCGGGCGCGTACCTGCACCGTCTGCGTCACCCGGGCCACCGGACCCGCATCGTCGTGCAGGACACCCGAGGACATCGCGACCCCGTCCGGGCCGTAGGAGGTTTCGGCGGACACCCCGATCCAGTCCCCGTCCGGGATCCGGAACAGGTGCACCGTCACATCGGTGTTGAGGAACGTCCACGCCGCCGGGTCCAGCTTGCTGCCGACGCCGTTCGCGGTGTCGGCGATCAGGAACAGTCGCTCGATCGGGTCGAGCGGGAGCCCCTCCACCAGGACGGGGATCGGCCTGCCCCAGGCGTGGGAGAGGCCCGACGCACCGAGCGGGGTCAGCCAGTTCCAGTCGACCGAGTCGATGAACCCGGTGTGCCAGAAGCTGTTGTCGGGCAGCGGTGACGGGTCCGCCGTCCGCGGCGGGATCGCCGGGTCGGCGGCATGCGCGATCGCCGCGGTGTCGGCCGTCTGCAGCCGCCACCCGGTGCCGCGGGCAACGGCGCGCCAGCTGCCGTCCGGCCCCTCCGCGGACAGCTCGGCGACCACGAGTTCGATTCGGTGGCCGGGGCGTTCGGTCCACGCCCGCACCCGGATTTCGGTCAACGGCACCGGCCCGAGGATCTCCACGACCACGCGGGTCAGCCGCGTGTCCGGTCGCGCCTGGTGGCGGCGCAGCGCGTGCACGAGCAGGGCCGACGGCGGCGAGCCGTGCTGCATGTCGCCGGACCAGGTGCTCAGCGTGTGCCCGGTCGGCCGGAACCGTGCCGTGCCGTCCGGAAGCGGTTCCAGCGGAACGAAATAGGCACCGGGGGCGGTGTCATTCACAGGGGGACTCCTCACTCTGCCGTGTCGACCACCCCGCCGTCGCCCGGATCGGGCCAACCCGGATAGGGCGGCGGTGAACCACCGAACGCGGGGCAGCGGTCCCTATGGTCGCAGAACCCGCACATGCGTCCGGGACTCGGCTCGAAATCGCCGGTGCGCCCGGCGTCGAGGATGGCCCGCCAGATCGCGCTCAACGTGCGCTCGAACCGACGCAGCTCGTCGTGATCCGGTGTGTAGGTGAGGACCTCGCCCTCCGTGAGGTACAGCAGGCGCAACTGGGTCGGGACGACGCCGCGGGTCTGCAGCAGCATCAGCGCGTAGAACTTCATCTGGAACAGGGCGGTCCGCTCGAACCCCTCCCGCGGGGCCCGACCGGTCTTGTAGTCCACCACCCGGACCTCGCCGGTCGGTGCGACATCGACCCGATCGACGAAGCCGCGGAGCGGGACCCCGTCCGCGAGAGCGGTCTCGATCCGCAGCTCACAGGCCTCGGGGTCGAACGCCGTCGGATCCTCGAGTCGGTAGTAGTCCTCGACGATGCGCCGGGCGTCGCCAAGGAACCGGTCGCGGTCGTCGGCAGGGACCACCTCGGCGAGTTCCGGGGACTGCTCGAGCATCCGGTCCCAGGCAGGCTCGACGAGCGTCACCGCCGTCTCCCGACCGCGCCCGGCAGCAGGCAATCCGTAGAGCGACTCCAGGGCCGCGTGCACGAGCGTGCCCCTGACCTGCGCGGTCGTCAGCTTCTCGGGAAGCCGATCGATGGCCCGGAAGCGGTACAGCAGGGGGCACTGCTTGAAGTCGCCTGCGCGTGACGGGGACAGCGCGGGCCGTGAGCGTGCGGGCGCGGGCGCTGGTTCGGTGGGGTGCGTCATCGGGGGGGCTGCTCACACCTGGCAGGGTATGCGCGGGGTCCGACACGCCGTCGGGGCCGGTGCACGGGTCGCCGGGAACAACCGCAGAGGAGCAAGCGAGATGTCAGCGTTGCAGGGTCGACCGACCGGACCGTTCCGGGTCGGGGACCGGGTCCAACTCACCGATGCGAAGGCGCGCAAGTACACCGTCGTGCTCGAGGCGGGCAAGGAGTTCCACACACATCGCGGCGGCATCCTGCACGACGACCTGATCGGCACGCCCGAGGGCAGCGTCGTCACCTCCACCAACGGCACCCCGTACCTGGCGTTGCGCCCGCTGCTCGTCGACTACGTGCTGTCGATGCCGCGAGGAGCCCAGGTCATCTACCCGAAGGATGCCGCGCAGATCGTGCACGAGGGGGACGTGTTCCCCGGTGCCCGAGTGCTCGAGGCGGGCGCGGGTTCCGGTGCGCTCACCTGCTCGCTGCTCCGCGCCGTCGGGCCCGAGGGCAAGGTCACCTCGTGGGAGGTCCGCGAGGATCATGCCGAACACGCGGTCCGGAACGTCGAAACCTTCTTCGGTGGCCGCCCCGACAACTGGGAGCTGGCCATCGGCGATCTCGCCGACTATGACGCCGACGTGCACGGGCAGGTTGACCGGGTGGTGCTGGACATGCTCGCGCCATGGGACGTGCTGCCCGCGGTGTCGAAGGCGCTGGTCCCCGGCGGGGTGCTGATTGTCTACGTCGCGACCACGACACAGCTGTCGAAGGTGGTCGAGGCGATGCGGGAACAGGAGTGCTGGACCGAGCCGCGGTCCTGGGAGTCGATCGTGCGCGGCTGGCACGTCGTCGGCCTCGCGGTGCGCCCCGAACACCGGATGCAGGGGCACACAGCCTTCCTCGTCAGCGCCCGGCGACTCGCCGAGGGCACGGTGACCCCGAAGCCGCAGCGCCGCCCCAGCAAGGGCTAGCTGCGCTGCGCTGCGCTGCGCGCCCGTGCGTGAGTTTTACCCCGGTCGGGGTAAAACTCACGCACAGTTGCCGAAGGCGACTACTTCACGCAGGTCAGCTGGCCCATGCCGAGGATCGTGCAGACCGCGTCGTCGGAGATGATCCAGGCGCCGTCGTGCTCGTCGAAGGTGACCTCGACGGGGGCGCCGCCGTGCGGACCCGCGATGGTGGTCGTCGCGGTGACGGTGTCGTCGTCGACCGCGACCACCTTGGTGACGTCGGCAGTCAGGGGGTAGCCCTGCAGCACGCCGTTGAACTGTTCGAGGACCGCGGCCTGCTTCTCGCCGTCCTCGATCAGCACGACCTTGTCGGCAGCGGGAACCGCGGGGTCGAAGAAGGTCGCCAGCGTCGCGTTCAGCGTCTCGGCGCCGGGAGCGGCCGCTGCGGCTGCGGTGTTCGCGCTGGTGGTCGCGTCGGCGACGGTGCTGCTCGCGGTGCTCGTTGCCGGGGTGTCGGCGGCGTCGTCGGAACCGCATGCCGTGAGCCCGAGTGCAACGAGGACGGCTCCGGTGGCAATGAGTGTCGTACGGGTGATCACGGGGAACTCTTTCCTGTGAGGGGCGCTCCTGCCGGGACCGGGAGCAATGTAGGTGAGGCTAACATGGCTGGTGGGGTGTCGGTGGTGACCTGCACCGTCCCAGATTGTGCGATGTCCCAAGTGTCGCAACACACTTTCGTGGGCACGGCGGTAGCGTTGAGGGATCGAACTGGGAGGAGTCGCACATGAGCGCAACAGAGAATCCGGACTCGGTGGCTGCCAGGGCGGAACTCGAGGCCCTCAAGCTTGAGGCCGCTGCACTTCGCCGACAACTTGCCCAGTCTCCGGAGCAGGTGCGTGAACTCGAGTCACGCGTGGATTCCCTGTCGATTCGCAACTCGAAGCTGATGGACACGCTCAAGGAGGCGCGCCAGCAACTGATCGCGTTGCGGGAAGAGGTCGACCGCCTCGGTCAACCCCCGAGCGGCTACGGCGTGCTGATCTGCGCGCACAACGACCAGACGGTCGACGTGTTCACGTCGGGACGGAAGATGCGGCTCACCTGCTCGCCGAACGTCGACACCGACGAGCTCAAGCCGGGGCAGACGGTGCGGCTGAACGAGGCGTTGACGGTCGTCGAGGCGGGCACCTTCGAGCGGATCGGAGAGATCTGCAGCCTCCGCGAGATCCTCGATGACGGGGAACGCGCACTGGTGGTCGGGCATGCCGACGAGGAACGCGTCGTCTGGCTCGCGCATCCGCTGGCGGTCGCTGCCTCGGATGAGACGTTGCACCCGGACGACGAGGACATCGACTCACCGACCCGCAAGCTGCGGCCCGGTGATTCGCTGCTGGTCGACACCAAGGCCGGGTACGCCTTCGAGCGGATCCCGAAGGCCGAGGTGGAGGACCTCGTGCTCGAGGAGGTCCCGGATGTCGACTACGGGGACATCGGCGGTTTGGGTAGGCAGATCGAACAGATCCGGGATGCCGTCGAGTTGCCGTTCCTGCACAAGGATCTCTTCCACGAGTACGCACTGCGTCCGCCGAAGGGTGTGCTGCTGTACGGTCCGCCCGGCTGCGGCAAGACCCTGATCGCGAAGGCGGTCGCGAACTCCCTCGCGAAGAAGATCGCCGAGGCGCGCGGTCAGGATGCCAAGGACGCGAAGTCGTACTTCCTGAACATCAAGGGCCCCGAGCTGCTGAACAAGTTCGTCGGCGAGACGGAGCGGCACATTCGGATGATCTTCCAGCGCGCGCGGGAGAAGGCGTCCGAGGGCACCCCGGTGATCGTGTTCTTCGACGAGATGGATTCGATCTTCCGGACCCGCGGGTCCGGGGTGTCGTCAGACGTTGAGACCACGGTGGTTCCGCAGCTGCTCAGCGAGATCGACGGCGTGGAGGGCCTCGAGAACGTCATCGTGATCGGTGCGTCGAACCGCGAGGACATGATCGACCCCGCGATCCTGCGACCGGGCAGGCTCGACGTGAAGATCAAGATCGAACGCCCGGACGCCGAGTCCGCGCAGGACATCTTCTCGAAGTACCTCACCGAGACGCTTCCGGTGCACGCCGACGACCTCGCCGAATTCCGCGGTGATCGGGCGCTGTGCGTGAAAGCGATGATCGAGCGGGTCGTGGACCGGATGTATGCGGAGAGCGACGAGAACCGGTTCCTGGAGGTGACGTACGCGAACGGCGACAAGGAGGTCCTGTACTTCAAGGACTTCAACTCGGGCGCGATGATCCAGAACATCGTGGATCGGTCGAAGAAGTACGCGATCAAGGCGGTGCTCGAGACCGGCGCACCCGGCCTGCGCGTGCAGCACCTGTTCGACTCGATCGTCGACGAGTTCTCCGAGAACGAGGACCTGCCCAACACCACCAATCCGGACGACTGGGCACGCATCTCGGGCAAGAAGGGGGAGCGGATCGTCTACATCCGCACGCTGGTCACCGGCAAGAACGCCAGCGCGAGCCGGGCGATCGATACCGAGTCGAACACCGGTCAGTACCTGTAGCGGAGGGCGGTCAGCGCCGAGCGCGGTGGGGGCGGCGGAGGCGTCGTACCCACCGCGCCTGCGTGTCAGGCCCTCCCGTTGACGGCCCGAGCCCGTTCGAGCGCGCGGATCGCTGACTCTCGATTCATGCCGTTCCCGACGGCGAGGGCGACGAGAAGTGAATGGGCGACCGTGTCGTCCGCGGTGTCCAGATGGCCGGCGATCCGCAGCATCGCGTTGCCGTGCAGCGCGCTGAAGAGCTCCGCGGCGAGGGCCAACCGCTGCGCGTCGTGCTCCTCGGGGCCTGCCTGCCGACCGGGACCCGTCCCGGACAGTGCGGCGAGGAACGTCGCGAAGGCCGCGCCGCCCCCGTGCGCCTCGATGGGTGCCCCCGTCCCGACGACGTCCGTTCGTCGGCCCGGGCCCCGGTCGGAGGAGGTGTGCTGGAACATCGTCGTGTACAGCCGCGGGTGGTCTCGCGCGAATGCCAGATAGGTGAGCGCGATACCGAACAGGTCGGCGAGGGGGTCGCCGGATCGGGGAGCGGCCGCCATCGTCCGGCCGAGCAACCCGAACCCGTACTCGACGACGGCGCCCACGACCCCGCCGACGCTTCCGAAATGCGTGTAGACCGACATCGTCGAGGTGTGCGCGTCGGACGCGAGTCGGCGCACGGTCAACGCGGAGGGCCCCTCCTCGACGACGACCGCGATCGCCGCGGACAGGACGGCGTCCCGCACGGCCTCGCGGTCCCGTGAACTCCCGGCTGTGCTCTCATACGCTGCCATAACATTGCAATATTACAGGTATGACAATGGCACGGCACCGGGTCTGGCCCGACCCGCGAAGCCGCGGCGCCCTCACAGCACGATGTCGGCGAGCAGCGCCCTGGTGTCCGGAACGAACGGCCACTCCGGGTCGGCCAGGTGGGTGCGCAGTGCGTCGCCGGTCCACCACCAGCCGTCGACGACCTCGCTCGGCTGGTGTACGACCGGACCGTCCCACCGGCCTTCGAACGCGAACAGGTGGCAGCGGAGCGGCCTGCCCGCCCACGTCCCGTCCCAGGCGAGCCGCGCCAGCGGGGTGAGGTCGATGCCGCGGACCCCGAGCTCCTCCTCGAGTTCCCTGGCTGCGGTTGCGGCGGGGGTTTCGCCTGGATCGACGACGCCACCGGCGAGGCAGTCGTGCATGCCCGCGAAGACGGACTTGTCGGGGGAGCGGCGGTGGACGTAGAGCTGGCGCCCGTCGGTCGAGCGCAACAGCACCCCGGCGCTCGCGTGCCAGAGGCCCTCGGCGTACACCCGGGACCGCGGCGCCGAACCGATCACCAGTCCGGCCTTGTCGTAGACGGCGACCACCTCGTCCGGCGCGGGGATGGGCGGGCGGGGTCCGTGGTCCGATTCCATCGGGTCATCGTCTCAGGCGGGTTAGGCTGACCGGGTGCCTCTCCCGAGGCGGCTCGCCCGCTTCAACGCGATGGTGACCAATCGCCTGGTGCTCCCGGTCGCCGGATGGCTGCCGGGATTCGCGATCGTGCTGCACCGTGGCCGCCGCTCGGGCCGCCTCTACCGGACGCCGGTCAACTGTTTCCGGGTCGACGGCGGCTACCGATTCGCGTTGACCTACGGTCCCGACAGTGACTGGGTTCGCAATGTCGTCGCGGCGGGTCGGGTCGACATCGCCTCCCGCGGCCGCCTGCTGACCCTGACCGATCCGCGCCGGGGAACGGACCCGGGGGCGCGGTGGGCGCCGTGGCCAGCGCGGTCGGTGCTGCGGCGGATCCGGGCGGGCGACTACCTGCAGTGCACCCTGTCGTCGACGTCGAAGGGGCCGGTCCCATGAGCACATTCGGCCGCCGGTGTGCGTGCGCCTGCATCGTGGCAGCGTTCGCCGCTGCGCCCGCGCCAACGGCACATGCCTTCGCCGAGGACGTCTGCTACTCGCAGGAGGGCGTGCCCGCACACAACTGCGGCCCGCTGCCGCCACCGTGCCCGACGGACATCCCGACCGCTCCGGCGTGCGGATTGCAGGCCTTCCTCGCGTACGGCTACACCCTGCGTCAGCCCCTCGGCGGCCGCAGTCTCGTGCACGCCGACGCCACCTATCTGCTGGCCCGCACCGCCGGATTCCCCGAACGAGACGCGTACTGGATCGCGGCCTACGACGAGGCGACCGATCTGGGCACCTTCACACCGCGGGACGTCGACGGCAGGCCCGTGCCGGGCGCCGACACCCTGACCACCAGGGACATCGGTGGCCTGGTGCGAACGCACTTCGCGACCGGCGGGTTCCTGTTCCACTTCCCGCCGACCCTGGGTCCGTCGACGCCGCAGGAGGGCCTACGACCGGACGTCACCGACCCGCGCCACGAGGTGATGCTCGCGCACCTGCGCCGCTGGGCAATGGCCGGTCCCGGCGGCGACGCCCCGCTGTGCACGGGCGGGTTCACCACCGCGTCGGCCGCTGGCGATCTCGGTACCGGCCCCGCCTGCTACGCGGACCCGTCGCCGGTACCGATCGACGGCGAGTACAGCGTCGTCGCTCCCGTCGCCGTGCCGTTCACCAACGCGACGGGGGAGCAGGTCGTCTCCGGTGACGTCAGGTCCGACCGGTTCGACTCGTGGATCGGTGACCAGGCAGCGAACGCACGAATCGGGATCTACCTGCACGCGCTCGCCGACCGGATCTCGCACCACGCCTGCGTCGACGCGGGAACCACCGTGCCGCCGACACCGGAACAGCCAGCGTTCCGGGTCGAGTTGAACACGCCGTCCTGCGACCAGGGGCCGCACGCGCTGCGCCACGAGTACGAGACGGGTGAGGACTTCGACTCGCTCACCCCGGGGGACAGGACGACCGAGGCCGCCCTCGCGATGGTCTACGACGAGTTGCTCGCCTTCGCCCGGGCCCGCGGCGTGCTCGACGCACACGCGGGTTCCCCCGAGGCACGGACGGCGGTCCTGGATCGGGGGTTGGTGCCCGCACTCGAGATCCGGGACCCCCTCGCACGGATGGCCGCGGTCTCGGAGGTGGGCTGCCGATCCGGGGCGGCACCCTTCCCCGGCGCTCCCGTGTGCGCGGAGTGACCGGTGTCAGCAGGATGGTGAACTGCGGACGTCACCTGCAATAATGTCATAAGGCAACTTATCGGCACTTAATCCGGCGCCGGACCCCCGGAAACTCCCGACCCAAAGACCCCGCCCTGAACCGGGCGGGTGGCGTCCGGGGTATGCGCGCACGCCGGACGCTCTACGCTCGACGCCATGCAGCGGATCATCGGTATCGAGGTCGAGTACGGCATTTCGTCCCCGTCGGAGCCGACGGCGAACCCCATCCTGACCTCCACCCAGGCGGTGTTGGCCTACGCGGCCGCCGCGGGCGTTCCCCGCGCGAAGCGGACCCGCTGGGACTACGAGGTTGAATCGCCGCTGCGCGACGCGCGCGGCTTCGACCTGGGACGGTTCAACGGGCCCGCACCGGTCATCGACGCGGACGAGGTAGGCGCTGCCAACATGATCCTCACCAACGGCGCCCGGCTGTACGTCGACCACGCCCACCCCGAGTACTCAGCCCCGGAGGTCACCGATCCGCTCGACGCCGTGATCTGGGACAAGGCGGGGGAGCGGGTGATGGAGGCCGCGGCACGGCACGCGTCCAGCGTGCCCGGCGCCCCTCGACTCCAGTTGTACAAGAACAACGTCGACGGCAAGGGTGCGTCCTACGGAACGCACGAGAACTACCTGTGCTCGCGGGACACGCCGTTCTCGGCGATCATCGCTGGCCTGACGCCGTTCTTCGCGTCCCGCCAGGTGATCTGCGGTTCCGGCCGGGTCGGGCTCGGGCAGTCGGGTGACGAAGCGGGCTTCCAGCTCTCCCAGCGGGCGGACTACATCGAGGTCGAGGTCGGACTCGAGACGACCCTCAAGCGGGGCATCATCAACACCCGCGACGAGCCGCACGCGGACGCCGAGAAGTACCGCAGGCTGCACGTGATCATCGGCGACGCGAACCTCGCCGAGTGGTCCACCTACCTGAAGGTCGGGACCACGGCGCTCGTTCTCGATCTGATCGAGGCCGGGGTGGACCTGTCGGACCTGCAGTTGGCGCGCCCGGTGACCGCGGTGCATCAGATCAGTCACGATCCGACGCTGCGGCAGACGGTTGCGCTCGCCGACGGACGCGAGATGACCGGCCTTGCGCTGCAACGGGAGTACCACCAGCGTGCGGCGAAGCTGGTCGAGCGGGACAGCCCGGACGACGCGCGCGCCGCAGACGTGCTCACGAAGTGGGCGACGGTGCTCGATCTGCTTGAGCGGGATCCGATGGAATGCGCGCACCTGTTGGACTGGCCGGCGAAGCTGCGAATCCTCGAGGGGTTCCGTAATCGGGAGGGCCTGGCCTGGTCGGCACCGAAACTGCACATGCTCGATCTGCAGTACTCGGACGTCCGGCTGGACAAGGGCCTGTACAACCGGCTGGTGGCGCGCGGTTCGATCGAACGGCTGGTTGGCGAGCAGCAGGTCCTTGACGCGGTGCACACCCCACCGACCGACACCCGCGCCTACTTCCGGGGTGAGTGCCTGCGCCGCTTCGGGGCGGACATCGCCGCGGCGAGCTGGGACTCGGTGATCTTCGACCTGGGTCGCGACTCCCTGGTCCGGATTCCCACCCTCGAGCCGCTGCGGGGCAGCAAGGCGCACGTGGGAGCGCTGCTTGAGGCGGCGAGTTCGGCGGCTGACCTGGTCGATCAGTTGACGACGTGACAATCGCGCGCGACACGACGACGAATCGTC
The DNA here is from genome assembly GCF_053609225.1 of Rhodococcus sp. NPDC054953. Lineage (NCBI taxonomy): Bacteria > Bacillati > Actinomycetota > Actinomycetes > Mycobacteriales > Nocardiaceae > Rhodococcus > Rhodococcus sp. NPDC054953. The sequence goes on along the minus strand of NZ_JBSGXD010000004.1, from coordinate 41,652 downwards.
CCGGTGTCGTCGCCGATCGGTAGGGTGAAGGTCCGAGCACGAACGGTCACCGACGGTGCGTGCACGGACACGGTGCAGTGCGAGGAATGAGGAGGTCGGCGGCTATGGCGCAGGAGCAGACCACACGCGGTGGCGGGGGCGACGACGACGACGCGGCCGTCGGTGATGGCGGTGCGGGTCAGGAACGTCGCGAGAAGCTCGCAGAGGACACGGACGACCTGCTCGACGAGATCGACGACGTGCTCGAGGAGAACGCCGAGGACTTCGTTCGCGCGTACGTGCAAAAGGGCGGCCAGTGACGCCGGATTCCCCGGCGGCGCGCATGGTGCTCGGAGGCGGGGGGCTGCGCTTCGACGCGCAGTTGTCCTCGTTCGCCGAGCACCTGCGTGTTCATGCGCCGGAACTGTTGCCGGAGAACCGGTTCGACCTCGGCTCTCGCGGTGGAAGTGGTGAGCCGATGACCACCCGATCGGACATCGCGCCGCACGGGACGACGATCGTGGCATTGACCTTCGCCGGCGGCGTCCTGATCGCGGGCGACCGGCGCGCGACAATGGGCAACGTCATCGCCAGCCGGGACGTCGAGAAGGTGTACGTGACCGACGACTACTCGGCGGCCGGGATCGCGGGTACGGCGGGCGTCGCGATCGAACTGGTGCGGCTGTTCGCCGTCGAATTGGAGCACTACGAGAAGATCGAGGGCGTCCCACTGACGTTCGACGGCAAGGCGAATCGGCTCTCGTCGATGGTGCGGGGCAACCTCGGCGCCGCGATGCAGGGGCTGGCCGTCGTCCCGCTCCTTGTCGGATACGACCTGGACGCGTCCACCCCGGCGAAGGCGGGGCGGATCGTCTCCTACGACGTCGTCGGCGGTCGCTACGAGGAACGCGCCGGATACCACGCGGTCGGATCGGGATCGCTGTTCGCGAAGTCGGCGCTGAAGAAGACCTTCGACCCGGCGGCCGACGAGGCCGGGGCCCTGCGTGCCGCGGTCGAGGCCCTGTACGACGCCGCCGACGACGATTCGGCCACCGGTGGCCCGGACCTGACCCGCGGCATCTACCCGACCGCGGTCGTGATCACCGATGGCGGGGCCGCCGTTGTGTCCGCGGATCGGCTGGCCGATCTCGCCCGCACGGTCGTCGCCGACCGCACCAAGGAAGCAGGTGGCACGCCGTGACCATGCCGTATTACGCCTCCGCCGAGCAGATCATGCGGGACCGCTCGGAGCTGGCCCGCAAGGGGATCGCGCGGGGTCGCAGCGTGATCGTGTTGACCTATGCGGACGGCGTGCTGTTCGTGGCGGAGAATCCGTCCTCGTCGCTGCACAAGGTCAGCGAGCTCTACGACCGGCTGGGATTCGCGGCGGTCGGCAAGTACAACGAGTTCGAGAACCTGCGCCGCTCGGGCATCATGCACGCGGACATGCGCGGGTATTCGTACGACCGCCGTGACGTCACCGGCCGCTCTCTCGCGAACGCGTACGCGCAGGTGCTCGGCACCATCTTCACCGAGCAGCCGAAGCCGTACGAGGTGGAACTGTGCGTCGCGGAGGTCGGGCGGGCGGACCAGGACCATCACGCGCAGTTGTACCGCATCACCTACGACGGGTCGATCGTCGACGAGCAGCAGTTCGTCGTGATGGGCGGCGCGACGGAACCGATCGTCACGGCCCTGCGGGAGTCGTACCGGCCGGGAACCGACCTCGCGACCGCGGTCACCCTCGCGGTCGATGCGCTCCGGGACGGCACCGCGGCAGCCAACGGTGAGGGTGAGCGTCGCGTGATCGGGGTGTCCGGCCTTGAGGTCGCGGTCCTCGATCAGTCGCGGCCGCGGCGCGCGTTCCGCCGGATCACCGGCAGTGCCCTCGAGGCGCTGCTGCCGGTCGACCCGGCCGCGCCCGGCACCGAACCGGTGGAACAGCCCGACCCGGGCGGCACGGAATAGGCCCGACCCGGGCGGCACGGAATAGGCCCGACCCGGGCGGCACGGAATAGGCCCGACCCGGGCGGCACGGAATCAGCCCGACTCGGGCGGCACGCAGGAGGGCCCGGCTACGGCCCGGTCCCGCGGTAGAGCACGACGCTGTGCGGCCTGCTGCGGAACTCGAAAAGGCGACCGTCGGCGACCACCTCGCCGTCGGTCGCCAACGCGACCGGATCCCCGGCGATCTCGACGGCCAGGGTTGGGGTGTCCCGGTGAGCGTAGGCGCGGGAGCCACCCAGCGTCCCGGTCAGTGCCGCGCCAATCAACCGCAGGCGTGACCATCGGTGATCGGCGAGCAGGTAGCGCACGTCCAGGGTTCCGCGGTGGATGTCGGGGCGCGACATCGGTACCTGGTCCGGGGGCGTGTAGCGGCCGTTCCCGACGAACAGCATCCATACCGAGTGTGCGATCCCGTCGATCCTGGTCGGCAACGGGCTGGCGGAGGCGAGGACGCGGATCATCGCGAGTCCCGCTGCGGGCCACTTGCCGAGCCGAGGCTCCCACCGCTCGCGCAGGCGCACCACATCGGGGTATCCACCGAGGCTGGCGGTGTTAACGAACGGACGCTCCGGTCCTCCGTCGACGCGGACCGCGCCGAGGTCGACCAGTTCGGCGGCGCCGCGCTCGATCGCTGTTGCGGTCGATTCGACATCGCCGACCCCGGCGTCCCGCGCGAAGTGGTTCAGGGTGCCGCCGGGAAACACCGCGAGCGGCAGGGCATGCCGGACGGCAGCCTCGGCCACGGTCACGACGGTGCCGTCGCCGCCGCACACGCCGAGCGCCCTGGCGTCGAGGGTGCTGATGGTCCGGTCGATCCGCGCGCCGAAGTCGGCGCCGGGGTCGAGTTCGACGACCGTCGCGGCGGGCAGCCGCCGCTCGATCTCGGTGCGGGTGGGATCCGGTCCGGCGCCGGATCCGGTGTTGACGAAGACGATCATCCCGGCGCCGCGGGGCAGTGCGTGCGTCGCCCGGTCGGGGCCAAGGGTCGCCGGCTCCTGGTCCCGGACCGCCCACCATGCTCGGGTGGCGACCGCGACCGCGGCGCCGACGGCCAGGCCGGCAACGACATCGGACGGCCAGTGCACGCCGGTGTGCACGCGGGAGTATCCGACCGCCGCGGCCAGCGGCGCGACCACGACCCCCACCAGCGGGTATTCGAGTCCGACACCGGTGGCGAACGCGGCAGCGGATGCGGCGTGCCCGGACGGGAACGAGGAGGAGCTCGGGGCGGTCAGCCCGCGGCCCCGCGGGAACTCCGGCAGGTCCGCGGGCGGACGCCTGCGGGGGCAGAGCGGCTTGAGCACCGCGTTCGACAGCGCGCTCGCGCCTGCGAGGGACAGCAGGCCCCGCACCGCGGCCCGGCGTGGCCGTCGCCCGCACACCGCGAGGCCAGCGGCGACCCCCGACCACAGCACCCCGTGGTTCGCCAGGGTGCTCAGCGCGCGCATCCCGGGGTCCACCGGGGACGGTGGTCGGTCGGCGATCCACCGCATGACGATCCGGTCGGTACTTTCCGCGGAAGGTCTCACTTCGGCCACGTTCCCACGCTACGGCGGGAAGGCCGACGAGGAACACCGTATCGGAGACCTCCGGCGTTGTACTGTCGAGGTGTGCAGCGGCGAATCATGGGAATTGAGACCGAATTCGGGGTGACGTGCACCTTCCACGGGCATCGCAGGTTGAGCCCGGACGAGGTGGCCCGGTACCTGTTCCGCCGGGTCGTGTCGTGGGGGCGGAGCTCCAATGTGTTCCTTAGGAACGGCGCACGCCTGTACCTCGACGTGGGATCGCACCCGGAGTACGCGACCGCTGAGTGCGACGGGCTCGCTCAGCTCGTCACCCACGACCGGGCCGGGGAACGGGTCCTCGAGGATCTGCTCGTCGACGCCGAGCAGCGGCTCGCCGAGGAGGGCATCGGCGGGGACATCTACCTGTTCAAGAACAACACCGATTCGGCGGGCAACTCCTACGGCTGCCACGAGAACTTCCTCGTGGTTCGGGCCGGGGAGTTCTCCCGCATCTCGGATGTCCTGCTGCCGTTCCTGGTGACCCGCCAACTGATCTGCGGAGCTGGGAAGGTCCTGCAGACCCCCAAGTCGGCGACATTCTGCCTGTCGCAACGCGCCGAACACATCTGGGAGGGCGTCTCGTCCGCGACCACCCGGTCCCGGCCGATCATCAACACCAGGGACGAGCCGCACGCGGACGCCGAGAAGTACCGTCGCCTGCATGTGATTGTCGGCGATTCGAACATGGCCGAGACCACCACGATGCTCAAGGTCGGTTCCGCGGCGCTGGTGCTGGAGATGATCGAGGCGGGCGTCTCGTTCCGTGACTTCGCCCTCGACAACCCGATCCGCGCCATTCGCGAGGTCAGTCACGACATGACCGGACGGCGGCCCGTCCGGCTCGCCGGGGGGCGGCAGGCCAGTGCCCTCGACATCCAGCGCGAATACCACGCGCGGGCGGTCGAGCATCTCCGCAACCGTGAGCCCGACCCCCAGGTCGAGCAGGTCGTTGAGCTCTGGGGGCGGATCCTCGACGCGGTCGAGTCCCAGGACTTCGCGAAGGTGGACACCGAGATCGACTGGGTGATCAAGCGGAAGCTGTTCCAGCGGTACCAGGACAAGCACAATCTGGAGCTCGCCGATCCGCGGATCGCGCAGCTCGACCTCGCCTACCACGACATCAAGCGCGGCCGCGGGGTGTTCGATCTGCTGCAGCGCAAGGGTCTGGCGAAGCGGGTGACCGAGGACGATCAGATCGACGCCGCCGTGAACACCCCACCGCAGACCACCCGGGCGAAGCTGCGCGGCGACTTCATCGCCGCCGCCCAGGACGCGGGCCGGGACTTCACCGTGGACTGGGTGCACCTGAAGCTGAACGACCAGGCCCAGCGAACCGTGCTGTGCAAGGACCCGTTCCGGTCTGTCGACGAGCGCGTCGAGCGTCTGATCGCATCAATGTAGTGGTGCCGTCGGGGCATGTCCTAGGCTGCTGATCCGTGGCGACCAGCAAAGTCGAGCGGCTGATGAACCTCGTCATCTGCCTGCTCTCGACCCGACAGTTCCTGACGGCGGACAAGATCCGTCAGAGCGTTGCGGGCTACGACGAATCGGCGAGCGACGAGGCGTTCTCGCGGATGTTCGAGCGGGACAAGAACGAGCTGCGGGACCTGGGGGTTCCGTTGGAAGTGGGGCAGGCGTCCCGGTTCGGCACGGTTGAGGGCTACCGGATCAGCCCCGAGGCGTACGCGCTGCCGGAGATCGACCTGACCAGCGAGGAGTCCGCCGCCGTCGCGATCGCGGTGCAGCTGCTCGAGTCCCCGGAGTTGGGGTCGGCCGCGCAGGGGGCGGTGTTGAAGCTGCGGGCGGCGGGAGTGGCCGTCGATCGGGAATCCGCGGCGGCCTTGTTCACGGCGCTGCCCGCGCGGGCCCGCGGGTCGGAACCTGCCCTGGAGGCGGTGCTCGCCGCGATCGAGGCCGGTCGCGCGATCCGTTTCGAGCATCGCTCCGCGCGAACCGCGCCGGTCACGACCAGGCATCTCGAGCCGTGGGGTGTTGTCACCCATGACGGCCGCTGGTACGTGGTCGGACATGATGTCGACCGGGACGCCACGCGCACCTTCCGGCTGTCGCGGATCGGGGACGAGGTCGTCCCGGTCGGGCCGCGGGGTGCGGTGCGCAAACCGGACGGGGCGGACCTGCGTGCACTGGTCGGGCGTGCGGTGGGCACCGCGGGGGTGTCCGGCGCCGCGACGGTGTGGGTGCGGGACGGGCGTGCCCACGAACTGCGCCGCCTCGGCCGCCCGCTGCGCCCGATGACGGTCGCCGGGCGGGACGGGGTGGTGCTCGACGTCCCGGTGCGGTCCCGGGACTGGATCTCGCGACTGATCGCCGGCTACGGGGAGGATGCGTTGGTGCTGGAACCGGAGTCGTTGCGGTCCGACGTGATCGCCCGCCTCACGGTCGCCGCGGGAGGGGCCCGATGAGCCAGCGGCTGACACAGCGGCTCTCGCGACTGCTGAACATGGTTCCGTACTTTGTTGCCAATCCGGGGATCACGAAGAGTGCGGCCGCCGCCGAGCTGGGGGTGTCGGTGGCGCAGTTGACGACCGACCTGAACCAATTGTGGGTGTGTGGGCTGCCCGGGTACGGGCCGGGTGACCTGATCGACCTGTCCTTCGAGGAGGAGACGGTCGCGGTCACCTTCGCGGCCGGGATCGATCGGCCGCTGCGGCTGACCTCGACGGAAGCGACGGCGCTGCTGATCGCGTTGCGGGCGGTAGGGGAGTTGCCGGGGACCGCGGACCCCTCCTCGGTGCAGGGGGCGATCGCGAAGATCGAATCGGCTGCTGGTGTCGCGGCCGGGGGCGTGCTGACGCAGTCGGTGGCCGACCCCGGGCCGGAGAGCCCTGTCGTCGCTGCTGTCCGGTCCGCGGTGCGCCGGGGAAACGCGCTGAGGATCACCTACTTCTCGGCGTCCAGGGACGCGGTGACCGAGCGGGTGGTCGACCCGATCCGGGTGGTCGCTGTCGACAACCACAGCTATCTGCAGGCGTGGTGCAGGCAGGCAGGGGGGGTGCGGCTGTTCCGATACGACCGGATCGACGCGGCCACCGAGCTTGACGAGCAGGCGCGGCCGCCGGGGGACGGGTACGACGTGTCGGCGTCGCTGGAACTGTTCCACGACGACGCGACGCTCCCGCAGGCGCGGCTCGCGATCGCACCGGACCACGCCTGGGTGCTGGACTACTACCCGATGACGGACGTGGTGGTCGGCGCGGACGGCGTGGTCGAGGCGTCGATGCGGTACGCGTCGTCGGCGTGGATGGCCCGGCTGATGGCGGGGTTCGGTCCGGGGGTCCGGGTGATCGGTCCGCCGGAATTGTCGGAGTCCATTCGGGCCAGGGCGAGCGCGGCCCTCGACCTGTACCGACACTCGACGGGCACGTGAGTCCGGGCATTCCACCCCTCAGGACCGCCGAGCGTCCGGTAGCATCGTGCCAACTGATTCCTGGAGGTAAAAATGGGTGCAATGAGCCCCTGGCACTGGGCCATTGTGGCGCTGGTCGTCGTGATCCTGTTCGGTTCGAAGAAGCTGCCCGACGCGGCCCGCGGCCTCGGTCGCTCCCTGCGCATCTTCAAGAGCGAGGTCAAGGAGATGCAGAACGACGGCGCCTCCACTGCCGCCGCCCCGGCCGCTCCCTCGCAGCTGCCCGCCTCGGCCCCCGACGCGCAGGCCACGGCGACCGACGCAGTACGCACGGAGCCCAAGGCGTCCTAGTCCGACCGTGCGACCGGGGCGGACCCGCCCCGGTTCACTGCTGAGCAGAACCAAGGGCCCCATCAGTGCGTATCCCCTTCGACCCGCGGCGCAGCAGGCGCCGGGTCAACCCCGACGGCACGATGTCGTTGATCGACCACCTGTATGAGCTGCGCACGCGGCTGCTGTGGTCGATCCTCGCGATCCTCGTGACGACCGCCTTCGGCTTCTTCTGGTATTCGCACCAGATCTTCGGCATGGACAGCCTCGGTGACATCCTCCGCGGCCCGTACTGTTCGCTGCCGTCGGAGGCCCGCGCGGACCTGACCGACGACGGCGAGTGCCGCCTCCTCGCGATCGCCCCGTTCGAGCAGTTCATGCTTCGGTTCAAGGTCGCGTTCACCGCAGGCATCGTGCTGGCCTGCCCCGTCTGGCTGTACCAGCTGTGGGCGTTCATCACTCCGGGTCTGCACAACCAGGAACGTCGCTACGCGATCGGGTTCGTCGCCTCGGCGGCGGCGCTGTTCGTCGGCGGCGCGGTGCTGGCGTACCTGATCGTGGCGAAGGCCCTGCACTTCCTGCTGACGATCGGCGGGGACGTGCAGGTGACCGCGCTCGGCGGCGCGGAGTACTTCGGGTTTCTGATCAACCTGCTGATCATCTTCGGTGTCAGCTTCGAGATCCCCCTGCTGATCGTCGCGCTCAACGCGGTCGGCATCCTCACCTACGAGAAGCTGTCGTCGTGGCGGCGCGGGCTGATCATGGCGATGTTCGTGTTCGCGGCGATCGCGACGCCGGGGCAGGACCCGTTCTCGATGCTGGTCCTTGCGCTCGCGTTGACCGTGCTGCTTGAGGTCGCGATCCAGGTCGCCCGCCTCAACGACAGGCGCAAGCAGCGCAAGGCCTCGGCAGGCTGGGGAGCACTCGACGACGACGAGGCGTCCCCACTCGACGACGCCGCCGACATTGCGTCGCCCACGCGGGTCGACTACTCGGACACCCTCTGACCGTCACCGACCGCGACAACCATCGGACACCGACCACGCCCGCCGCGGCGCGGTCGGTGTCTGTCGTTAGCCTGACGGTGTGCAACCTGACGGTGTGGAACTGGACGTCTTCGCGAGCCTGCTGAACTTTCCGCTGGACGGCTTCCAGCTGGAGGCCTGCCGCGCGCTCGAATCCGGGCACGGGGTGCTGGTCTGCGCGCCGACGGGTGCGGGCAAGACGGTGATCGGCGAGTTCGCCGTGCACCTGGCCCTGGTGTCGGGTCGCAAGTGCTTCTACACCACCCCGATCAAGGCGTTGAGCAATCAGAAGTACGCCGACCTGGTCGACCGCTACGGGAAGGCGTCGGTCGGCCTGCTCACCGGCGACGTCAGCATCAATTCCGACGCACCGGTGGTCGTGATGACGACCGAGGTGCTGCGGAACATGCTGTACGCGAACTCGCCGACGCTGCGCGGGCTCTCCCACGTGGTGATGGACGAGGTGCACTACCTCGCCGACCGGTTCCGCGGCGCGGTGTGGGAGGAGGTGATCCTGCACCTTCCGGAGGAGGTGCGTCTGGTCAGCCTGTCCGCGACGGTGAGCAATGCGGAGGAGTTCGGCGCGTGGATGGGCACCGTCCGCGGCGACACCGAGGTCGTCGTCGACGAGGTGCGGCCGATCCCGCTGTTTCAGCACATGATGGTCGGCCGTCGCCTGTTCGACCTCTTCGACACCACCTCGCAGTCCGCCGACCCGGCGGCCCGACTGGTCATCGACCGGGACCTGGTGCGGCATCTCAAGCAGCGTCAGGCCCTTGACCGCCACGACACCTGGCAGCCCCGCGGTCGGGGTCGCGGCCCGGCACCGAGTTCCGCGACTCGGCCGCTGCCCCGGCCGGAGGTGATCGCCCGCCTCGACGAGGAGGGGCTGCTGCCGGCGATCACGTTCATCTTCAGCCGCGCCGGGTGCGACGCCGCGGTGGCGCAGTGCCTGCGGTCCCGGTTGCGGCTGACCACCGAGGATCAGGCCGAGGAGATCGCCGCGATCATCGACAGGCACACCGGTGACCTGCCCAAACACGACCTGGCGGTGTTGGGGTACTGGGAATGGCGGGAGGGTCTCGAACGGGGCATCGCTGGTCACCACGCCGGGATGCTGCCCGCGTTCCGACACACCGTCGAGGAACTGTTCGTCAAGGGGCTGGTGCGGGCGGTGTTCGCCACCGAGACGCTGGCGCTGGGCATCAACATGCCCGCCAGGACCGTGGTCCTCGAACGCCTCGTGAAGTACAACGGGGAGACCCACGCCGAGCTGACGCCGGGCGAGTACACCCAGCTGACCGGCCGGGCGGGTCGGCGCGGCATCGACATCGAGGGGCACGCGGTCGTGCTCTGGCAGCCCGGCGTCGAGGCGACCGAGGTGGCGGGGCTCGCGTCGACCCGCACCTTCCCGCTGCGCAGTTCGTTCCGACCGTCCTACAACATGTCGATCAACCTGATCGACCGGATGGGCGCGGCCGAGTCGCGGTCGCTGCTGGAGCGGTCGTTCGCACAGTTCCAGGCCGACCGGTCGGTCGTCGGCCTGGTCCGGTCGATCGAGCGGGACGAGCAGGCGCTCGCGGGGCTGCGGGATCAACTCGGCGGCGAGGACGGCGAGTTCTTCGAGTACGCGCAGCTGCGGGAGCGGGTTCGGACCAGGGAACGGCAGCTGGAACGGCAGGGCCGCACCGATCGCCGCCGGGACGCGGTTGCTGCGCTGACGACGCTGCGGCGCGGCGACGTGATCGCCATCCCGGCCGGCCGCCGATCGGGTCTTGCCGTGGTGCTCGAACCCGACGCGGACCCGACCGATCCGCGGCCGCTGGTGCTGACCGAGAACAAGTGGGCTGGCCGCATCTCGGCGGCGGACTTCCCGGCGCCCGCGAAGGCGCTGGGCACGATGCGGTTGCCGCGGCACGTCCAGCACAACACCGCCCGTACCCGGCGCGATCTGGCGTCGGCGCTGCGCAGCACCGGGATCGTCGCCCCCGGCAGGCACCCGAAGCGCAGGTCGGCCGCGGCGAACGACGGGGAGTTGGCCGCGCTGCGTCGGGCGCTGCGGGCCCATCCCTGCCACACCGCACCGGACCGGGACCGGTTGAGCCGGATCGGGGAGCGGTACAACACGCTGGCCAGGGACCTCGACGGGAAGCGGCAGAAGGTGGCCGCGACGACGAATTCGCTGGCCCGCACCTTCGACCGGATCCTCCGGTTGCTGGCCGAGCGGGGGTACACCGATGCGGGGGCGGTCACCGAGCAGGGACACCGGCTGATGCGGCTGTACTCCGAGAGTGACCTGCTGGTCGCGGAGTGCCTGCGGCGCGGCACCTGGAAGGGTCTGGCGCCCGCCGAACTGGCCGCGGTCGTGTCGGCGTTGGTGTTCGAGTCCCGGCAGGACGCGTCGACGACCGATCGTGGCCCGACCGCGCCGATTCGGCATGCGCTCGGCGAGACGGTGCAGTTGTGGTCGGCGCTGCGGACCGACGAGGTCCGGCACAAGCTTCCGTTGACCCGGGAACCGGACTTCGGGTTCGTCGCCGCGATCCACCTGTGGGCGCGCGGTGAACCCCTCGTCGATGCGCTGCTCGCGGCGGGCGACCGCGGCCAGGCGCTGTCCGCGGGTGATTTCGTGCGCTGGTGCAGGCAGGTGATCGATCTGCTCGACCAGGTGCACCAGACGGCGCCGGATCCGGAGGTGCGGTCGGCGGCGGCGAAGGCGGTCGGCGCGATCCGGCGCGGGGTGGTCGCGATCGACGCGGCCTGACCGGCGCCGCCGGGGCGGCCGGGGCCGTGTGGTTGGATTTGGTCGCGCTCTGCCGCCACCCGGGGGTTCGTGCAACGAGGGTGGAGACGGGGGTTCGTGACGTGTGAGCAGCGACGAGTGGAGGCGGCAGATGAGTGGTCCGGACAACGGAGGGACCGACGGCGGGGTCGGCGACGACCGCCAGAACGGTGACCCGGCGCCCGAGGCGACACCACAGCCACCGACACCGCCGGCCACCGGACCGGAACCCGCTACCCCGTCGGCGACGACCGCGCTGCCGCAGCAGCCGCAGCCGCAGTGGAGCCAGCAGGCGTGGAGCGCCGAGCAGCAGTACGTCCCCCCGCAGTACCCGGTGCAGTATCCGCAGGCCCAGTACGGCCAGTATCCCGCCCCGTACCCGTCCGGGTACCGGACGGGACAGCAGCCCAGCGGACAGTACCCCGCGCCGCCGTACCCGGGTCAGCAGTATCCGGCGCCGCCGCAGTACCCGCAGGCGCCGCCGTCCGGCCAGTTCATGCAGCACCCGCAGCCCGGCCAGTATCCGCCGCCCGGCGGGTACCCGCAGCAACCGGGATACCCGCAGGCGCCGTACCCGCAGCAGGCGGCGGCCGCCCCGAAGTCGAAGCTGCCGATGTGGATCGGTGTCGGCATCGGGGCGGCGGTCGTCGTCGCGGTGGCGGTCCTTGCGGTCCAGATGGTCGGCGGCGCCACCCTCGATCGGACCGCCGCGCAGAAGGGCGTCGCGCAGGTGCTGACCGGGTCGTACGGTCTCACCGACGTGGCGGACGTGGTGTGCCCGGCCGATCAGAAGGTCGCCGCCGGGGCGACGTTCACCTGCACGCTCGAGGTCGACGGTGAGCCGCAGAAGGTCACGGTGACGTTCACCGACGACGACGGCACCTACGAGGTGAGCCGCCCGACCGCCGGGTAGGGCGTGCTACCAGTAGCGATGCTGCGCGCCGTCGCTGTCGGCGACGAACACGACCGCGTCGGCGCGATCGAGGTCGCCCCGAGTCAGCGGGAGGTGGCCGCGGACGATCGGATCCCCGGCCTCCACCGTGGGCGGCAGGGCGGCCCGGAGCGCAGGCGCGGCGAACAGGGAGCGGCGGGTGGTCGCCGCGGCGAGCATGCCCTGCAGGGTGCCCGGTGCGTTGTCCGGCGCGGCGTCGGCGGCCACGAACAGGTACCGGTCGCCGAGCGCGCGTCCGACGAGTTCACCCGCCCCGGCCCCGGCCGCGGCGTCGGCCAGGGTCTCGGACGGCGCCCGCCGGAGGTGGGCGTTGTGCGCGAACACCAGGCCAGGGCCGCGCCCCTGCTCCCGCGCGACGATCGCGAGCAGGTTCGCCGCCATCAGCTCCGAACGGATCCCGAGCAGGGTCGCGATCCGGTCGGGGGACGGCGTTGCCATCGCGGCGTGATAGCGCAGCAGTCCCCGCGCGGTGCGGGCATGCGCGACCGCGAGATCGTGACCGGCGGAGTCCGGGTCGGGCGCCGCGTGGTGCAGCGCGTCGGCGACGGCGTCGGCAACGCCGCGCAGTGTTCGGGCTCGGGCGGTGCCGCCGACGGATACGGTCGGGTCGTACATCGCGGCCTCGTTGGTCCAGTCCGCCTCGTCGCCGAGCAATCCGTCGAGGTCGCGGACGGCCTCCGGTCGCAGCGCCGCGGGCAGGTGGTCGACGGCGACGGACAGCGAGTGCCGGGGGCTCGGCGCGCTGGCGAACTCGAGCGGCGCGTCGAAGCCGTGGAACCGGACCCGGTCGTGGGGCGCGCGACCGGCGTTGTGGCCGCGGAGCCAGTCGAGGAGCTCTCGGTTGCCCGGGAGCGTGCCGAAGCCGTGACTGAATCCGGTGGCGAGGACGGTGTCGATATCGACGTCCGCACCGGCCACGAAGGCGTCGACGACGCCGGCGGCGAAGATGTCGGTCTCCAGCACGATCGACCGGAATCCCCGCCCGACGAGGTGCCGCAGCAGGTCGTTGCGCAGCGCCGGGAAGGCGTCGATCCCGTGAGTCGGCTCGCCAAGGGCGAGCAGGGTGGGCGGAGCGGACCGGCCGCGGAGCAGGTCGTCGACGGTTCGTCCCAGGGTTGCCGGATCGTCGAGCGGCCTGCCGATCCCGCGCAGCGCGGTGGCATCGAACATGAGTGCACCCCATTCTCGTAGTGGTGCACTCGACGGTATCGTTGAAGATTCGTGTGAAGTTTGGCCACAATCACCTGGCCTGATGGCCCAAAAACCTCAAACAGGGGGTGCGCTGTGCGACCCGTCGATCTGGCCAGGGAACACGGGGTGTCGGCGCAGGCGATCCGCAACTACGAGGACGCCGGGGCGCTGCCGCCAGCCGATCGGTCGGCGGCAGGCCACCGGCGCTACACGCCGCTGCACGCGCAGGCCCTGCGCGCCTTCCTCGCTCTGCGTCGCGGTCACGGGCATCGCCGCGCGGTCGAGATCATGCGCGCCACCCACCGCGACGATCCGGAGTCGGTCTTCCGCCTCGTCGACGCGACCCACGCGGCGCTGCTCACCGAACGCGAGACCCGATTCGAGGTTGCGGCGACGCTCGGGGCGCTGTCGTCCTCGGCGCCGGAGCCGGTGCCGGGCCCGCCGCTGACCGTCGGGGAGCTCGCGCACCGGATCGGCGTCCATGCGGCGACACTGCGGGCCTGGGAGAGTGCGGGCATCGTCCACCCCGACCGGGACCGGGTGACGGGATACCGCAGCTACGGACCCGACCGCGTTCGGGAGGCGGAAATCGCGCGAGCGCTGCGTCGCGGCGGCTACCCGCTGCCGCGGATCGCCCGGTTCGTGCAGTCGCTTCGGGAGGCCGGTGGCGCGGACGCGCTGAGCGTCTTCCTCGACTCCTGGCAGGAGCGGCTGACGACCCGCGGGCGGGACCTGCTCGCGGGCGCGGCGCAGCTCGACGCCTACCTCACCCTGCGGAACCGGCGGTAGGACACGGCCGCCCTACTCGGCCCGGGACGCGGCCATCGCCGTCGTCAGCCGCCCGATCGACGCGCCGATCGCGAGCTCCTCGGCGAGCGCGGCGAGCCGGTCGGGGTCGACGGGGTCGGCGGGCAGAACATCGGGACCCGACAGGTCGACCGGCGCGTCGGTGGCAACCCGCACCACCGGCAGCGCGGCGTCGAGATAGTCGGCGGACGCCGCGAGCTTGCCGCGAATCCCCTTCGCAAGACCGGAGTCCGGGTCGTCGACTGCGGCGCGGAGGGCTGCGACGGATCCGTACTGCTGCAGCAGGGCGGACGCGGTCTTCTCGCCGACCCCCCGGACGCCGGGAAGCCCGTCGGACGGGTCGCCGCGCAGCAATGCCAGTTCGGCGTAGCCGGGTCCGGGACGGTCGGCGGGAACACCGTACTTCTCGGCGACCTCGGCCGGGCCGAACAGTTCGGCCTTCGCCAGCCCGCGCCCGACGTACAGCACCCGCACCGGCACCGGATCGTCGGAGACCACTTGCAGCAGGTCCCGGTCGCCGCTGACCACCACCACCGTGTCGTCGCGTTCGCGGGCGGCGAGGGCGCCGAGCACGTCGTCGGCCTCGTAGCCGACGGCGCCCGCGGTGGCGATCCCCGCTGCGGCGAGAACGTCCATGATCATGTCGACCTGCGGGGTCAACGTGTCGGGCACCTCCTCGACGTCCGGTCCGGCCTCGTGCGGTTCGGCGACCCGGTGCGCCTTGTACGACGGCACCAGGTCGACGCGGAAGCCGGGGCGCCAGTCGAGGTCGAGGCAGACCACCAGCCGCCCCGGCCGGTGCCGGGTGATCAGGGACGCGACCATGTCGGTGAACCCCCGCACCGCGTTGACCGGGCGGCCGTCGGCGGCCGTGAACGATTCGGGGAGTGCGTAATACGCGCGGAACCACAGGCTCGCGCCGTCGAGGAGAAGGAGGGGTCCGGTCATGCGGCCCATCCTGCCAAAGAGAACTAGGGTTGACTCCCATGAGTGCATCGAGCGAGTCATCGGCAGCCCGCTTCCCGACCGCCGTCTACGCCGACCGTCTGCGTCGTGCCGCCGCGTTGACCGCGGCAGCGGGCCTCGATGCACTGCTCATCACGCCGGGACCGGACCTGAAATACCTGGTCGGGTCGGGGGCCGCGTCGTTCGAGCGGCTCACCTGCCTGGTGATTCCCGCGGACGGGGGCACCCCGGCGGTGGTGGTCCCGACGCTCGAGCTGGCCGGTCTCGGTGAGTCCGCGGTCGCGGATCTCGGTCTGTCGGTGCGGGATTGGGTGGACGGCGTCGACCCGTACGCGCTGGTGGGGTCGCTGCTGCCGACGCCGGGGCGGACCGCGGTCGCCGAGGCGATGCCCGCGCTGCACGTGATCCCGCTGTCCGCGGCGCTCGGTGCGCCCCCGGTGCTGGCGACCGGGGTGCTGCGCGAGTTGCGCATGGTCAAGGACGCGGCCGAGATCGACGCGCTGCGGCGGGCCGGGGCGGCGATCGACCGGGTGCACGCCAGGATGGGGGAGTGGCTGCGGGCGGGCCGGACCGAGGCCGCGGTGGCGGCCGACATCGCGGCGGCGATCGTCGAGGAGGGGCACACCGCGGCGGAGTTTGTGATCGTCGGGTCGGGCCCGCACGGCGCGGACCCGCACCACGAGGTGTCGGATCGGGTGATCGCGGACGGGGACGTGGTGGTGATCGACATCGGGGGTCCGGTTGCGCCCGGCTATAACTCGGACAGCACCCGCACCTACAGCATCGGCGAGCCCACCGCGGAGGTCGCGGAGCGGTTCGCGGCGCTTGAGCGGGCCCAGCGGGCGGCGGTGGACGCGGTGCGGCCGGGGGTGACCGCCGAGTCGGTGGACGCCGCGGCGCGGGATGTACTCGCTGGCGTGGGGTTGGCGCAGGCGTTCGTGCACCGCACCGGCCACGGGATCGGGCTGTCCGTGCACGAGGAGCCGTACATTGTCGCGGGTAACCGCATCGAACTCGTGGCGGGGATGGCGTTCAGCATCGAGCCGGGCATCTATTTCCGGGGCAGCTGGGGTGCGCGGATCGAGGACATCGTCGTCGTCACCGCCGACGGGTGCGAGCCGATGAACACCCGTCCGCACGGACTCACCGTGCTGTAGTCGGCGCGGCGGCACCGAACGGACCTACAGTGTGATGGGGATCACCCGTTCACTTCGTTGTGAGGATGCGCCGACATGACCGCTACACCGCTCACCAGGCAGGGTTTCGGGTCGCTCAGGGCGGGAGGGCTCAACTGGGACGCCTTCCCGCTGCGCCTGTTCG
This sequence comes from Rhodococcus sp. NPDC054953, assembly GCF_053609225.1. Lineage (NCBI taxonomy): Bacteria > Bacillati > Actinomycetota > Actinomycetes > Mycobacteriales > Nocardiaceae > Rhodococcus > Rhodococcus sp. NPDC054953. The sequence continues at coordinate 25,358 of NZ_JBSGXD010000004.1, read as the reverse complement.
CGAAGGGCAACGCGCACTTCTGGGATCCGCTGTCCATCGACTTCGGTCGGGACGCGCAGGACTGGGAGGGGCTGACCGATGAGCAGCGACGCAGCGCCACCTACCTGTGCACCCAGTTCATCGCGGGCGAGGAGGCGGTCACCGAGGACATCCAGCCGTTCATGAAGGCGATGTCCGCGGAGGGCAGGCTCGGCGACGAGATGTATCTGACCCAGTTCTGCTTCGAGGAGGCCAAGCACACCCAGGTGTTCCGGCTGTGGATGGACGCGGTCGGACTGACCGGCGACCTGCACCCGTACGTCGCGGAGAACCCCTACTACCGGCAGCTGTTCTACGAGGAGCTGCCCGGATCGCTGCGGATCCTGGAGTCCGATCCGAGCCCGGCGAATCAGGTGCGGGCGTCGGTCACCTACAACCACGTGATTGAGGGCAGCCTCGCGCTGACCGGGTACTACGCGTGGCAGAAGGTGTGCACCGAGTGGAACATCCTGCCCGGGATGGTGGAGCTGATCCGGCTGATCGGCAACGATGAGCGCAGGCACATGGCGTGGGGCACGTTCACCTGCAGGCGGCATGTCGCCGCGGACGACGCCAACTGGGGCGTGGTGCAGCAGCGGATGGCGGAACTGATGCCGATGGCCCTCGGGATGATCAACTGGGTGAACGATCAGTTCGAGGTGCAACCGTTCGGTCTCGACGACCAGGAGTTCGTCGCGTACGCCGCGGATCGGGCGCAGCGCCGGCTCGGTGCGATCGAGTCGGCGCGCGGCCGCCCGGTCGAGGAGATCGACCTCGACTACAGCCCCGAGGTGCTCGAGGATCGGTTCGGCGCCGAGGACGCGGCGGCGTTCGAGGAGGCGACGAGCTGACGGGGTTCAGACGATGAAGTTGCCGAAGGTGGGATTCGACTGGCACAGCGGCATGCTGCCGAGGTTGATCGACCCGAACACCGTCGCCATCACGTTGCCGTGCCCGGTGTATACCGTCTTCGAGTAGTAGGGGTAGACGCCCTCAAGGTTCGCGATACCGGTCTGTCCGGTGTCGAAGTTGACCCAGGCGACGGTGACCTGGCCCGCGGCGGGGATCGGCGGCGCGGCGGGGAAGGTCTGGAAGCGGATCTCGCCGGGTGCGATCCCCGGCTCGGGCCCGGACTGTCCGGTGGCGCCGGTCAACGACATCAGGCTGCCCTGGTTCGGGCAGCCGATCGTCAGCGCGGGCGGGCCGAATGGGTGCGGCGGCCCGGCCTGCGCCGGACCGGCCGCGAGCAGTGCGGCCACCGCCGTTCCCGCCAGGACGGAGAGTCGGAGTGCTGTGCGTGTCATGGCTGCCCCTCGAGTTGGGATTCCCCGCGATCCGTGCACCTGTGCTCCGTACAACACTATGCCGGTCCGTGGGGCCGCGTCGAGGGTGTCAGCGGCCGAGCAGCCCCGCGACGCCCAGCGCGCGTCGGACGCTGATCTCGATCACGACCCGGGTCGGGTTCTCCCGTGGCGCCCGGTATCGGTTGGCGTACCGGGCGACGGCCTCGGCAACGTCGCCCGGGTCGGCGCTGACCCGCGCCGCGCCCTCAAGTGTCAGCCAGCGCGGGCCGTCGATCTGGGTGACGGCGGCATAACCCCCGCGTTCGGCGTTGAGGGCCTTCTGGGATCCGCCGTTGGTGATGATCCGCGCCAACCGCCGATCCGGGTCCCAGGTGAATCCGACCGCGACGACGTGCGGGGTTCCGTCCCGGCGCAGGGTGGTCAGCGAGGCGAGATGCCGATCGGTGAGAAACGCAAGCGCATCCTCGGTGAGGTCGGCGGGGTCGAAGGGGGTGCGGGCCATGACCCGACGTTAGGACATGCCCGCTCGGCCCGGCACACTGGACACATGAGTGTCGGTTCGGTGGTCGTTCTCGGTGGGCGCAGCGAGATAGGTCTCGAGGTCGCGACCCGTCTCGCGTCGGGTCGCCCGGTGGTCCTCGCGGCCCGGCGCAGCGTGGACCTCACGGACGAGTCCGCGGCGCTGCGGGAGGCGGGTGCGTCCGAGGTGCACACCGTCGAGTTCGACGCCGACCGGGTCTCCGACCACGCGCGGGTGCTCTCGGAGATCGCCGAGCTCGGCCCGATCGACACCGTGGTCCTCGCGTTCGGTGTGCTCGGCGACCAGCAGCGCGCCGAGGCGGACGCCCAGCACGCGGTGAACGTCATCCACACCGACTTCGTCGCGCAGGTGTCGGTGTTGACGCACCTGGCGCAGCTGTTGCGGGCGCAGGGGTCGGGCCGGATCGTGGTGTTCTCGTCGGTCGCCGGGGTGCGGGTGCGGCGCGCGAACTACGTGTACGGCTCGGCGAAGGCCGGGCTGGACGGGTTCGCGAGCGGTCTCGGGGACGCCCTGCACGGCAGCGGCGTCTCCCTGCTGCTGGTGCGGCCCGGCTTCGTGATCGGGCGGATGACCGAGGGCATGTCCCCGGCCCCGATGTCGAGCACCCCCGGACAGGTGGCGGACGCGGTCGTCGCGGCGCTGGCGAAGGGCCGCGAGCGGGTCGCGGTCCCCGGCAGGCTCGGACCGGTGTTCGTCGTGATGCGGCTGCTGCCGCAGTGGATCTGGCGCCGGATGCCGCGCTGATGGGCCATCAGGTCACCGTCGTCGGGATCGGCGCCGACGGCTGGGACGGGCTGTCCGCGAACGCCCGCCGCGCCGTCGAGGCCGCCGAGGTGCTGATGGGCTCGGCGCGGCAACTGGACCTGCTGCCCGCGTCGGCCGCGCGGCGGGCGGTGTGGCCGACGCCGCTGGTGCCGGCGCTGCCCGGCCTGTTCACCGACCACGAGGGCAGCCGGATCTGCGTCCTCGCCAGCGGGGATCCGATGTTCCACGGCATCGGCGTCACCCTGATCCGGCTGCTCGGCGCCGACCGGGTGCGGGTGCTGCCCGCGCCGTCGTCGGCGTCGCTGGCGTGCGCGCGGCTCGGCTGGGCGTTGCACGAGACGCCGGTGGTGTCGCTGGTGACCGCGCCCACCGAGACCCTGCTCCCGCACCTGGCGCACGGCAGGCACCTGCTGGTGCTCTCCCGGGATCGACACACCCCGGCCGCGGTGGCGGCACTGCTGCGGGAGAACGGTTTCGGCGGCACCGATCTCACCGTGCTGGAACAGCTGGGTGGACCGCGGGAATCCGTCTCCTCCGGTGTTGCCGCCGACTGGGACCGGGCGCCCGGCGACCCGCTGAACCTGCTGGCGCTGACCTGCCGCCGCGACCCGGACGCGGCGCGCCGCACCCGGATGTCCGGGCTGCCGGACGACTCGTTCACTTCGGACGGGCAGCTGACCAAACAGGAGGTGCGGGCACTGACCCTGGCCGCGCTGGCGCCGGAGCCGGGGGAGCTGCTGTGGGATGTTGGCGGCGGCTCCGGCTCGATCGCCATCGAATGGCTGCGCACCGACCCGTCCTGCCGGGCGATCGGCTTCGAACGGGACGCCGTCCGCCGGGACCGGATGGCCGCCAACGCGACCGGGCTCGGGGTGCCAGTCCTCGACGTGCGCGGCGCCGCACCCGATGCGCTGGCCGGCGCGCCGACCCCGGACGCGATCTTCGTCGGTGGCGGAGTCACAGCACCGGGCCTGCTCGAGGCGTGCTGGGCCGCCCTTCCGGTCGGTGGCCGGATGGTCGTCAACGCCGTCACCGCCGAATCCGAGGCGCTGCTGCTGTCCCAGCATGCCGCGCACGGCGGTCGGCTGCGCAAGTTCCAGATCTACCGCGGCGAATCCCTCGGCGGATTCACCGCGTGGCGGCCGCACCTGCCCGTCGCCCAGTGGGTCGTCACCAAAAAGGAGGACGCGTGACCGTCCGTTTCATCGGCGCCGGCCCCGGCGCCGCCGACCTGATCACCCTCCGCGGCGCCCGGATCCTCGAACAGAGCCCGGTATGCCTGTACGCGGGCAGCCTGGTGCCCGCGGAACTGCTCGAGCGGTGCCCGGACGGCGCCGAGATCGTCGACACCGCCCGCCTGGACATCGACGAGATCACCGACCTGCTGGTCGCCGCGCACCGGGCCGGCAAGGATGTCGCGCGGCTGCACTCGGGGGACCCGTCGATCTACAGTGCGGTCGCCGAGCAGGTCCGCCGCCTCGACGCCGCGGACGTCGACTACGAGATCGTGCCCGGTGTCCCCGCCTTCGCTGCGGCGGCCGCGACGCTGGGCCGGGAACTGACGGTGCCGGGGGTGTCGCAGTCGATCGTGCTGACCCGGGTGTCGACGCTGTCGACGGCGATGCCCGACGGCGAGGATCTGGCGACGTTCGGGGCGAGCGGCGCGACACTGGTGATCCACCTGGCCGCGCATCGCATCGAGCAGGTCGCCGACGAGTTGCGCGGCCCGTACGGCGGGGACTGCCCGGTCGCGGTGGTGGCGTACGCGTCCCGCCCGGACGAGATCGTGCTGCGCGGGACCGTGGATTCGATTGCCGCGCAGGTGCACGAGGCGGGGGTGACGAAGACGGCGGTGATCGTCGTCGGCCGGGTGCTCGCGGCGGAGGGCTTCCCGGGCAGCTACCTGTACTCGCCTGCCCGGCGCCGCGTGACGCACTGATGCGCAGCATCGAAATCGGGCACTAATGCGCAGCAGCGAGATGGGGGCCTGACGTGCGTCGGGTTCTGGTGCTCGGCGGCACGTCGGAGGGCCGAGCGGTGGCCGCCGAACTGGTTGGTGCGCCGGACGTCGAGGTGGTGTCCTCGTTGGCCGGGCGGGTGAACGATCCGCGGCTGCCCGAGGGTGAGGTCCGGGTCGGCGGTTTCGGCGGCGTCGACGGGCTCACGGAGTGGGTGCGCGGCAACGGCATCGACGCCGTCGTCGACGCGACGCACCCGTTCGCGGCCCGGATCACCGCCAATGCGGCCGCGGCCACCCAAAGTCTCGGTGTCCCGCTGCTGGTGTTGCGGCGGCCGGAGTGGACGCCGCGGCCGGGGGACCGGTGGCAGGTGGTGCCCGATCTGCCAACCGCCGCGGCCGCCCTACCAGGATTGGGGTCGCGGGTGTTCCTGACCATCGGCAGGCAGGGCGTGGACGCGTTCGCCGGGTCCGGCGGCTGGTTCCTGATCCGCGCGATCGACCCGCCCGAGGTGGCGGTACCGCCGGACTCCGAGATTCTGCTGGCGCGTGGGCCGTTCACCGTCTCCGACGAGATCGACCTGATGCGGCAACGGCGCATCGAGGTGGTGGTGACGAAGAACTCGGGCGGGGCACTGACCTCCGCGAAACTCGAGGCCGCCCGCGAACTCGGGTTACCGGTGGTGATGGTCGCGCGGACCCCGATCCCGGCCGGGATCGCATCGACCTCGGATGTCGCCGTCGCGGCCGAGTGGGCGCGCGGGCCCGTTGCTTGTCCCCACGAGCGACGGCCCACGACACGCTAACTTGGGGGGGCACCCCAGAACAGAGGAGAGCCCCGTGGGCACGGTGGTCATGTACAGCTCGGTGTCGGTGGACGGCTTCATCGCGAACGAGAAGGACCAGCCCGGACCGCTGTTCGATTGGTTGTCCAGCGGGGACGTCCCGTTGGACGAGGGTGGCGCGCTGACGGTGTCGCAGGCGTCCCACGACTACACCCGGGCGTACTGGGACCGGATCGGCGTGACAATCGTCGGCCGCCACGTCTTCGACATAACCGGCGGCTGGGACGGGAAGCCGCCGAGCGGAATCGACCACGTGGTCGTCGTGACCCACCGGCCCGCGCCCGAGGGGTGGGACCCCCAGTCACCGTTTCATTTCGTCGACGGTGTCGAGGCGGCCGTGGCGACGGCGCAGGAGCTTGCCGGCGACCGTGTGGTCGAGGTCGCCGCTGGCGACGTCGGTGGCCAGGTGCTTGCCGCTGGCCTGATCGACGAGGTGCGGATGGACGTCGTTCCCGTGGTGTTCGGGTCCGGCAAGCGCTACTTCGGGTCGGTTGACGCACAGCACCTGTTGGAGGATCCCGACGTGGCGATTCAGGGCAACCGGGTTCTCCACCTGCGCTATCGGGTGCGCCGTTGACCGACCCGCCACCGGGCGCGCCTGCGCGTTGCCGGTGTCTGTCGGTCCCCGCGGCTACGGTGGCGTCCATGAGCGAACAGGTGAAGGGTCCGGCGTCCTACTTCCCGTCGATCGAAGCGAAGTACGGCCGCCCGATCAGCGAGTGGCAGTCCGTGATTCGCGCCTCCGAGCTGACCAAGCACATGGACCTCGTCGCCTGGCTCAAGGCCGAGCACGGGTTCGGGCATGGCCACGCCAATGCCCTCGTGAAGTACACCCTCGACCAGGACTCCGCGAGCTGACCCGGGGTGCGGTTCACGCTGGATGCCCTGAGCGTCGACGTCCCCGCTGAGCACCTCGCCCAGGCGCGGGCGTTTTACGCGGTGCGGCCGTCCGGTCGGGGGCCGAACGGCCCGGACGAGCTGCGCGAAGCGAGGGCCCGCAGGTCCGCGCCTGCTCCCACCGACCCGTCCGCCGTCACCGAGGTCGTCGACGGCGCCGGTGTTCAGGTCCCGGTCCGGATCCTCACCCCGTCCATCGGGGCGCCGCGGGGCGTGGCCCTCGACATTCACGGCGGCGGCTTCTACCTGGATTCCGCCGCGCACCGGGACGTGCGCAACCGCGTGCTCGCGGACGCCCTCGGGGTGGCGGTGGTCGGCGTGGACTATCGGCTGGCGCCGGAGGATCCGTGGCCGGCGGCACCCGACGACTGCGCGGCGGTCGCGCTGTGGTTGCTCGACAATGCCGCGGATCGTTTCGGTACGTCCCGGCTCACGATCGGCGGAAGCTCTGCCGGGGCGACGCTCGCGCTGGCCACCCTGCTCCGGCTGCGGGATGCCGGCGTCGTCGACGGATACGCCGGTGCCGCGCTCGAGTTCGGCACCTATGACCTGAGCGGGCGGACCCCGGCGGGCGGCCGGATCGCGGACGAGTATTTCCTCGACGCCTACCTCGGCCCCGTCGCGGACCGCACCGCACCGGACGTCTCGCCGATCTACGCCGACCTGTCGGGTCTGCCCCCAACGCTGCTGGTGGTCGGGGGTGATGATGTGCTGTTGGAGGACAACCTCGCTATGGCGGCCCGGCTGGCCGCCGCGGGAAACGAGGTCGACTTGCGGGTCTATCCTGGTGCCCCGCACGGATTTACCGGCCACCCCACCGCGCTGGCCGACGGCGCCGTCGCCGGAATACGCTCGTGGCTGCTGCACCGCCTGACCGGGCAGCGCAGCAGGGAGGAAGACCGATGACGAACCGGTTCGCCTGGATGGGCCTCCGGCTCGAGTAACCCACACCGAACGCGCTACGGGTGGCCCCGACCAGGTGACTCATGATCGGGGCCACCCGTCCGCCGACGTAGAATGAGAGCTTCTTCGGCTGGCGCCGGTGTTCGTGACCGGGAGCGGGCCACCAGGGCTGGGAGGTCCGTCGATGAGGCAACGTCACCGTCTACGCCGAGCATTGATCGTCGCCGGAGCCAGCGCTGCACTGCTTCTCGTGGCACACCCTGCGGCTGCCGCACCGACCGACACTGCCTTCGCCATTCCCGGGTCCGCTTTCGGCCTCGGTGCGAACAGACTCCCGGGCGGGTACTTCTTCTACCTGACCGTCACTACCGATACGGACACTCCGGGAGTGACCCGATTTGGGCCGTACGCCGATGTCTTCCTCCACTGGCGAAACATCTCCACCGGTGCAGCTGGTGTCGCATACCTCGGTGAAGGAACACCGGTCGAGACCGGTTCCGGGACGGTGGTCGCCCTGGCGACGCTGCCAGGATACGGGCCACTCGCGAGCACGCCCAGCGCCGGTGTCTGGACAGTTCCCTGACCGACTCGGCAGCAGCACCTGGACCCGCCTGGAGCTGCTCGCGTGGTCAGGAGAGGGGGCTCACTGGCACGGCCGCACGGCGGCCGCTGGCACCCACTGATCGACATCCAGGAAGCCTCGGCCATAGCCTGTCGGGATCGAGAACTGAGCCCACTGGGGGCCTGGTGAGCGGGAGACCCGCGCGCACTCCTGGACCGTGGGGCCGTCGCCTACGGATCGTAGAAGTCGCTGACGGACACGTTGCGCCAGAACCCCAGGTACAGCATGGTTAGCGTCGTCCCGCGACGGCGATCACCTGCGGCGGCGTCAGCGCCCGCCTGGCGAGCAGGCCACCAGCGACATCGTCCGGTCCCGGACTCCCCAGCCAGAGATGTCGCCAGCATAGGAGCGGCCAGAAGCCCCGGTCGGTTCACACGGAGTCGCTGTGCAATGGTGCTGTCGGGGTGACGGTCGGGATGTGGATGACGGCGTCGAAGGATTCGCGCAGCGAAGGAAACTGGATGTAGTGGTCACCGTCGGCTGTCGGGTCATACAACCCGGAGATGATCCGGGTTGCCCATGAACCGTCGAACGGGGCCGCAGTGCCCAGGATGAGGCCGCGGGCGGTGCCGCCCACATCGATTAGGGCGTCGATAGATCCGTCCTGCGGTGCGGGGATGTCGGCTCTGGCGATCCGGCCCCGCCCAAAGCTGACGTTCACGGCGACGTACTTGCTGCCGAGTGCTGCACGCAGGTGCGTGCCCAGCATGGGACCGAGAGCGACCGCCGGTTGCGCGGCGATGTGGGCCGTCCCTTCCCAGAGGATGATTCGGGCTCCCGTGCGCTCGTGATAGTGCATGAGGCGTTCCGCTGCCGCACGTTCGCCACTCGCCATGTCGTAGCCCCCGACGGACAACGTTGATCCCGCCGTGCCAGCCTCACCGTCAGGCTCAGCGCCGTCGGGCTCAGCGGCATCGGGCTCAGCGGCGACACGCTGCGGCGAGCCGGGCGCGTGAGCGTGGTGGTCGACGATCTCGTCGAGCAGCGCCAGCGCCTCACGGCGCGCCGGCCCGTCAGGTGCACCGAGCGCCGCGGCTCGGGCGGCACGGGCGTGGTCTACGAAGGGCACTCCCGGGTGCAGCCCCCGGGCGCGTTGCACGTGCTCACCGCCGTCGTGGGCGACGCGGATGACGTCGAGGAGCCGCTCGACATCGTCGGCGATGCGTCGGTCGACGCCACGGAGCAGTTCGACGACGGTGTCGTAGTCGGCGGCGACTACCGTGGACGCACCGATGCCGATGAATCTGATCTGGCGCTCGACCGGTCGGGTCGCGTTGAGGGCCCGAAGGCCGATCAGCTCGTCGCGGAACTGCGCATTCCGCCATGGCCCCCATGCCTGATCGAGAGTGTGCTCAAGGTCGACCGGCTGCCCGATGACGTACCCGTCGTATTCTGCGACGACGCGCGGGGAATCCAGGATCGCGATCGTCGTGAAGCCGTCGTCGACCAGCGACCGAGTGGTCTCGAAGACACACGCGAGCACCTCGTGCGCCTCGCGAGTACTCATTCCCAGCCCGATGATCGACGCGTGACGGGCGAGGTCCGCGATCATGTCCGGCGGCAAGCCGGGATCAACTCCGGTGGCAATCACGTCAGCAGGTGAGGCCGTACCACGTGCATCAGGTCGCTGTTCGTTCATGCAGAAGACGATGCAGGTTCAACATATGTTGAAGTCAAGCCCACTCTGCGCGAGCGTCACCCGTCAGTGTGCGCACCCATCTCGCACAGGGTGGTGTCGGATTTCAGGCCGGCGAGTTGCGACTTGAGGCGGGTGACGCGCTCCTCGGCTTCGTTGACCAGCTTGGCGCCGATCCGATCCCAGTCGCCCGCGTCGGGATGGCGGTCGACGGGCAGTTGTTCGAAGAGTTCGACGATCTCCCGGACCGTCAGCCCGACGCGCTGCGCGAGCTTGGCGACCAGGATGCGACAGGCCGCGGAATCATCGAACCGGCGCTGGTTGCCCGCCGTGCGCACCGCACGGATGACGCCGTGCTTCTCGTAGAAGCGGACGGCGGACGACGTCACGCCGCTTTCGATGGCGACCTCCCGGACGGTGAGATGGGCATCCGTTCCGGCGTGGTCGAGCAGGGCGTCTGATGTCATCGCCTCACGTTAGACCCACCGGGTGGTCGGGTAGCGCAGCAGAATGGAAGACCGATGAGGAACCGGTTCGTCTGGATGGACCTCGAGTCGAGCGACGTGGCGGTGTCAGCGACCCGCCCCATCCAATCCACCCGCTGCAGTGGTGCTGGCGGCCGCGGGCACGTCGTCGGCGGCGTCACCCACCTTCGCTCGGCGGGCCCGCGGGCCTGCTGATGCGAGTTCGCCGGGCGTGATGCGTGATCGTCAGGCCGGCACACCGTCGCAGGCGTCGATACCCTCGACGAACCGCTCGACCCGGTCGAGGGCGTTGCGTGCCTCGGGCAGCCGCGGATATCCCATTTGGAATACGTGGAACATCCCGGACCACACCTCGAGTTCACATCGCCCGCCCGATGCCCGCAGGGCCGCTGCATAGTGCGCGGAGTCCGACCCGAGAATCTCGCTGCCGCCCGCCTGGAGCAGCATCGGCGGCAGATCCGGTCCGACCGCGCTCAGCACGTCCAGGCGCGGATCACCGAGGTCCGCGTCGACCAGGTAGGTGTGGGTGATCCGCCGACCGGTGCGCGCCGAGACGAACTGGTCCCACACGTGCCTGCCGTTGGCCCGGGCCAGCTGCCAGGTCGGGTCGACGAGGCTGGAGAATCCGATCACCGCGGCAGGCTGGTCGACGCCGAGGTGGCGCAGTTGGACACAGAGCCCGAGGGCGAGGTGGCCGCCCGCCGAATCGCCCATCACGACGATGTTCCCGGGCCGGTGCCCTTGGTCGAGCAACCACAGGTAGCCGTTGAGCACGTCGTTGTGGGCGGCGGGGAAGCGGTGTTTCGGCGCGCGCCGGTAGCGGACCGCGTAGGCGGGGCGACGCAGCCTGCGGGACAGTTCCGACACCAGGCCGCGGTGCGTCGCCGGGCTGCAGCTGATGTAGCCGCTGCCGTGGATGTAGTAGATCAGCCGGTTGCCGGGCGCCGGCTGCCCGCCCACCCATTCTCCGGCGGTCCTGCCTCCGGGCCCGGCGGCATCGACCGGCGTGTGCGGGAGCATCGGGGCACGCCACATCCGGCACGCGACGACCTGCGTGAACCGATAGCCGAGCACCCCGACCGACGAACGCAACGGCAGCAGCCACAGCGTCGGCCGCACGAAGACCCGGGACGCCCAGATCGTCGCCGACGCCGCGAACGAGCGCGGCACCGCGATCACCCGGGTTCCGGGGCGGTGCCCGGCACGGTCGTAGGTCGGGCGGGGACGGTGATGGTGCCGTAGTCGAGCCCACCGTGACTGTAGGTGGGCACGACGGGCCACTGCCGCTTCCGGTTCGCGCACTCCGAGGACGGGATGACCTGCCGCCATTGGGGATTGCGCGGGGAGGGGGAGGCCAGCGTCTTCTCCTTGACCATCGAGTCGTACTGGTCGAGGGAGTCCTCGAGGGTGTTGGCGTTGAGGACGACCTCGCGGCCGTAGAACGCGGCGGTGCGGCGCACGCCGGGGATTCGGGAGAGTTCGGGTTGCCAGCTGTCGGCGGCCATCCCGTTCTCCGACGACACCCACACCCCGTCGGGGGTGTTGATGACCAGCGAGTGGTTGCCGTCGGTGTGGCCGGGCGTCCACAGCAGGCTGACCCCGACACCGAGCTCGACGTCGCCGTCGAAGACCTCGAGGCGCTCCTCGGGCACGCCGCGCATGCCGTCCTCGACGTACCAGGCCCACTGCATCGGGTGCATGGCGTCGAAGGTGCCCAGTTCCTTGCGGTGGACGAGCAGTTTTGCGTTGGGGAACAGCGGTTGTCGTGGCGCCGTCTCGCCGTCGATCGGCTCGCTGCTGCCGAGGATCATGCGCAGGTCCTGGACGTGGAGGTGGTCGAAGCTGATGTAGTCCACGTCGGCGTTGGTCAGCCCGAGCCGGGGCAGAACCTGGTCGGGGTCGTTGTAGTAGTCGACGAATGTCGACTCCAGGCCGAGCCTGCGGGCGAAGCGCTGCAGCTTGTCGTAGAACGGCGCCTCGGCCGACCCCGCCGCCACGGTCGGCTCCCACACCAGGGTCTTGAGCGTGCCGTCGAAGCCGTCGAACTGGATCACGAACATCCGGTTGATGATCGAGATGAACGGGTTGACGTTGACGGAGTACCCCTGGAACGCGAAGCGCGCCGGGTACGGTGCCGCGGCGATGTCGACACTCTTGACCGCACGCACCTGCCCCTGGTTCAGGAAGCGTTCCCGGTAGGTCGACGCCGCGTCGCGGATCGCCTCGAGTCGCTTGCCGCGCGGCCAGATCTGGTGGACGCCGTCGAACTCGGGAATCGGACGGAGCGCGGCGGAGTCGGAGCTGCTCATCGGGTGCCTTCCGGGTCGTTGCTGGTGGTCAGGGCGCGGCGTTCGTAGCTCTCGCGGATGCCCGGGCGGCGCGCGGCCCTCAGTTGGTTGGGGACGGTGCGGCGCAGCACCCGGTCGCGCAGCGCCTGCGGCAGCAGCCCGGTGACCCGGACCAGCAACCCGATCGTGGCCGGGAGGGTGACCTCGAAGCGCGGCCGCCGCAGCACCCGCGCCACGGCGGCGGCGACGTCGCCGGGATGCAGTCGGGCGGTTGCGCCGCTGTCGGTGCCGACGGCGAGTTCGGTGTCGACGACGCCGGGCATGATCACCGAGACCTGCACCCCGCTGCCCCGCAACTCCTCGCGAACGCCGGTGAGGTAGCCAAGGACGCCGTGCTTGGTTGCGGCGTAGGTGGATTCGCCGGGAGGTGCGAGCCGGGACGCGGCCGAGGCGACGGTGACGATGTGGCCGCTGCCCCGGGCGCGCATCCCCGGCGCCACCAGGCGAACACCGCGGATCACCCCGTGCAGGTTCACCGCGAGCATCCGGTCGGTCGCGGCCTCGGGTTCGGTGTCGAAGGCTCCCACCCACATCACCCCGGCGTTGTTCACCAGCACGTCCAGCGGCCCCCACGCCTCGGTGACCTCGGCCAGAAACCCCTGGAACGATTCGGTGTCGGTCACGTCGAGGGCGAAGGCGCGGACCTGCCCCGGCAGCGCCGCGGCGGTCTTACGGGCTGCGGTGAGGTCACGGTCGCCGATCGCCACCCGCGCGCCGTCCGCCGCCAGTCGGCGCGCGATCTCCCGCCCGATGCCCTGCGCGCCGCCGGTGACCGCAACGATGCGCCCGGCCAGTGTTGTCGTCATGACGTGCCGCCCCACCTCTCGGATCGCCCGCATGCCCGCCCGGGCATCTGACAATCCAGATTGTCACAATGGTCTGGCGGCTAGCATTGCACCTCGTCGGCAGGAAGGGAAGACCCATGACAGGATCCGACGTGACGCACCCGGACCCGAAACCACCCGGCCGCCGGTACTCCGGTCTCGCCCCCGACGAACGGCAACGGGCACGCCGGTCCGCGATCCTCGACTCCGCGTTGGAGCAGTTCGGCACCGCAGGCTACGCGCCGACGTCGATCAAGCAGATCTGCCGCGGCGCCGCCGTCACCGAGCGCTCCTTCTACGAGTCGTTCCCCACCAAGGAGGTCTGCCTCGCCGCGCTGTACGACGACCTGTCCGCGGCGATGCACGCGGCGACCCTCGCCGCACTCGGCAAGGAGGGACCGGATCTCGACGCACTCACCGCGGCCGGACTCGAGGCCTTCATCCGACACCTGACCGTCGACCCGCGCCGTGCGCGGGTGGTGCTCATCGAGGTCGTCGGCGTCTCACCGGACATGGAGCGGCGCCGCCACCGCGTGCTGCGCGACTTCGTGGACACCGTGCTGACCATCTGGGCGGCCGGCGGCACCCAACCGCCCGGACGCACCCAGCAGCTGACCGCGACGGCCCTGGTCGGCGGCGTCAACCACCTCCTCGTCGACTGGCTGATGGACGGCAGCCGCGACGACCCCGACGACCTCGTCGCGGTGTGCGTCAACCTGTTCGCCGCCGCCCGTGCCCACTGGGACGGCAGCGCCGCGCCCTCCTGACTCAGCGCACACCCGCCCCGCCCGACCGGCCCCGACCGTCGGCGTCGCCCACCGCATCGGCGCGCCGCAGCAGCAGGGCACGCTCGGCCCGATTCCGGGTCAGGTCGGCGGCCCGGACGAACTCGGCGCGGGCGGCATCGTCGCGTCCGAGCCGGGCGAGCAGGTCGCCGCGGACGCTGGCCAGCAGGTGATAGCCGCGCAGCGCCGGGTCGTCGGCGAGCGCGTCCACGAGCACCAGCGCCGCCCGCGGCCCGTCCGCCTGCGCCACCGCGACCGCCCGGTTCAGCAGCACCACCGGGGACGGGGACACCGCGTACAGCCGCTCGTACAGCACCGCGATCGTCGCCCAGTCGGTGTCCTCGAAGCGGGCGGCCCTGGCATGGCAGGCGGCGATCGCCGCCTGCAGCGAATACGGTCCCGTCCCCGCCAGCAGCAACGACTCCATGCCGAGCCGGATCAGCAGCCGATTCCAGCGGCCCCGGTCCTGGTCCGCGAGCAGCACCGGCGCCCCGGCGGCGTCGACCCGCGCGCCGCTGCGGGACGCCTGCAGGCTCAGCAACGCCAGCAGCCCGTGCGTCTCGGGTTCGGCGGGCAGCAACGCCGCCAGCACCCGGGCCAGCCGAAGCGACTCCTCGCACAGCGCAGGCCGCAGCAGGTCGTCACCGGCGGTCGCCGAGTAGCCCTCGTTGAAGATCAGGTAGATGACCTCCAGCACCGACGACAGCCGGGCGGCGCGCTCGGCACCCGTCGGCACCTCGAACGGCACCCGACGCGCCGCAAGAACACGCTTGGCCCGCACGATCCGCTGTGCGACCGCCGCCTCGGCGCTGAGCGTCGCGCGGGCAATCTCACCGGTGGTCAGACCGCCGAGCAGCTTCAGGGTGAGCGCGATCCGGGCCGTCGTCGACAGCACCGGATGGCAGGCAACAAAGATCAGCCGCAGCAGGTCGTCATCGATCGCGTCCGGGTCGGGCAGCTCCGGCGCGCACTGCTCGTCCAGCGTCCGCCCGACCTCGGCGAGCTTGCGGGCATAGTTCTGCTCCCTGCGCACCAGGTCGACGGCGCGATGCCGGGCGGTGGAGATCAGCCACGGACCCGGCTGATCCGGAATCCCGCGCACCGGCCACTGCTCCAACGCGGCGACGAGGGCGTCCTGCGCGACCTGCTCGGCCAGCCCGACATCGCACACGATCCGGGCGGCGGCCGCGATGATCCGGGCCGACTCGATCCGGAACACCGTCTCGACGACCTCGTGCACCGGCGGCGTCCCCACGGGTCCGATGACAGCAGACCCGTGGGGACCGGTCAAGAGCTCACTCCTCGGTGCAAACGCGGAGTTCGCAAGCTCACTCCTCGGTGCAAATGCGGAGTTCGCAAGCTCACTCCTCGGTGCAAATGCGGAGTTCGCAAGCTCACTCCTCGGCGATCTGCCGCAGCTCCAGCGTGATCGTCCAATACTCCTCATGAACCTGCAGGAATCGCCGCGACCATTCGAGTGCCTCGGCCTTGTCCTTGCACTGCATGATCGCGTAGCCGCCGACCACCTCCTTGCTTTCGGTGAACGGGCCGTCGGTGTAGCTGAGCTGACCACCGGACCAGGTGACGCGGGTGCCCTCCGAGCTCGGTGTCAGGCCCTGGGTCTCGAGCATGACCCCGGCCTTGGTGATCTCCTCGAGCAGCGCCCCCATCCGTTCCATCAGTTCGGGGCTCGGACCGTCGGCCGGGCCGGTGCGCTCGTCGACGCGGATGAGGGACAGGTAGCGGGGCATGATGACTCCTTGGGTGTCCGGCGGGGCCTGTCCCCGCCGTCTACCTGTGAGTCGAACGGCGCCCACCGGATTCGACACCGCCCGGAAAAATTCTTCCCGGGCCGCCGGCGAGACGGCGCCGGGCCCGCTCAGCCCGGGTAGCGGCGCGGCGTGAACACCTTCCGCTCACCGCCCGAATCGACGACCGCCGTCTGCGACGAGCCGACGATCAGCAGGGTCCGCATGTCGATCTCGGACGGTTCGAGGTCGCCGAGCGGCACGATCCGGACGCTCTCCTCGGGGCCCGCGACGTCGCGGCCGACGATCACCGGGGTGTCGGGGGAGCGGTGCTCGAGCAGCAGGTCCTTCATCGCCGCGACCTGCCAGGTCCGCGAGCGGGACGCCGGGTTGTAGATCGCCATTGCCATGTCGGCGGCCGCGACCGCGGAGATCCGCTGGGCGACGATGTCCCACGGCTTGAGCCGGTCCGACAGCGAGATCATCGCGTAGTCGTGGCCGAGGGGGGCGCCGACCCGGCTGGCGACGGCGTGCGCGGCGGTCAACCCGGGCAGCACCCGCACCGGCACGTCCCGCCACTGCTCGTCGCCCGCCATCTCGACGACCGCCGCTGCCATCGCGAAAACGCCGGGGTCACCGGACGACACGACGGCGACGCGGGCGCCGCGCTTCGCGAGATCGAGGGCCATCGCGGCGCGCTCCGATTCGACCTTGTTGTCGCTGGCGTGCCGGTGCTGCCCGGGCCGCACCGGCACCCGGTTCACGTAGGTGGTGTAGCCGACGATGTCGGTGGCGCCGGCGAGCGCGTCCCGCACCTCCGGGGTGGTCCACGCGTCATCACCGGGCCCGAGACCGACGACCACGACCTCACCGGAGCCCGGACGGATCTGCGCGGCCGGGTTGTTCGACGGGCTGGGCACGATCGCGATCGAGAAGTACGGGACCGCCGTCTCGTCGACGTCGGCGAGCGGCTGCACCCGCTGCCCGGCGGTGCTGGCACGTTCGACGTAGGACGCCTCCGCGAGCCGACCGGCATCGGCGAGGGCCCGCCGCACGGTCGGGAAGGTGCGCCCCAGCTTGAGGATCGCCGCGGAGTCCGTCTCCCGGAGTCGGCGGGTGAGTTCCTCCGCGGGCAGGGTGCCGGGCAGCACGGTGAGCACCTCGTCGCGTTCGACGAGCGGCACCCCCAGCGCCGCGGACGCGGCGCTGATCGAGGTGACGCCGGGGATCACCTCCGCGTCGAACCGGTCGCACAGCCGCTTGTGCATGTGCATGTAGGAGCTGTAGAACAGCGGGTCCCCGGCGGCGAGCAGCGCCACGGTGCGACCCGCCGCAAGGTGCGCGGCGAGGGTCGCCGCGGCCTCGGCGTAGAAGTCGTCGATGGCGCCCTGATAGCCGCCGGGATGGTCGACGGTCTCGGTGGTCACCGGGTAGACGAGGTGCTCCTCGATCTGCCCGTCCCGCAGGTACGGGGCGGCAACGGCGCGGGAGATGCTGCGGCCGTGCCTGGCGGAGTGGAACGCGATCACGTCGGCCTCGCCGATGATCCGGGCGGCCTTGACCGTCACCAGTTCCGGGTCGCCGGGCCCGAGTCCGATGCCGTAGAGGGTGCCGGCCATCACTCGACCTCGCTGGCGATCGCGTTGAGGGCGGCGGCGGTGATCGCGCTGCCGCCGCGCCGGCCCCGCACCACCAGGTAGTCGATGTCGCCGGCGCGGGCGATCAGGTCCTCCTTGGATTCGGCGGCGCCGATGAACCCGACCGGGCAGCCGATGATCGCCGCCGGCTTCGGTGCGCCCTGGTCAATCATGTCGAGGAGGTGGAACAGCGCGGTGGGTGCGTTGCCGATCGCGACGACCGCGCCCTCGAGCCTCGGTCCCCACAGTTCCAGCGCGGCCGCCGACCGGGTGTTGCCGAGTCGCTCGGCGATCACCGGAACCCGCGGGTCGCCGAGCAGGCACACGACGTCGTTCTTGGCGGGCAACCGCTTCCGGGTCACCCCCGACGCGACCATGGTGGCGTCACAGAAGATCGTCGCGCCGGTGCGCAGCGCCCGGCGGGCCGTGGACACCACACCGGGGGTGAACGCGACATCGGTGGTCAGATCGACCTGACCGCAGGCGTGGATCATCCGCACGACCGCCTGCGAGACATCCGCGGGAAACCCCGTCAGGTCGGCTTCGGCCCGGATCGTGGCAAACGACTGGCGGTAGATCTCGGCGCCGTCGCGGATGTACTCGGTCATGTGTTCCACGATATGGGGTCAGGGTGTCGGGGGATCCACCCGGTAGCCGTCACCGGTGGCGACGATGTCGGTCACCTCACCGCGGGGGCGGCCGCACCGGCGGTCGCACCCGGACCAGTGCTGGCGGCCCGGGGCGGGCAGGTCACCGGACTGCACCGCCGCGGTCGCGTCGCCGCGGACGTCGGCCAGCGACTTCGCGCAGCCGGGGCGTCCCGCACAGGCGGTGACCTGCAGCCACGGCGACTCGGCATCGAAGATCAGCCCCATCGGCGCGAGCACCCGAACCACCTGCTCGGCGACACCCTCGTCGAGGTCGTGCAGCAGCACCGACCGCCACGGGGTGACCGAGATCGGATGCTCGACCGCGACCAGGAAGTCCGCCAACCGCGCAGGCAGCACCCCGTACCGCAGGCCCGCCGCGAGCGTGACCCGGCCGTCGGGCTGGTCGAGCCACCCGATCGGACCGGGGGAGTCGGCTGCCAGGTCGAGCGCCGCCGCCGCAGGCGCCAGGCCAAGGAGATCGAGCACGCGGCGCGGCCCGTCGTCGACCTCGTGCAGCCGCCACCGGGTTCCGCGAATCTCCCGCAACACCCGCGCCGCGGCGGTCAAGGTCGCGACCCCGTCCCCGACCGGCAGGCGAATCCCGTGGTCGCGGCCCGCGAGGATCAGCGCCACCTCGGCCGGGGTGACGGCGTGCAGGCCGAGGTCGCCGCCCAGCGCGGTGACGTCGCCGCGCCCGTCGTCGAGCGTGAACAGCACCCGGCCCGGCAGGTCCGCGAGGTCGGGGTCGGCGCACAGCCGGGCGTCGAGGTCCGCCACCCAGCCGCGGACGTCGACGAACCCACCGATCCGCCCGGACAGCGGGGTGGCCAGGATGTTGCGGACCCGCTCGTGGCTGACCGACGGCAGCAGCCCCGCCGCGGCGAGCCGGTCCGCGAACGCGTCGGGGTCGGTGACGGCCCGCAGTTGGATGTTGCCGCGGGAGGTGAGTTCGAGTTCACCGGCGCCGAGGTCGCGGGCCGCGTCGGCGAGGACCTGGAGCTGCGGGCCTGTGATCGTGCCGCCGGGCAACCGGACCCGGGACAGGGCGCCGTCCGCGGCCCGGTGCACCTGGAGCGCTCCCGGGCAGGCGTCGGGGCGGGAGCGGGGATCATCGGAACCGGACATCGCCGTCCAGGGTACGGGGCGGAGCCTGCGGGGCGAGCGGCGTGGGCCGGTACCATCACCGGCGAATGCGGCAGTGCACGAGGAAGCCGGTGGAACTCCGGTGCGGTCGCGCCACTGTGACCCGGTCACCCGGCCGGGAAGTCAGACCCTCCACTGCCGCAGAACCGAACCGAACCGAATCCGAACGGGGCGCGAAACCCCGAGGAGGCCTGCGTGATCCTGCTGCTGTCGACATCCGACACCGACCTGCTCAGCGCCCGTGCCAGCGGCGCCGACTACCGCTGGGCGAATCCCGCCCGGCTGCTCGTGGACGACCTCCCCGGCCTGCTCGACGGCGTCGACCTCGCGGTGGTCCGGATTCTCGGCGGCCGCCGGGCCTGGGAGGACGGCATCGACGCGGTCCTCGCGTCCGGGCTGCCGACCGTCGTGCTCGGCGGCGAGCTCGCCCCGGACGCCGAGCTGATGGAGTGCTCGACGGTCCCGGCGGGCATCGCCGCGGAGGCGCACACCTACCTCGCGGAGGGCGGCGCCGAGAACCTGCGCCAGCTGCACCATTTCCTGTCCGACACCGTGCTGCTCACCGGCCACGGCTTCGAGCCTGCCGTGCACCTGCCTAACTGGGGTGTCCTCGACCGCACGGTCCCTAATGTCACATCGGGTCACTTGACGGACCCCAATGTGACATTAGGGAACCAGGCGGGGACGCCGACGGTGGCGGTGCTGTACTACCGGGCGCAGCATCTGGCCGGGAACACCGCGTACGTCGAGGCGCTGTGCCGGGCGATCGAGGACGCGGGCGCGACCCCGCTGCCGATCTTCTGCGCGTCGCTGCGCACCGCGGAACCGGAGCTGCTCGAACTGCTGTCGACGGTGGACGCGATGGTGGTCACCGTCCTCGCCGCTGGCGGCACCAAGCCGGCGGGAGCGTCCGCCGGCGAGGATGACGAGTCGTGGGATGTCACCGCGCTCGCCGCGCTCGACATCCCGATCCTGCAGGGCCTGTGCCTGACCGGCAGCCGCGACGGGTGGGAGGCGAACGACGACGGACTGTCCCCGATGGACGTGGCGACGCAGGTCGCGGTGCCGGAGTTCGACGGCCGGATCATCACGGTGCCGTTCTCGTTCAAGGAGATCGACGAGGACGGCCTGACCGCCTACGTCCCCGACCCGGAGCGCGCCGCCCGGGTCGCCGGGATCGCGGTGCGGCACGCGCGGCTGCGGCACCTCCGCAACGCCGACAAGAAGATCGCGCTGATGCTGTCCGCGTACCCGACCAAGCACGCCCGGATCGGCAACGCGGTCGGCCTGGACACCCCGGCGAGCGCGATCGCGCTGCTGACCGCGATGCGGGAGGCCGGCTACGACCTCGGGCCGCGCGACGGCGAGGACGCGCTGCCCGGACTGGAGTCCGGCGACGGCGACGCGCTGATCCACGCGCTGATCGCCGCGGGCGGACAGGACCCCGACTGGCTGTCCGCGGAGCAGTTGGAGGGCAACCCGATCCGGATCTCCGCGGCCCGCTACCGGGAGTGGTTCGCCACCCTGCCCGCAGACCTGAGGGAGGGCGTCGAGGAGCACTGGGGTGCCGCGCCGGGTGAACTGTACGTGGACCGGTCGGCCGACCCGGCGGGTGAGATCGTGATCGCCGCGCTGCGGGTCGGGAACGTGGTGCTGATGGTGCAGCCGCCGCGCGGATTCGGCGAAAACCCGGTCGCGATCTACCACGACCCGGACCTGCCGCCGAGCCACCACTACCTGGCCGCGTACCGCTGGCTCGCCGCGGAGACCGCGGCGGGCGGGTTCGGGGCGGACGCGATCGTGCACCTCGGCAAGCACGGCAACCTGGAGTGGCTGCCCGGCAAGACGCTCGGCATGTCCGCCTCCTGCGGCACCGACGCCGCCCTCGGCGACCTGCCGCTGATCTACCCGTTCCTGGTCAACGACCCCGGCGAGGGCACCCAGGCGAAACGCCGCGCGCACGCCACCCTCGTCGACCACCTGATCCCGCCGATGGCGCGCGCCGAGTCGTACGGCGACATCTCCCGGCTCGAGCAACTCCTCGACGAGCACTCGAACATCTCCGCGCTCGACCCGGCGAAGCTGCCCGCGATCCGGCAGCAGATCTGGACGCTGATGCGGGCGGCGAAGATGGACCACGACCTCGGGCTCGCCGAACGCCCCGAGGAGGACGTCTTCGACGACATGCTGCTGCACGTCGACGGGTGGCTGTGCGAGATCAAGGACGTGCAGATCCGGGACGGGCTGCACATCCTCGGGCAGGCCCCGGACGGGGACGCCGAGGTCGAGCTGGTGCTGGCGGTGCTGCGGGCAAAGCAGATGTGGGGCGGCGAGCGCACCGTCCCCGGCCTGCGGGAGGCGCTCGGCCTCAGCGAGGCGGGCGACGAGAACCGCGGCCGGGTCGACGAGATCGAGGAGACCGCGCACGGCCTGGTCGCCGCCCTGCAGGCGGCCGGCTGGGATCCCGCGCGGGCCAAGGAGATCGGTGCCGAGCACGGCGGCGACGTGGTCGCGGTGCTCGAGTTCGCGGCCACCGAGGTGGTGCCGCGGCTGCGCGGGACCGGACGCGAGATCGAGCAGGTGCTGCGCGCCCTCGACGGCCGGTTCATCGAGCCCGGGCCGTCCGGGTCGCCGCTGCGGGGGCTGGTGAACGTGCTGCCCACCGGCCGCAACTTCTACTCCGTCGACCCGAAGGCGGTCCCGTCGCGGTTGGCGTGGGAGACCGGGCAGGCGATGGCGGAATCGCTGCTCTCCCGGTATGTCGCCGACCACGGCGCGTACCCGACGTCGGTGGGCCTGAGCGTGTGGGGCACCTCCGCGATGCGCACCTCCGGCGACGACATCGCCGAGGTGCTCGCGCTGCTCGGTGTGCGGCCGGTGTGGGACGAGGCGTCGCGGCGCGTCACCTCGCTGGAGGTGATTCCGCTCGACGAGCTGGGTCGCCCGCGAGTCGACGTCACGGTCCGCATCTCCGGCTTCTTCCGGGACGCGTTCCCGCACGTCCTCGCCCTGCTGGACGACGCGGTCCGGATGGTCGCCGCCCTCGACGAGCCTGCCGATCGGAACTTCGTCCGCTCGCACGCGCAGGCCGACCTCGCCGAGCACGGCGACGAGCGGCGCGCCACCACCCGCATCTTCGGGTCCAAGCCCGGCACCTACGGCGCGGGCCTGCTGCAGCTGATCGATTCGAAGAACTGGCGCGACGACGCCGACCTGGCGCAGGTGTACACCACGTGGGGCGGCTACGCGTACGGTCGCGGCCTCGACGGTGCCCCGGCGGGCGACGACATGCGCACCGCGTACCGGCGGATCGCGGTGGCCGCGAAGAACACCGACACCCGCGAGCACGACATCGCCGACTCCGACGACTACTTCCAGTACCACGGCGGCATGGTCGCCACCGTCCGCGCGCTGACCGGGAAGGATCCGGAGGCGTACATCGGGGACAGCACCCGGCCCGACGCGGTCCGCACCCGCACCCTGTCCGAGGAGACCGCGCGGGTGTTCCGGGCCCGGGTGGTGAATCCGCGGTGGCTCGAGGCGATGCGCAGGCACGGATATAAGGGCGCGTTCGAGATGGCCGCGACGGTGGACTACCTGTTCGGGTACGACGCCACCACCAATGTCGTCGCGGACTGGATGTACGAGAAGCTGGCGCAGACGTACGTGCTGGACCAGCAGAACCGCGAGTTCATGGAGAAGTCGAACCCGTGGGCGCTGCACGGGATCGCCGAGCGTCTGCTCGAGGCGGTGGAGCGGACGATGTGGGAGGAGCCCGATCCGGAGGTCCTCGCCGGGTTGCGGCAGGTGTACCTCGAGTCGGAGGGCGACCTCGAGGACCGCTGACCCGGCGGACACAGCCGAAAGGGGCCGAACCGGAATTCCGGTTCGGCCCCTTTTCGGGTCACACCACGGCGTCAGGCGATGGTCGCCTTGCCGCGGCGGATCAGCAGGGTGAAGCCGATCGCGGCGATGGACGTCACCGTCAGCATCGCGACGATCGCGTTCAGGCCGCTGGTCGTGTTCAGGCCGCTCGAGAGTGCGGTGCTGGTGAGGATCATCGTCGCGATCGACACACCGATGCCGCTGCCGCCGGTGCGGATGACGGCGTTGGTTCCGGTGGCCTCACTGGTGGAGTGCTCGGGGACCGCCTCGACGAGCAGGTTCGGCAGCGCGGTGTAGGCGAAGGCCGTCGCCACCGACACGGTGATGACCATGATCATCATGCCGACGACGGAGTCGTGGAAGACGAACAGCATCAGGTTGCCGAGCAGGAACAGGACGCTGCCGAGGAGCATCGAGGCGCGGGCGCCGACGGCGGCGGCGATCCGCCCGCTGAGCGGGGTGCAGACGAACCCGAACATCGACCCGGCGAAGGACAGCCATCCGGCGTTGGTCGGGGTCAGGCCGAGACCGATCGGCGCGTCGGTCGGGGACTGCAGAACGATCGGGATGATCATCGTGGTCACGCCGATCGGGCCGATCGAGATCGCGAACGTCGCGAGCATCGTCAGCGAGAACTTGCGGTTCGAGAACTGCCGGATGTTGACGATCGGCGAGGTGGTGCGCAGTTCCCACAGCACCCACAGCACCAGCGCCGCGACGCCGCCGAGCACCAGGCCGAGCGTGGCGGGATCGGTCCACCCCCAGGTGGTGGACTTGTTGACACCGAGCAGGACCGCGGCGATCGCGGGCACGAACGCGACGGCGCCGACGTAGTCGACGGTCTCCCGCGTCCCGGTCGGCCTGCGCCACGGCAGCACGAACACGACGAGGGCGATCGCGCCGACCGCGTACACCGCGGCGACGACGAAGATCATGTGCCAGGTCGCGTGGTCGAGCATGATGCCCGCGATCAGCAGCGCGGCGGAACCGGCGGCGACCGCGGAACCGGAGATGATCGCGACCGCGACCGGGACCCGCGCCGCGGGCAGGTGTTCGCGGGCCAGGCCGATGCACAGCGGCAGGATCGCACCGGCCACACCCTGGATGGCGCGCCCGGCGATGATCCAGCCGATGCTGTCGCCGACGGCGCTGACGACCGACCCGACCGCGGCGGCGGCGAGCAGCACGACCAGCACGCGTTCGCGACCGTACATGTCGCCGAGGCGCCCGCAGACCGCCGCCGACGCGGCCGCCACCAGCAGGAACGCCGTCACCGCCCAGCCGACGGTCGCGGCGTCACTGTTGAACTCGGTGATGAACGTGGGGATCGCGGCATACACCATCGAGGTCTCGAACGCGCTGATGATTTCCACCGCGACGAGCACCGCGATGATCACCCAGGCCGGCCGCTGCCGGTCATACCAGCCGCTGCGGCGGCCGCTGCCCGGCGCCTCCTCGGCCCGGATCTGGTCTGTTGTTGTCACGTGATACCCGTCTGCCGTCAGTCAAAGGAAATTCCCGCAAGCCGAAACCCCCACGCCTGCACCTGGCCAAAGTAGGGTTTTACGGAATCTCACACGGACGGCGTCCCGGTGACCGGGACCACAGCCCCTAGGATGCTGTCATGAGTGCCTCATTCGGCGACGTCGCCGCGGCGAAGTACGTCCTGCTCACCACGTTCCGCAACGATGGTACGCCGGTGCCGACCCCGCTGTGGGCGGCGGCGGACGGGGACCGGCTGCTGATGTGGACGGTCACCGAGTCGTGGAAGGTCAAGCGGATCCGGCGCAACCCCCGGGTCACGGTCGCCGCGTGCGACGCCCGCGGCAACCCGAAGGGCGCGGCCGTCGAGGCGAGCGCCGAAATCCTCGACCTCTCGGGCAGCGACCATGCGCGCGACGCCATCGCGAAACGGTACGGGATCCTCGGGTGGCTGACGATGAAGGGCAGCCTGCTGCGCCGGGGCAGAACCGGCACGGTCGGATTGGCGGTCACCGCCGCCTGACCCGTGCACGTAACCGCCTCGCGGCCGCCACCCAGGGGGATGGCGGCCGCGGTCGATCGGTGCGGTCCGGGGTCAGCTGCTGCCGAACAGGTCGGAGCTGCCCGCGCTGCCGGTGCCGGAGCTGCCCGCACTGCCGGAATCCGAGCTGCCCGCACTGCCGGAGTCGGCGCTTCCGGAACTGCTCCCGAGGGCGGACTCCGAGGTGTACGAGATCGACAGCTTGGCGCGATACCCGGGCGCGGACAGCTTGATCGACCCGCCGTCGGGAACCAGCGACGATCCACCGCCGCCGCCCGCGGTGCCGCCGCCACCGCCGTACAGGCCACCGCCACCGCCACCGCCCGTGCCGCCCGTGCCGCC